>QHUU01000070.1 GCA_003222155.1 Gemmatimonadota bacterium | reverse complement strand
AGCGTGGCCCTTCCCTCCGGCGTGAACACGATGTCGACGCCAGCGTCGAGCAGCACGTCCGTCAGCGCCGCCGCTACCGTGATGCGGCCCGCGCGCAGGTTCACCAGCGCCCCGGCCGGCAACACGTCGTCGGCATAGACCAGGCTCAGTCCCGCTTGCCGGGAGATCTCCGCCAGCGCCTGCTTGAGCGTGGCGCCGTCGAACGCGAGCGAGAGCCGCCGCCGTAACACCGCCGATCGCGCCAGATCGACCGGCACCGGCTTGGAGCGCTCGGCCATGGCCAGGAGGAATCGCGGGGCTCGGGGTTGGGTCGGGTCGCCCGCGTATTGCGCGGTGGCGCCGTGCGGGACCACCGTCATCGCCAACGCGAGCACGAGAGCAGACGACGCCACGCGGTACATGAGCATCATGGTCACCTACCGTTCCGGAGCAAGATGACGGATCCGTCAGCGCGCTCGACACGCAGGCCGACGGTCAATGCAATCCGTTGAAGCACCAGATCGATCGATTCGTTCTGGAAAGTCGCCGTGAGCCGGCGCGCAGCGAGGGCACTGTCGGCCAGCCGGATCTCGACGTTGTACCACCGTTCGAGCGTGTGCACCACATCACCGAGCGGTGTGCCGTCGAACGCGAGCACGCCCCTGGTCCACGCGAGCTGCCGCCCGACGTCGACCCCACGTCGCAATGTGGCGACACCGCTCGGATCGAGCCGCCCCAGGTCCCGGGCCCCGAGCACCAGCGAGCGCGTGCGCGAAGCCGCGGTCGTATCGGCCTGCGAGAGCGTCACGCGCCCTTCGGCCACTACCACTTCGGTCGCGACCTGATCGGCATACGCCCGAACCACAAACGCGGTCCCCAGATCCTCGGTGACGCTCGCGGCGGTGTGGACGCGGAGCGGACGCTGCGAATCGGGTGCGACCTGGAAATACGCTTCGCCGTCGAGATACAACTCGCGGTGCGCTCTGCCGTAGTCGGCCGGGTAGCGCAGGCGACTCTGGGGCGCGAGGGTGACCTGCGTGCCGTCGCGCAGCCGGATGACCGCGCGCTGCGCGGCGGCGGTGGCGTGCTCACTCCACTCGGGCGCCCGCCGCAGCAAGCCCTTTCCGCCGATCAGCGCGATGACGACCGCCGCGGCGGCAAGCGCCGCCACGAGCAGCCGTCGCGACACGCGCGGCTCCGGGGCACGGGCGACCTCGAGCGCTGCGACCGCCTTGGCCCAGGCGGCATCGGTGCTGCTGGGCGGTGCTTTGTCGGCTATGACACGCTTGATGAGCCGCAGATCGTCCAGGAGCAGGGCGTGCTCGGGGTCATCCGCGAGCCACTCCTGCACGGCCTCCGCGTCTCTGGCCGACGCCTCGCCGGCCAGGTAGCGGTCCAACAGGAGATAGAGACGCTCGTCCTCGGGGTGCACACTCCTATAACGGGGCAGCCCCGTCCCAACCCCCAAATCACTCGAACCCGACCCGCGGCAGTGCCCGGAACAGCCCCCACCCCGCCGCGCCCGCGCCCACCAGGCACACGATCCCGGGCAGCGGCTTCCCGTACAACAGGTATCCCGTGCCGAACAGCGCCGCGTAGATGACGACGCAGCCCAGGAACCAGCACAGGAAGGCGGCGGTCACGCTTTCCCCAGGGGTCGCCGGCCCGGTCGTCACGGCGCGGCTCCAGCCCGGGCCCACGGGTCGAATGCGGTCATAAAACGTCTGGAGAGTGGCGCGGTCGGTGGGCGGCGTCGCGAACGTCACGGCCAGCCACCCGACGGTGGTGATCGCGACCCCGGTCACGAGCTGGAGCGTGGGGGCGAGCGGCGCGAGCCCGAGCGCCGTGTGCACGAACTGGAAGTACACGGCGACCACGAACGAGATCGCCATGCCGGCGATCTCGCTCCACGCGTTGATCCGCCACCAGAACCAGCGCAGGAGGAAGATCAGTCCGGTCCCGGCGCCGATCTGGAGCAAGATCTGGAACGCCTGGTAGGAGTTGTGGAGCCAAAGCGACAGGGCCGACGCGAGGGCGATGAGCCCCACCGTGACGCCGCGCCCCACCCGCACGTAGTGACGCTCGTCCTTGTGGGGCGCGACGAACCGGCGGTAGCAGTCCTCCACCGCGTATGAGGCCCCCCAGTTGAGGTGAGTACTGATGGTGGACATGTACGCCGCCGCGAGCGAGGCGATCATCAGGCCGAGGAGCCCGTGCGGGAGATACACGAGCATCGCGGAGTAGGCCAGGTCGTTCCGCACGATCGCCGGGTCGATCCGCGGGAACCGAGCGGCGATGGAGGCGAGGTCGGGATAGACGATGAGGGACGCCAGCGCCACGATGATCCACGGCCAGGGCCGCACGGCGTAATGCAGCACGTTGAACAGCAGGGTCGTGCGCATGGCGTCGCGCTCGGTGGGCGCGGCGAGCATGCGCTGCGCCACGTAACCCCCACCTCCCGGCTCGGCGCCGGGATACCACGTGCTCCACCACTGCACCGCGAGCGGCACGAGCAGGACGGCGGCCGCCGTGCTCCAATCGGAGAAGTCGGGCAGGAGCGACAGGCGCGCGACCACCGCGGGGTGGGCGAACAACCCCGACAGGCCGCCGACTTGGGGCAGCCCGAGCGCCACGACGGCCGCCGTCACGGACCCGACCATCGCGATCAGGAACTGGACGAAATCGGTCAAGACGACTCCCGACAGCCCGGAGCTGGCCGCGTACAGCACGGTGACGGCGCCGCCGATGAGCACCGCCGTGTGGCGATCCCAGTCGAGCATCACGCCCGCGATCTTGGTCGCGGAGAGATTGACCGAGGCCATGATCATCACGTTGAAGAACACGCCCAGGTAGATCGCTCGGAACCCCCGGAGAAAAGCCGCCGGCTTGCCGGAGTAGCGGACCTCGTAGAACGCGATGTCGGTGAGGGCCGCGGAGCGCCGCCACAGCTTGGCGTAGAAGAACACGGTGCACATTCCCGTGACCGCGAAGGCCCACCAGACCCAGTTTTGGCTCACGCCGCCGGTGCGCACGAGATCGGTGACGAGGTTGGGCGTGTCGGTCGAGAACGTCGTGGCCACGAGCGACACGCCCAGGAGCCACCACGACAGCCGGCGCCCGGAGAGGAAGAACTCCTGGCGGCCTTGACCGGCGCGGCGCACCACGGCCAGGCCGATGGCGACGCAGACGACGCCGTAGAGCGCCAGCACGATCCAATCGAGGGTGTCGAGTTTCATCCCCAGAGCCGCTCCGGGTACTCGCCCGCGGCCACGAGCTGGCTCAGCGCCGCCGCGACGCGCGGGCGGTCGTCCGGGTGCGTCACGCCGAGCCACTTGCCCTGCGTGTCCAGCAGCCGCACCCGCGCCTCGCCCCGGCGCACCGCGTCCCGGATCCCGTGGGAGATCAGGAACTCGCTCCGCCCGGCATCGGCCCGGCACAGGAACTCCGCGAGTCCGCGCCGCAGCAGAGCGAACACTGCGGGTGTGAAGGCCCACAGGTTCATCGAGACGAGCGCGTCCCCCGCGAGCCGCACCGGCCGGCCGCGGGCATCGGTGCCTTCATACGTGCCATCTCCCAGATGCCGGATGTCCACGACTTCCTCCATGGACTCGAGCCACCCCTCCCCATCGGCGCGGCAGACCGCCCGGTTCACGCCGCCGGCGGCGCTGAGCGTGTCGCGCAGCGGGTACGCGATAATGGCGAACGTCCCGGGCGATTCGCCCGCGGGCCGCGCCGCCAGGAACTCCGCCGCCCGCGTGAACCCGTCGCGGCCGTAGAAGTCGTCCGCGTTCACCACGGCGAACGGACCGCTGACGTGGGAGGCCGCCGCCAGCACCGCGTGGCCCGTGCCCCACGGTTTCGTGCGTCCGGCCGGTACCGGTCCGGGCACATCGTCGAGTCGCTGGAGTGCGACCGTCGCACCGATCCGCTCGAACGCCGCCGCGAGCTCCGGTCGGGTGACCACGACGACCGCTTCGAAGCCCGCGCGCCGCGCGTCGTAGACGGAATAGTCGAGCAGCGTGGCTCCGCCCGGCCCGACGGGCTCGATCTGCTTCGGCCCGCCATAACGGCTGCCGACTCCGGCCGCGAGGACGACAAGTGCCGGCGCGCCCATGGCCTACCTCGCGAGCTCGGGCTTGGCCTTCGTTGCCTCCACCACCCGTCGCACGCCGTCCCCTAGCGGCACGGATGGACGCCAGTCCCAGGTTCGCCGCGCCACCGCGGGGTCGAGCGAGATCCGCGCGATGTCGCCCCGCCGGTCCGCGGCGTGGGTGGGCCCCTTGGCGTATCCTGTGGCCGCCGCCACGGCGCGAAACAGCTCGAGGTCTGAGATCTCCCGCCCCCACCCGATGTTGGCGACGACGCCCGAGGGTCCGGCGGCCGCCCGAATGGTCGCCTCCACGACGTCGCTCACGTACACGTAGTCGCGTGTCTTCCTGCCGTCGCCGAAGATCGCCACCGGCTCGCCGGCGAGCATCTGTCGCGCGAAGATCGCCACGACTCCGGCCTCCCCATCGGCCCGCTGTCCTGGACCGTACACGTTGGCATAGCGCAGCACCGCGTGCTCGATCAGCCCGCGCGCCGCGTGGGCGCCGAGATAATGCTCGAATGCGAGCTTGCTCGCGCCATAGTCGGAAATCGGACGTGTGGGATCGGCTTCGGACACGGGCAGCCGCTCAGGATCGCCGTACACGGCGGCCGACGACGCGTAGACGATACGTCGCGCTCCGACGGCGGCGGCCGCGCGCAACACGTTCAGGCCGCCCAGCACGTTCACCCGCGCGTCGAAGTCCGGCTCCCGCGTCGACCGGCGCACGTCCGTCTGCGCCGCCGCGTGGAACACGACGTCCGGCCGGAACGCGGCGAAGACTTCACCGAGCGAGGCCAGATCGCAGACGTCGACTCGCTGGAACCGAACATCGGACGGAACGTTGCCGGCGGATCCCGTGGACAGATCGTCCACCACGCACACCCGGCGGCCGTCCGCCAGCAGGCGATCGACGAGATGGGAGCCGATGAAGCCCGCTCCACCGGTTACCAGCGCGCGCGGTGCCGAGTCGGTCACGCCGTGACGATCCCCAACCGCGGCCAGGTCTTCCAGCGGCCGCGCGTGAAGTCGGGGAAGTCGATCGGCCGGCCGCCGTTCGCCACCGACCACTCGGAGAGCGGCGTGACGGCGCTGAGGGCCACCGCGTCGTACACGTTCATGTCGGTGGGCACGCCTTCGCGCAGGCACTTGATGAGCCGGTAGTCCTCGAGGTAGTCCATGCCCCCATGCCCGGCGCCCCGGCTCTTCTCCTCCATTTGCTTCCACAGGGGGTGATCGAACTCGGCCAGGTACGCGTCCGCCGGGTCCCACTCGTCCGGCTTGCTCCGCCCCTCGATGTAGACGCGATCCGGGTAGCCCTGGAACAGACCGCGGGTGCCCTGGACCACGTGGACCCGGCTGTAGGGCCGCGGCAGGTTCGTGTCGTGACTCACGCAGATCGTTCGCCCGTTTGCGGTCTCGATCAAACTGACGTTCACGTCGCCCAGAACGTAGCGTTCCTGCCGCTGCGGCGCGCCCTCCGCAAAGTGCTCACGGGCGTACAGCTGCAGTCCGCGGGAGGGACTGCTCATCGAGACTAACGACGCGAACCGGTCGCCCCGGTTGATGTCCATACAGTTGGCCACGGGCCCGAGACCGTGCGTGGGGTAGAGGTTGCCATTCCGCTGCGTCGAATGGGCGCGGCGCCACAGCCCCTCGCCTTCGGGGCTGAATTTCACGGATCGCAGGTCGTGCAGGTACCCGCCTTCGCCGTGCAGGATCTCCCCGAACACGCCCTGACGGACCATGTTGAACACCATCATCTCCATCCGCCCGTACGTGCAGTTCTCCATCATGATGCAGTGCTTACTGTACTTCTCCGCGTGCTCCACCAGGGCCCAGCAGTCCTCGACCGTGTAAGCCGCCGGCACCTCGGTGGCGGCGTGCTTGCCGTTGCGCATCGCCGCGAGGCAGATCGGGACGTGCCACTCCCACGGCGTGGCGTTGAAGACCAGATCCAGGTCCTCCTGTTCGCACATGCGGACGAAGTCCGTGGGGCTGCGGGAGTAGCCCGCCGGACGTGGGAAGCCCGCCTGCTCGACCAGGTCCTGGATGCGGGTCACCTTCTCGGGCACGATGTCGTCCACGGCCTTGATCACGCATCCCTCGACGCGCAGCAGGTTGCGCACGTGGGCGCTCCCCTGTCCGCCCACGCCGACGAAGCCGATCCGCACCGGGTCGATCGGCGGGGCGGCGAAGAAGCGCTCGGGTGCGGGTCCGGCCTGGAGCCGGGGCTGGGCGGACGCAGCGCGCACGGTCGGAGCGCAGGATGCGGTCCCGCTCAGGGCGCTAAGGCCGAGCCCGCCGGCGATCAGCTTCAGCGCCTCGCGCCGGTCCAGGTCATCGGTATTCGCTGTCATGTCAACCTCCCGGAGTCAGCTCCCGATTTTTCTACTGCGCGACGCGAGCCAGACTGTGACCGACTTTTCGGTGAAGGCGGCGAGAACAGCAGGTCCTTCGCTCGCGCGCCTTGTGTAAGAAAAGAAGAAAAGAATGACATTGGAGAGGGCCGAAGCATCTGCTTTTTCACGGACGTTCGAGATGATACAGGTCGGGCAGCTCGTTCTCCAACAGCACCAGCGGGTCCTTGGCGAAGCGCACGAAATCCGCGGCGCTGGCCTGCCCCGGATACGGGGCGAAGAAATGGTAGCGGTGCTCGCGTTCGAACGTCGCATTGCGCCACACCAGCACCCACGCGATGCGCCGCGCCACGGAGTCGCTCTCGATGCCGGCGAGCAATGTGCCCGTCCACCACAACGAATCCGGGACGCCCTCGACGCCGGTCTCGGTGAGCGCGGCAATCTTCCCCCGAGCCTCCGCCAGCTCGACGACGTCTCTGAGACGCCGCGCGAACACGGCCCGCGTCGCCGGCGAGCGCACGCTCTGGTAGTCGTCGAAGCCGAGCACGTCGACGTATGCGTCGCCCGGATAGCGCTCCAGGTACGCCTGCTTCGAGTCGAACACGTCGGTCGAATAGGCCCACAGCAGGTTGTGCATGCCCCGGCGGTCGCGCAGATACTCGACCGTGAAGCGCCACAGTTGCTTGTACTCGTCCGGCGTCGCATGCCGCGCACCCCACCAGAACCAGCCGCCGCTCGTCTCGTGGAACGGCCGGAAGATCATGGGCACGAGGACCGGCGCACGCAGACTGTTGACATAGTCTGCAAAGCGGTCGAGCCACTGTCGATAATGCTCGTGCTGCACCCCGCCCGGGAGCATCGCCGGCACGGCCCGGATCGTGTCCCACGCGTTGCCCCCAGTGACCGGATTCCGCATGTGCCAGCTGAGGGTGATCACGCCGCCGCGTCGAAACCCCTCGACGATCCAGCCGCGCTGCCGCTCGAACGCGACGGCGTCGAGGTTCGCCCCCGCGTCCGCCTCGAGTCCGCCCACGTCCCAGCCGTACACGGCGGGGTAGGATCCCGCCGTCTCCTTCACGTCGGAGCGTCCCGGCTGGTTGGACCATTGCACACCGTACGCCAGGTCATCCTGATGGCCGAAGAGCACGCCCTTGCCCGTCAGGCGCCGCAAATTCGCGAACAACGCCCGCGTTTCCGCGGTGGCGCCGGGATCGATCGGAGCAGGCCCCCGCGGCTCCGGCGGCCCGCCCGCCTGGCACGCGAGCAGCAGCGTGGCGAGCGACGCGGCGGCGCTACGAGGCAAAGCGCCCTTTGAACACCGCCCCATACGCCGTAGGTGTTCCGTCGTAGCTCTGGATCAGGTCCCAGACCGACTTCCACACATCCCAGGTCCAGGCGAGATAGCTGCCGCCGCGCGCGTCCATCCAGTCCATCAGCGAGTCTACAAAGGTACGGCCGCGGTCGTTCTGCCCCAGTTCGCCGAGCACCAGTGGCACGCGCTGGGCGACGGGGGCAGCCTGGCCGTCCCAACAGCTTTTCACATGGCACCAGCTGAAATTGTACACGTGCCAGGAGGCGGCCAGGTTGTTCACAGGATCGGTCGGCTGGTTGGCGAGCCACTGCGACAGGGTGGCGGCGTACTGCACGCCGCCGAGCATGATCACGTTGGTGGCGCCGGTGCCGCGCACCGCGCTCACGAGCTCCTGCATTCCCGCAGCCTGGAAGCTCATCCCGCGGCACGTGCCGCCGTCGCGCCAGCAGCGCCACGCCTCCGGCGAGTCCGTGTTGCTGTCCGGGAACGGCTCGTTGAACAGATCGAAGACCACCGCGTTGTTGTGCCCGTATGCCGTGGCCACCTGGCGCCAGAATTCCGGCGTGTGGTCGCGATTCGGCATCGGGGCCTGCGCGAGCGCCTTGGCCGTGTCCGCGGCGGTCCAATGCAGGTCGAGGATCACCACCAGGCCGGCGCGGTTGAGCCTTCCGACATAGTCGGCGATCGCCGCTTGATAGTTCGCTCCCGCGTACGCGGCCGTCACGCCGTTGATCCCGAGCCAGCAGGTCTCGTTGAGCGGCAGCCGTACCACGTTCGCCCGCCAGGACGCGATCGCGCTCACGGAGGCCGAGTCGGACGGGCCATCGAAGATGCCCCACCCTTGCGCGCACGCGTATTCGGCGCCGGAGCGGTTCACACCACGCAGCCGCACCGGGCGGCCGGCCGTGTCGACGAGCCCGTTCCCCTGCACGCGCACGGCGGGGGCGGGCGTGGGAGCGGGAGGGACCTGCACGCCGGCGGAATTGCCGTGACAGGCCGCCACCGCGGCGACCACCAGGAGAGCCCGGAGCGCTGGACGGCCGGTCTGCATCGTGAAGCGACCCGGCTCAGTAGCCGGGATTCTGGGTCATGAGCCGGTTCGCGCCGATCTCGGCATCGGGGATCGGCAGGAGCATCTGATACGCCTGGCGCGGCCGGCACACCGACGCGCTGGGCGCGGTGCCGCCCGGGTAGGCGGGGATGCGGTCGTTCATGATGTCGAGCCAGCGGCCCTGGCGCTTCAGGTCGAACCATTCCTGGAACTCCCCATACAGCTCGTGCCGGCGCTCCAGCCACACCGAGTCGCGGAACTGCGCCTGCGACAGGCCGAGTGTCAGGTTGGGCACGTTGGAGCGGGTGCGGACCCGATTGATCGCGTCATACGCGGCCGCCGTCGGCCCGCTCGCTTCGTTCTCGGCTTCGGCGAACACCAGCAGCACGTCCGCGTACCGCAGGATGATCGGGTTCGTCTCGTTCTGGCTCTTGGTGAGGGCGGTGCGGTCGATGTACTTCATCGTGTAGATGCGTGGCGAGATCTGCACCACCGTGCGCGTGCTACGGTTGAAGTAGGCGTTCGCGCCGACGGTCTCACACAATTCGGTCCAGGTCCAGCCGATCTGACTGTCGGCTGCGACTGCGATCCTGATGCTGTCCGGAACCGCGCCCTGGTACCAGGCGGGCGTCCCGGGGTCGGCGGACGACGACGATTCCTTCCACCCCGCGAAGATCGCGTAGCCGGGGGCGATCCGCCGGTCCAGGGTGTCGAAGGTCGAGTAGAAGACCTGCCGCATGCTCAGGAAGCCGCCCCCGCCGCCGCCCGCCGTGGAGTAGTCGTGCGGGTTGAAGAACGTGGCGATCTCGGGACCGGTGTTCTCCTGGTGCGTCGCGCCGATCTGGAACAGGATCTCGTTGCTGTTGATCTGCTGCTGCCCGTCGAACAACCGCATGTAGCTGGGCTCGAGCGTGATCCAGCCGCTCTGCATCACCTGCTGCGCGGCCAGGCGCGCGGAATCGGCGTACTGCTGCTTGGCGGCGGCCAGCGGCGTTCCCACGAGCTCCGCCCCGGCCATCGTGAGGTAGACCTTGGCGAGGAGACCCCAGGCCGAGAACGCGGTGGGGCGGCCGCGGTCCGCGCTCGAGTATGTGTGCGACGCGAAATCGGGCGGCAGCTCCTGGGTGGCGGCCTTCAGGTCGTTCACGATCGCGGGATACACCTGCGCGATCGGCACCCGCGGCGCGTCGCCGTAGGTGCCGTCGGGGACGTACGGCGTGAGCCGCAGCGGGACGGCGCCGTAGCGCCGGACCAGCTCGAAATAGGCGTAGCCGCGGAGGAAATGCGCCTCGCCCCGCAGGCGCTCCTCGAGGGCCGGGTCGAGGCTCACGTGGTCCAGCTGACCCAGGACGTCGTTGGCGCGGCGGATCACCTGGTAGTTCGCGGTCCACGTGCGGCCGGCGAACCACGTGCCGGTCTTTGCGCCCAGGCGACCGAACGCCCACCAGTCGGGGCAGAAGATGTCCGGACCTTCGCAGGTCACTTCCTGCCAGGCCGGATCGATCCAATCGTCCCAGGTCATCAGCGGCGCGTAGATGCCGTTCACCGCCGCGATGGCCTGGTCGCCGGTCTTGAAGTAGCTCGCGGGGTCGACGAAGGTCTGCGGATGCTCGTCGAGATTGAACAGATCGTGACACCCCGCGGCGCCGCTGCAGAGGCACGCCGACGCCAGCAGTGCCAACCAGCCGCGACGAGCTCGATTCATGGCGTGCCTCCTTTCAGAAGGTCAAGGTCATGCCGAAGGTGAGCAGGCGCGACTGCGGGTAGCTTCCCAGGTCCACGCCGCGCATGGCGGTCGTGCTGAAGGCGCTGACCTCGGGGTCGTAGCCCGTATAGTCGGTGCTCGTGAGCAGATTGATCGCGCTGACATAAACCCGGGCGGCCTGCGCCCCGGGAACGACCCTGGGCGGCAGCTCGTAGCCGAGCTGCACGTTCTTGAGCCGGATGTAGCTCCCGTCCTCCACGAAGGCATCGGAGAATCGCCCCACGCCGACACGGTTGGCGGTGACCATGGGGTACTTGCCGTTGGGGTTCGTCACGGGATCGAAAGCGTTCCGGTAGTACTCCAGCGGAATGTTGCCGCCGAAGCCGTCGAGCGCGAGGAACTGGAGCCGGTTGGCGTTGAGGATGTTGTTTCCGTGCACTCCCTGGATCAGGGCGCTGAAATCGAAGCGACCGAATGTGACGCGGTTGGTGATGCCAAAGACGTAGTCGGGATTCACGTTGCCGATCATCGTCTTGTCGGCGTCGGTCAAGTGTCCGTCGCCGTTCAGATCCTTGTAGCGATAGTCGCCCAGCTGGGCGTCGGGCTGCACGCTCTTGTAGGCGTTGACCGCGGCCGTGTCCCGGAAGATCCCGTCGGTCTGGTAGCCCCAGATGGTGCCGATCGGCAGGCCCGGCTTCTGGATGAAGGGGTTCACCTCGAGCCCCCCACCCGCCCCCAGTCGATCGGAGAACTGCTGCTGCGTGGCGCCGAGGCTCACGATGCGGTTCCGGTTGCCGGCGATGTTGGCCGAAACCGTCCAGGCGGGGCCGCCCGCCGCGCCGCTGAGGATGCGGACGTCCGCCGCGAGCTCGAGCCCCAGATTCGTCACGCGCCCGGAGTTGACCCAGGCGCTCGAATAGCCCGTGTTGGGGGCCTGGGTCACGTTCTGCAGCAGGCCGTCGGTGCGCTTGCGATACAGGTCGGCCGTCAGCGTCACGCGATTCTGCCACGCCGAGACGTCGAGCCCCACGTCGTACTGGGTGGTCGTTTCCCACCCGAGGTTCGGGTTCGCGAGCCGCGCGAAGTAGCAGGCCGACACGAGCTGCGCGTCCAGCACGGTGGTGCCGCATTGGACGCTCGCGAGCGACTGGTAGGTGTCGATCGCCTGGTTGCCCGACTGCCCGTAGCTGCCGCGCAGCTTCAAGTCGGTGAGGAACGCGACGTCGCGCAGGAAGGGCTCCTGCTTGGCGCGCCAGGCCAGTCCCAGCGACGCGAACGTGGCCCACTTGTTGTTGATGGCGAACCTGGAGGAGCCGTCGGAGCGCAGCGTGCCGGTGACGAGATAGCGGTCGCGGAAGCCGTAGTTCACGCGCGCCAGGTACGACGCCGTCTTCCACACGGCGACGCCGCTGAGCGGCGCCGACACCGCGAGCCCACGCTGCAGCGCGCTCGAGCCGAGGATGTCGTCGGGGAATTTCCTCACCTCGTCTCTGTTCCAGCTGCTGCGGTCCCACTCGTAGGTGAAGCCCGCGACCGCGTCGAGGTGATGGTCGGCGCCGAGCTCCCGGTCGAACCGCACCAGGTCTTCGTGCACCAGGTTCACGTACTCGGAGCCGCTCACGATGGCGAGCCCGTCGCTGTTCCTGCCCTCGAACACGGTGCGCGGGAAGTACGAGTCGACGCCCTTGCGCTCGTAGTTCGCCCCGATGCTCGTCTCGAACGAGAGGGAGGGCAGGAGCTGCGCGAACATGCGGAGGCCGCCCAGGCCGCGCGTCACCGTCTCGCTCTCGTGCACCTCGTCGGTGTAGCGCAGCGGGTTCGCGCCCAGGATGCCGGACAGAGCCAGGTTCTCGGCCCGCGGATCGATCGCAAGGCGTGAGGTGTCGTACGCCTCGTTCGGGAGCGGGCTGTAGCGGAGCGCGCCCCGCACGATCCCCTCGGCGCTCGTGCCCTCGGTGCCGGACGAGCGCACCAGGTTGGCCTTGGAGCGCGTGACGTCCAGGCTGCTCGAGATGCGCACGATCGAGTTGAGCTTGCGGTCCAGGTTGGCGCGCACCCCCCCGCGCCCGAAACCGGAGCCGCGGATCGCGCCGTCCTGGTCGAAGTAATTGCCGCTCACGGCATAGCTGCCGCTCCCGTCCCCGCCCGAAAAGGCGAGCTGCAGGTCGCGCGTGGCCGCCGTACGGAAAATGGCGCGTTGCCAGTCGATGCCCGCGCCGTACAGCCGGGCGATGCTGTCGGGGGCGATGCTCCCCGTCCGTCCGCCGTAGGGCGCCTGCTGGCCCGCGTTGACGTTGGCTTTGTTCACGTAGGTGGCGTAGTCGCGCGCGTTCAACACGTCGAGCTCGCGCACCACGGTCGACATCCCGGTCGAGGAGCTGAAAGTGATCTGCCCCGGCTGGCCGCGCTGGCCCCGCTTGGTGGTGATGATCACCACGCCGTTCGCGCCGCGGCTGCCGTAAATCGCGGTGGCCGAGGCGTCCTTCAGGACGTCGATCGATTCGATGTCGGAGGGGGCGAGCGTGGACAGCGGATTGGTGGTGGTCATGGTGGTGAAGCTCGGCTCCGACGGCCCGACGGTGAACTTGTCGACCCCGGCCGTCCCGACCGCCACGCCGTCGATCACGTACAGCGGCTGGTTATCGCCGCTGGTCGAGGTCGCGCCGCGGATCTGCACGGAAATCGCGCCGCCCGGCGCCGCGTCGCCCTGCGTCACCGTCGCACCCGGCACGCTCCCCTGCAGCGCCTGCTGCAGGCTGACCACCGCGGTCTTCTGGACCTGGTCGGGGGGCACGGACACGACGGCGCCCGTGAGGTCGGCCCGGCGCTGCGTCCCATAGCCCACCACGACGACGTCCGACAGCGAGACGGCGACCGTGGACAGCGTGAAATCCGCCGTCACCGACTGCCCGGCGACCACGACTACCGTCTGCTCCTGGGGGGTGAAGCCGATTCTCGTGGCCCGCACGCGGTGCGCACCTTCCGGCACGTCCGTCAGGACGAAGCCGCCGTCGTCGCGCGTGACGACGCCTCGGTCCGTGCCGACCACCGTCACCCGGACGCCCAGCACCGGGCGCGCGGTCGGGGCATCGGTCACGTGGCCCGTGATCGTACCCGTCGGGGCCTGGGCGCGCAGTGCGCCTCCGACGAGCGCCCCGCTCAGAATAAGCCAGGCGCAGGGACGGCGTCTCATGACCCGGCCTCCTTACGGTTGCGCGCCGCCCCGGCCGCCGTTGAGCCGCAGCGTGGCGCCCAGCTGGAGGCCCCAGTTCCCGCTGTAGAAGGGAAGCGGATTGCTGCGCCGGCTGTCGGTCGAGAACATGGCGTCGGCGTCGAATCCGGCCCGCAGCCACAGACGCTCGCCCACGCGGTAGCGCAGTCCCAGGAGGGCGGAGAACCCGCCGTCGCTCACGCCCAGCGCCCCGCCGTACGAGTTGCGTACGTAGCCCCCACCGAGCAGCACGTCGGCGCGCGCGCCCGCCGCGAACGCCCTGACCAGCCGCGCGTGCACCGGGGTGTACTTCGTCGATCGGGACACGTCCAGCTCGAGCGCGAAGTCGGGCCGCACGTACACTGCGCCCCGTCCCCCCACGCCGATCGCGTTCCCGAACCCCAGGCTGTTGTCGAAATCGGTGTAGCGTGCGAATGCCCCGATCTCGATCGTGCCGACGCGTTGGGCCGCCAGCGGCAGGGTGGCGGCGAGGGACGCCGTGGCGGCGAGCCGAATCACTCGAGTCATCATGTCGCTCCTCCTGTCCATTATTATCGGGCGCGCTTGGTGGTAATGACGATCACCCCGTTGGCTCCGCGCGAGCCGTACATCCCCGCCGCCCCGGCATCTTTGAGCACTTCGATCCGGGCGACGTCTCCGGGCGCGAGCGCGGCGAGCGCGCTGGCGACCGCCTCGCGCGAGATGGGAATGCCGTCGATGACGACCAGCGGGTCGTCGTCGCCGGGGTTCCCGCGGATGCTGCGGTGGCCGCGGATGCGGAGCTGATAATTGCCGTCGGACAGTCGGGTCACGTCCAGTCCCGGCACCCCGCGCAGCAGCTCTTCCACCCGAGCGACGCGCGCGTCCGTCTCGGTCGGAACCACGGTGGTCACGGCACCGGTGGCAACCGGGGCGGCGCGCTCCGGCGGCGGCGCGCCGCGCCCGCAGCCGATTACGACGGCGACGATGAGCCCGCGGCAGTCTCGCTTCAGCTCAGTATCCCGGATTCTGCTTGAGCATGCTGTTCCGGTTCAGCTCATCCAGGCGAATCGGCATGAAGTACATCTTGTCGTTCCACGCCCGCGCCTGGACGGTGTCGATCGCGTAGCGGTAGTTCCGCCAGGTCGTCCGGTCTGTCCGGCTGGTCCCGTCGAGGAAGATGTTGATGCCGCGCGCGGGCTGGCTCTCCGGTTGAGGCGCGATCATCCAGCGTCGGACGTCGAAGAAGCGCTGCTCTTCGAACGCCATCTCGACGCGGCGCTCGTTGCGGTACTCGTCCCGCAGCGCGGCCTGGCCCAACGCCGCCGAGAACACCGGCATGCCGGCGCGCACCCGGATCTGGTTCAGGGCGCTGACGGCATCCGCCAGCTCATTGAGCTCGATCGAGGCCTCGGCGTAGTTGAGGAGCACTTCAGCGTACCTGAAGAAGATCCAGGGGACTTGCTCCTTGATGAACTGCGCGTTGATGGACGGGTCGACGAATTTCCGGATGTAGTAGCCGGAGTAGGCACCGTTCCAGTTCTCGACCGGGCTGTCACGGGTGTCAAGGCCGGGCACCACATCCGTCACCCTGCCTGAGTCGTTGCGGATGGCGAGCTGCCGGAACGTCTGGATGATGCCGACGGGGTCCAGGCCCTTCACGTCGTCAGGACGCGGTCTCCACGGGGCGCCGTCGTAGGCGATTGAGGCGTAAAAACGGGGGTCGCGGTTCGCGTACGGCGCCCCGGCCTCCACCGGGTTGTTCCAGTCGAACTTCGAGCCGTCGGACATGCGATAGTCGTCGACTAGGTTCTGGATCGGGGTGTTCCCGCCCCAGGTGTGAAAGCCGTTGGGACCGTTGTGCAGGCCGGGATTGTAGCCGTCGTCCCGAGTCGACAGGAAGAAACGGCTCAGGATCACTTCTTCGCTCATCGTCTGCAGGAACAGGTCACCGTAGTTCTTGGCGGCCTCCTGCGCGTTCGCCGGGCTCGGGCGGAACAGGCTGTAGATGCCGAGATCCATCACGGCCTTGGCCGCGTCCTTCGCGGCCCTCCAGAGGGCCGTGCGATCCTGCGCCGTGGTATAGCCGTTTTCGGGCTTGCCGCTCGGGTTCACGTTGTACAGCTCGCTCGCCGCGTACAGCAGCACGCGTGCCTTGAGCGCGAGCGCGGCCCCCTTCGTCGCCCGGCCGAGGTCGGCGCCGCTGTACGAGAGCGGCAGCAGCGCAGCCGCCGAGTCGGCATTGGCCACGATGAAGGCGACCGTCTCCTGGAAGGTGTTGCGGGCGACCCGGTAGTCTTCGTTCAGCCCGTAGACCTTCGTGATGAGTGGCACGCCGCCGTACATCCGCATCAGGTTGTGGTAGAAGTACGCCCTCAGGAAGTACGCTTCCCCCTTCATCCGGTGCTTCCAGGCATCGTCGAACGTGGTCTTGTCGATGTGGCTCAGGAACACGTTCGTCTGCCGGATGCGAGAGTAGGTGGGTCCCCAGTTGAAGTGCGCGAATCGGCCATCGTCGATCGCGCCGCGGTCGCTCGAGGTGATGATCGACTTGACGACCGGCTCCGTGGCGTAGTTGTGGATGAAGTGCGTTTCGTCGGTGATGGAGGCCAGCATGATCTCGTACAGACCGTGCCCCAGCCCCCGATACATGTCGTTCAGGAAGGCCTGGGCGAGATTCGGGTCTGCGAAGACCGCCTCCTCCGGCAATTGATCCTTCGGGGTGAGGTCCATGACCCCGGTGCAACCCGTCAACCCGAGGAGAACCAGCACCGCCGCCCTGGTGATCCGGATATGGAGTCTCATGTTCGGTGTCCCCGTCAGAACGTTACGGACGCGCCGAGATTGATCGCGCGCTGCTGCGGGTAGTACTGACCCTGGCTGTCCCGCGTCTCGGGATCCACCACCCCGAACCGGTCCCACAGCAGGAGATTGTATCCGCTAGCGTAGACTCGGACGTCGTGCACGCCCAACCCCGCCGCCAGGTGAGCGGGGAGATGGTATCCCACTTCGACCGACTTCAGACGGATGAACGACGCATCGCGCAGGAAGTAGGTGTTGGGGTTCTGGGGCGCGACCCAGTATTCGTCTTGGCGGTTGAAGGTGCGTGGACCGGGAGCGTTGGGATTGTCTGGGGTCCAGCGATTCTGCGCGTATTCCTGCGTGAAGTTGCCGATGTCGCCGGATTCCGTCCTGAAGTACTGCACCGCATCGAAGGCGGCGTGGAAAAAGACGCTGACGTCGAAGCTCTTCACCTGCGCGGCGAGCCTGAGGCCGCCGGTGAAGGTGGGATCGCCGGTCTTGTCGATCCGGACCATGTCGTTCGCGTCGATCTTACCGTCGCCGTTGACGTCTTGGAAAATGATGTCCCCCGGTCGGGCACCGGCCCAGTGGGGGTAATTGGCGACGGCGGCCGAGTCCTTGAAGATCCCAATCGCCACGTAATACATGCCGGCGGCGCGCGGATCGCAGCGCTGATTCGCCTGGTTCGGACAATTCATGGGATGGCCGGTCGCGACTTGCCAGGGAGGCGCGCCCGGGGGCTCGTCCCAGAACAGAATCTTGTTGTGGGCATAGCCGCCGTTGAACGTGACCTGGAAAGAGACGTCGTTGGCCATTTGTTGCCGCCAGGTGATCGACCCGTCGTAGCCCGAGTTGGCGACCACGCCGATGTTCTCGCGCGGCAGGGGGATGGCGGCCGTCTGGGGAACCGAGGCGTTCCGAAACGAGAGAATGTTGTTGCGCCGCTCGCTAAACCGGTCGAATTCGAAGGAGAGCCGGTTGCTCAAGAGGCGCCCTTCGAGGCCGATGTCGAACTGTTTCGCGACCTCCCACGTCACGTTCGGGTTGGGTGTACGCGTGGGGAAGACGCTCGTCACGACCTGATTGCCGCCGAACACGTACCCGCCGCCGAAGCCGTAGGTGGGGAGGTACTGCCACGGCTCGATCCGGTCGTTTCCCGTCTCGCCCCACGAGGCGCGCAGCTTCAGGTCGTCGAATAGCGGTACGTGGTCACGGAAAAACGGCTCGTCCGAAATGCGCCACCCCGCCGAGACGGCCGGGAAGAAGGCCAACCGCTTCGCCGCCGGGAAAATGTAGGAGCCGTCGTAGCGCCCCACGAACTCGAAGAGATACTTGTCCCGGAAGGCGTAGTTGATGCGGGTGAAGTAGTTCTGCCGCGCCGCGACCCACGCGGTACCGTTGTTCGTCTTCCCGAGGTCGCCCCCGGCGAACAGCTGGTCGATCTGAGCGGAGGTGAAATAATCGCGGAAGGCGCTGTCGTAGTCGCTGTCCGCCAGCTGACGCTCGAGGCCGCCCAGCACGCCCACCGTGTGCGGGCCGAACTGCCGCCGGTACTCACCCACGAGGTTGAGCAGGGTCCCGGTGCCGCGCCCGTCAAACTGGTTCAGCTGCGGCGTGCTGTATCCCCGCTGGGCCGCCTGCAGCACGGGCTGGCTGTCCGCGTCGCGCGTCTTGTAGTCCCAGGTGTACAGCGTCCAGGGCGTGCGCCACGTCTTCTGGCTCCGAAAGCGCACGTCGTAGGACGCATTGCCCCTGACGGTGAGGCCGCGGATCCCGGGCACTTTGAACTCCATGCCCAGGCTGCCCTGCACGTAGTCACGCCCGTCCCGGTCGTATCCGGTCGCCGGCGTCCCGATCACGACCGGGTTGTCGCCGTACTCGATGTCGGGACCCGGCAGCCCGTTCGGCCAGTACGCCGGAAGGTTCGGCTTGCCGCGCATCAGCTCGCGGAAAATCGAGCCGGCGCTGCGGACCGGGAAATTGCGGTCCTCGAGTCGTCCCGTCAGGTCGAACCGCAGGCTGAGGTGGTCCGTGATCCGACCGTCGATGTTGCTGCGGAAGCTGTACTGGTTATACCGGGTAGCACTGTTGCGGTAGTAGCCGTCTTCGGTCAGACCGTTGAGGGACAGGTAATACCCGATGTGCTCGCTGCTGCCGCGCAGCGCGACGTTGCCTCTGGTCTGGTACGACATCGGCTTGATGACCGCGCCGAACCAGTCGGTGTTCGGGTAGAGCCAGGGATCGCCCCCCTGCCGATACTTCGCGATCACGTCAGCCGAGTAGCGCGGCGTCTGGTTCCGGTACATGTCGATCTCGTCGAGCATCGTCATGTAGGTCGCGGCGTCTGCCATCTTGGGCGTACGGGTGGGGTGGTTGAAGCCCTGGTTCATGGTCACGGTGAGCTGCGGCGGTTGCACTGCGCCGCTGCGTCCCCGCTTGGTCGTGACGAGAATGACGCCGTTGGCTGCGCGGGATCCGTAAATCGCCGCCGTGGCGTCTTTCAACACGCTGATGCTCTCGATGTCCCCCGGGTCGAGCCGCTCCAAGCCGCCGTCCCGATCCGGCACGCCGTCGACCACCACGAGCGCGCTGTTGTCGTTCAGTGTATGGCTGCCGCGGACGCGGATGATCGCTCCGTCGTACCCGGGCTCGCCGCTGGGGTTGACGGTCACCAGGCCGGGCAGCTGGCCGCCGAGCGTGTTCGACAGGTTGAGCGCCGGGACACTCTGCACGTCTTTGCCCGAGACGGCGCTGACGGAGCCCGTCAGCGTCCCCTTGGCCTGCTCGCCGTACCCGATCGCCACCACGGGATTCAGCTCGAAGGGACTCGGCCGCAGCCGCAGATTCACGAGCGTCGGTTCTCCCTGCCGCACCACGACGGTCGTGTCCGCGGGCGCGTAACCCACCCTGCGCGCTCGCAGCCGCTGCGTGCCCGGGGGTACATTCGCCACGGTATATCGGCCGGCGGAATCGGTCGCGCTGCCGAGCGCCGTCCCGACGACGCTGAGCGTGACGCCCGCGACCGGGGCGGCCGTGTACGTGTCGGTGATGGTCCCGGAGATCGAGCCCTGGGCTTCGAGGAGCCTCGGGGCGGCGGCGAGCGCCAGGAGCGAGAGCAAGGACAGGATTCGATGCATAGGACGGTTCTCCGGAGCCGCCGGAAGGCGGCCCGCTCGACGAGTGACAGTGTGGCGGAAGGCGGAAACGGCGGGTAGCGCGAGCTCCGCAGCCTCACGGCGCTCGCGGCCCCCCACCTCGGGCGAGGTGGGGTGGTCAAAGGACGGCACCCTGACCTGAGTCACGTCGCTCCCCTGGACGGCCCAAAGGGTACAACGGGTCAAGTCAGTCGCTCTTCAAGTTTGACGCCGTCACGCGCCACCCGATGCGCCAGCGCCGCGCGCGGTCTTCGGGCGCACCCGGGGAGCCGCCCGTTGCGTGCGAGCAATACCGACGGGAACGCGCGTGTGGCACCTCCGCAGCAGCGCCTTTCAACCCCGCGCGCGCGGTGCGGGTTGAGTCTGTACCATGACCACGCTCAGCTGGGTGGACTACGCCGTGATGGCGTTGTACTTCGCGTTCGTGCTGGGCATCGGCGCGGCGTTGCGGCGCTACGTGCGCACCAGCGAAGACTTCTTCCTCTCTGGACGCTCCATTCCCGCCTGGGTCACCGGGCTGGCGTTCATCTCGGCGAACCTGGGCGCCCAGGAAGTCATCGGGATGGGGGCCTCGGGCGCCAAGTACGGCATCGCTACCAGCCACTTCTACTGGATCGGGGCGATCCCGGCGATGGTGTTCATCGGCCTCTTCATGATGCCGTTCTACTACGGCTCGCGCGCCCGCTCCGTGCCCGAGTACCTGAAGCTGCGGTTCGACGAGAAGACCCGCGCCCTGAACGCCGTCTCGTTCGCGATCATGACGGTGTTCTCCTCGGGGATCTCGCTCTACGCCATGGGGAAGCTCTTGCACCTGCTGCTCGGTTGGAGCTTCGACGTGAGCATCCTGATCGCGGCGGGTGTCGTGCTCGCCTACATCTTCCTGGGCGGGCTCACCAGCGCGATCTACAACGAGGTGCTGCAGTTCTTCCTGATCGTCCTCGGGTTCGCGCCGCTGGTGTTCCTGGGCCTGCGCGCGGTGGGCGGCTGGTCGGGACTCGTGTCGCGTCTGGCCGAGCACGCCACCGCCGGCGGCTTTGCACCGGGGGCGTACACGCACAGCTGGGCCTTCATGGGGCACGCGTCCGCCAATCCCGTGGGCGTCGAGTGGTTCGGCCTGGTGATGGGACTGGGGTTCGTGCTGTCGTTCGGCTACTGGTGCACCGACTTTCTGGTGGTGCAGCGCGCTATGGCCGCGAACTCGATGACCGCGGCCCGGCGCACGCCGCTCATCGCCGCGTTCCCGAAGATGCTGTTCCCGTTTCTCGTGATCCTGCCGGGCATGCTGGCGCTGGTCGTGAGTCCCGCGAGCGGAGTACGCGCAGCGGCGCCGGCTGTTTCTTCGACCTCCACAACCTCCCCAACCTCCACAACCTCCATAACCTCCGCGTCTGCGGTTGGTATCGTGCCACCGAAGGTCGATGCGCATGGCGCGCCGCTCCGTGACGCAGCCGGCGGCGTGGTGCTCGATTACGACCTCGCGACGCCGATGCTGCTGCTGCACTTCTTTCCCGCGGGCCTCTTGGGGCTCGGCCTCACGGCGCTGCTCGCGTCGTTCATGTCCGGGATGGCCGGCAACGTCACGGCGTTCAATACGGTCTGGACCTACGACCTGTATCAGAGCTACGTACGCCCGGGCGCGCCCGACGCGCACTACCTGGCGATGGGGCGCTGGGCCACCGTGGCCGGCGTCGCGATCTCGATCGCGGCGGCTTACGTGGCGGCGTCGTTCAACAACATCATGGACTTCCTGCAACTCGTGTTCGCGTTCGTGAACGCGCCGCTGTTCGCCACGTTCGCGCTGGGGATGTTCTGGAAGCGCACCACCGGGCACGGGGCGTTCGCGGGGCTCGTCGCCGGCACACTCGCGGCGGCGGTGCACCACGGCCTGTCCCTTCCGGCCGGCGCCGCGGTCGGCGTGAAGGGCGGCTATCTCGGAGTCGTGACGACGTTCCCGAGCGAGCTGGCCCAGACGTTCTGGACCGCGATCGTGGCGTGGGTCACGTGCTTCGTCGTGACCATCGTCGTGTCACTCTTCACCAGACCGCGCGCGCCCGACGAGCTGCGTGGCCTGGTGTACGGCTTGACGCGGCAGCCCGTCGATACGGCGGCCCCGTGGTACGAGCGCCCGGTCGCGCTCGCCGTGGTCGTACTGGCGGTCACGCTGGTCTTGAACGCCGTGTTCTTCTGATGTCCCTCGACATACGACTGCCGCTCGGCGCGTTCTTCACCCTGCTGGGCGTCCTGCTCACCGGCTATGGATGGGCGACCCGCAGCACACCCGGCACGACCCCCACCGGCGTGCCGATCGACCTGATATGGGGCGCCGCGCTGCTCGTGTTCGGTGTCGCGATGCTCGGGCTCGCCCGGCGCGCACGCCCGTCCTCACGCCCTGGCCCCTTCTCCGTTCCGGAGAGGGGGGACGACACGTAGCTCTACGCCCGAAAGGAGATGTCTCGTGTTCCCGCGATTCGCCGCGCTCATGTGCCTCGGCCTCGGTCTCGCTGTCGTGCGCGATCCCGCGCCCCCGCTCGACAACCGCCTCGCCCGCACGCCGCCGATGGGATGGAACAGCTGGAACCATTTCGGGTGCGACGTGAGCGCGCAGCTGATCCGGGAGACAGCGGACGCGATGATCAAGGGCGGCATGCGCGACGCGGGCTATCAATACCTCGTGATCGACGACTGCTGGCAGGTCGCCCGCGACGCCACCGGCCGGCTCGTGGCGGATTCAGTGCGGTTCCCAGGTGGCATGAAGCCGCTCGCGGACTACGTTCATTCCAAGGGGCTCAAGTTCGGCCTCTACACCGATGCGGGGCGGCAGACGTGCCAGCGCCGCCCCGGCACCTACGGCTCCGAGGAAATCGACGCTCGGACCTTCGCCGAGTGGGGCGTGGACTACGTCAAGGAGGATTGGTGCGATTCCGAGGGGCTCGACGCGCCGACCCAGTACGCCAAGTTCCGCGACGCGCTCGCCAAGGCGGGCCGGCCCATCGTGTTCAGCATCTGCGAGTGGGGCTCGAACCGGCCGTGGGAATGGGGGCCGCGCACCGGCAACCTGTGGCGCACCACGGGCGACATCGGCGATCGTTGGGCGAGTATGATCGCCCTGCTCGACTTGAACGCCCAGTACGCGATGGCGGCGGCCCCCGGGGCTTGGAATGACCCCGACATGCTGGAGGTCGGCAACGGCGGCATGACGGACGACGAGTACCGCGCCCATTTCAGCCTGTGGGCCCTGATGGCCGCGCCGTTGATGGCGGGGAACGACGTCCGCACCATGCCTGCGGCGACGCGCGACATCCTCCTGAATAAGGAAGTCGTGGCGGTCGATCAGGACACGCTCGGCATGCAGGGGATGCTGGTCCAGGAGCCCGCGCCCGATCTGCAAGTGTGGGCCAAGCCGCTGAGCGACGGCTCGCGGGCGGTCGTGCTGTTCAACCGGAGCGCGCTGCAGACGGTGATCACCGCCTCATGGAGAGCCATCGGCTTCCGGGGTCCGGCTCGGGTGCGCGACCTGTGGGCTCACGCCGATCTCGGGACGTTCCCGGCGCGCTTCATGGCGACCGTGCCGGCGCACGGGGTGGTGATGGTACGGGTCACGCCGGTCACCGGCGGCTGATCAGGGCCCTCACTCGGCCGCCGCGATCGCCGTGTACTCACCCGACACGGCACGCAGCCCGTGAGGCGGAGCGGCGGCAAGCAATTTCGCGTTCAAGGCGCCGGCCTGCAGCTCCGCGGCGGGGACGCACGGGATCTGGGTGGCTGCCTCCACCTCCCGGCGGCCGAGAGCGCTGCGGGACACCATCCCCGAGATGGCGAGCGGCACGAGGCCCTTGTGGCGCAGCAGACCGACCGCGCCGAGCGCCCCGAGGGCGTCGTTCGCGGCCAGGAGCCACGCCGTCACGCTCGAGACGAAGCGCGCGCTCGCCAGCAGAGCGGCCGTCTCGCCCTGGATGACGCCGTCGGCGATCTCCACCACAACCCAGTCGGCGCCCTCTGCCGCCGCGTGATCCACCAGCCGGCGGTACAGATCCAGCAGCTCCCCCAGCGTGCAGCGGTACGTGGACGGCAGTCCGCCGTCGACAAAGTCCAGAGCGACGCACGCGCCGGCGTCGAGCATCGCCAGCGTGTCGGTGCCGGCGGCGGTGCCGGTGAGCTTGATGCCGGCCACCGCGGTGCCCCGCCGCTCGAGCCCCTGAATCACGCTCAGTGCCGTGTGTGTTTTCCCGGAGTCCATCGAGGTCCCCACCACGACGGCGATCCGGGGACGCTCGACACCGGCGCCGCCACGCTCGCGCACCGTGAAATTCTGCAGCCGCAGCGGCTGCCCGCTCTCGTCGCCCAGGGCGCCTGCGATGCGCAGGCGGGTCGGCTCGGGCATGGTGTCGTGCTTGCTCGCGACCTGCCCGCACAGCCCGCCCCCGGAGAGCAGATCGCACCGATCGCCGTCCGAGCGCGCGTACCCCTCGAACTGCAGCGTGGCGTAGCGGTGGCCGAACACCGCGCCGATCAGGTCGCCGTTGTGCAGCTTGCAGCGACGCCCCGACGCGAGATCCAGGGCCATGTTCTTCCCGATCGACTCGACGCGTGCCAGCGCGACGTCGCCGACCTGCGGCGGGTCGCGCCGGGGCAGCAACGTGTGCCAGCGCGACGCCGGCACCCGGCGCAGGGCATACGGCACGCGGACCGCGCTCCGCACGGCCGGCGGGAGCGGTTTGCCGATCTCAAGGGTGTCCAGCAGGTGCTCTCTCATTGCCATCATCTCGTCTCGGGGATGTAGGCGTGATACGCGACGGTGTGGAGCCGGGGTTCCGTATGTCGAGGGCGATTGTAACGCTCAGGTTGAAACGGAGGGCGGTGCTGACCCGCAACATTCGTTTCAGCAACGGCGAACTGGGGCGGGAGGACTCGAACCTCCAACTTCCCGGTTAACAGCCGGGCGGTCTGCCAATTGACCTACACCCCAAAGTTCTAGACGCACAGACGCGCAGACGCACAGCGGTGAACAGTCTCAGGATCCAGGAAACAAACGCCCCCGGGACCGCTCGGTGCCGGGGGCGCGCTCACGGGATCAGCCGAGTCGCTACGCCCCGACGGCCCCCGAATTGGGGTTGCCGTTGCAATTCGCGTTCGACAGGGCGGGCATCGCCATAGGCGTGTACGGTATCATCAGGCGGGGTCAGGAGCAAGCCCCCAGTCCCCAGCCCCTAACCCCGAGTCCCTAGTATTTCATCCCGCTCTTCTCGGCGAACGCCTTCAGCGCGGTTTCCTGCTCGGCCGTGAGGTGCTCGGGAATTTCGACGTGGATCTCGATGTACTGATCGCCACGCCGTCCGTTCCGCTCGATGCCCTGTCCCGGGATCCGGAACCGCTGGCCGTGGTGCGTGCCGGCCGGCACCTTGAGCACCACGCGCTTGCCGTCGAGCGTGCGCACCTTGATCTTCGAGCCGAGCAGGGCCTGCGCCAGGTTGATCGGCACGACGCCGATGACATCGAGCCCGTCGCGCCGGAAGAAACGGTCGGGCTCGACCTGGATGGCGACCACGACGTCCCCCCGCCCCTTGGCCCCCTGCCCCTTGAGACGCAGCCGCGTGCCGTCCTCCGTGCCGGCCGGGATCGTGATCGCCAGCCGCTTTTCGACGCGCACCTCGCCCGACCCGTGGCAGGTGGGACAGGGCTGCGCCGGCACCCGCCCGCGGCCGCGGCACACGGGGCATGGCCGCGTGACGGCGAACCCTCCCTGGCCGAACGAGATCGTGCCGCGCCCCTTGCACTCGGGGCACGTCGAGAACGTCGTCCCGGGCGCGCCTCCCGACCCGCTGCACGTGGGGCATACCTCCGGGAGCGTGAGCGTGACGGGCACGCGGCCGCCCAGCGCGGCGACGCGGAACGGAATCGAGACGGCGGTCTCGATCTCGTCTTCGTCCTCGGCACGCGGGCCGCCGCCGCGCCGCCCGAAAATCGACGAGAACAGATCCCCCAGCCCGCCGAACGAGCCCAGATCCGAGAGGTCGAACTCCACGCCGGGGCCCCCGGGCGTGCCGCGCGTCCCAACCCCGCCGCTCCCGGCGCCCGCGAACGCCCCGTAGCGGCGCAGCTGATCGTACTTCTTCCGCTTCTCGGGATCGCTCAGCACGTCGTGCGCTTCGTTGATCTCCTTGAAGCGCTCCGCGGCCTGCGGCTTGTTCGGGTTACGGTCGGGATGGTACTGCTTCGCGAGCCGGCGAAACGCCTTCTTGATCTCGTCCGTGGTCGCCGTCTCGGGCACGCCGAGGACCTGATAGTAGTCCCGCTCAGATGCCATCTACGCTTCCCTCTTCCCCCTTCCCTCGTCCGCCGTCCATTGCAGCACCACCACGCGCGCCGGTCGGATCAGGGCACCCCGCATCCGATATCCCGGCTGGAGCACCGCCCCCACGGTGTGATCCTTCGCGCGATCGTCCGCCGGCTGCGTGGTGACGGCCTCGTGCAGGTTGGGGTCGAAGGGCACGCCGCTCTGATCCACCCGAGTCACCCCGGCGGCCTCCAGCTCCTTCCACAGCTTGCGCTCCACCAGGTCCACACCGTCGTGGATCGTCTTGGCGTCGGTCTGCGCCGGGTCGACGTGCGCGAAGCGCGCCAGGTCGTCGAGCGCGTCCACCAGCCGCAGCACCAGGTCGCCCTGCGCCTTCTCCCACGCCTCGGTGCGCTCCTTGACGGCGCGCTTGCGAAAATTGTCGTACTCGGCGGCGAGCCGGAGATATTTGTCCTTCAGATCCGCGACCTCACGCTCCAGTCGGGCCACGGCCTCCTCCGACGGCTCGATCAATGCGCCGGACCCCTGCGTGGGCTCCAGCCCTTCGGTCGTTGGCCGTTCCTTCTCTTTATCGTCCATGGTGTTGCGCTTTACTCGCAATGGATGTGCCGTCTCTCGTGCGCCGTTTTGGCAAACTAACCCCGGGAGCAAGCCCCACTGACCCCGGGCGCAAGCCCGGGGTTCAGAACCGACCTCCCGGGATCCCCGGGCTTGCGCCCGGGGTCAGTAGAACCTCGTTCCTCACGGTTTGCCCGCCAGAAACGCCACCAGGTCGCCGAACACCTGATCGCGCTGCGGGTCGTGCAGCACCTCGTGGTACATCTCCGGGTACCAGCGGACCCGTACGCTGCCCTTCAAGCCGTCGGCGAACGCACGCGCCTGGTGCGCGTCCACGACGCGATCCTCGCCCGCCAGGAGGAACAACAGCGGCGACTCGATGCGATATCCATCCGCCACTACGGCGCGCTGGGCCCATTGGATCTCGCGCCACGCCCCCGGCGTCATGACACTGTGGACCGCGGCATCCTCGGCGTAGGCCTGATTGACCGCCGGATCGCGGCTCAGCGTGTCGGGGTCGAGGCGGGCGGGTATCGGCAGGGTCGGCCACAGGTCCGCGAGGATGCGGCCGCCGATGAGCTTCCACGCCGGGGGCCGGAACGCGAGCCCGAGCCAGGGGCCGGCGATCACGGCCCCGGCGATCGGGTCGCTCGGCTGCGTCTCGAGGTACCGCAGGCACACGAGTGCGCCGAACGAGATCCCGAGCAGCACCTGGGGGCGCTCGGTGCGGATGCGCACGACGCGACGGAACGCCTGCAGGTCCCCGAGCAGCTGGCTGAAGCGTGACAGATGTCCGGGTCGCCCTCCCGAGCGGCCGTGGCCCCGCAGGTCCAGCAGATAGGCCGAGTACCCCGCGCCGCATAGCCGCTCTCCGGTCTCGCGCCAGCGTCCGGCGTGGTCGAACCAGCCGTGCAGCACCAG
The DNA here is from genome assembly GCA_003222155.1 of Gemmatimonadota bacterium. Taxonomy (GTDB): domain Bacteria; phylum Gemmatimonadota; class Gemmatimonadetes; order Gemmatimonadales; family GWC2-71-9; genus AG41. Next base: position 16,168 of record QHUU01000070.1, on the reverse strand, counting down.
CACGGCGGCGCGCGGCGCGGCGGCTTCGTAGGCGTCGTAGACCAGCTGGGCGCCGTCGGGTGCGGTGAGCGTAGGCATCAAGATTCGGCCAGCAGGCGCCGCAGCAGATCGAGCGCCGCCTGCGCGGCGCGGCGGCGGATTTCGTCGCGGTCGCCGGGAAACACCCGCTTCACGGCGTGCGTGGCGGTGTGGACGCGGGCGGCGAGCCACACGGTGCCGACCGGCTTGTCCGGCGTGCCCCCGCCCGGTCCGGCGATCCCCGTGACGGCGATGGTGCAATCCGCCGAGAACAGGCGCTGCGCCCCTTCGGCCATCGCGCGCACCGTCTCTTCGGAGACGGCGCCGTGCGCCTCGAGCGTCTCGATCGGCACCTTCAGCGCCGCCGTCTTGACGACGTCGGCGTACGCCACGACCCCGCCGATGAAGCTGTCCGAGGCGCCGGGGATGTTGGTGACCCGTGCCGCGACCATCCCGCCCGTGCACGACTCGGCTACGCCCAGCCGGTGTCGCCCGGTGCGCAGGGCGTCGAGCACCACCGCGGCGACATCGGCGCCGTCCTGACCGTAGGCGTGCTCACCCGCCGCGGCGCGGAGCCGCTCGACCACGGCGGCGAGCCGCGCCTCGGCGTCCCGCAGCTCGAGCCCCCAGGCGGTGACGCGCAAATCCACGCCGTCCACCGAGGGCAGGTAGGCGAGCGTGAGCGGCAGGATCTCCGGCTCGATCGGCCCGACGCGCTCGGCGAGTGCCGACTCCGCGATGCCCGTGGTGCGCACCGTGCGGGACAGCACCACGCGGCGGTCAGTCCCTTGGCGTGCGACCAGCCGCGGCAGGACTTCCTCGACCAGCAGGCCGCGCATCTCGCGCGGCACGCCCGGCAGGAGCACGGCCACGCGGCCGCGCGCGTCCTCCACCCACAGGCCCGGGGCCGTGCCGCGGGGGTTGGGGAGCACGGTGGCGCCCTCGGGCACCTCCGCCTGCGTGCGGTTGAGCGCCGGCATGGGCCGTCCCAGCTGCTTGAAGCGCGCCTCGAGAGCCGCGAGCAGGCCCTCGTCGAGCACGAGGCGCTTGCCGACGAGCTCCGCGACGACGGTCTTGGTCATGTCGTCGCGCGTCGGGCCCAGGCCGCCGGTGGCGATCACGAAGCCCGTGCGGTCCAGGGCTTCGGCCACGGCCGCGCGGATCGCGTCGGGTCGGTCGGGCACCGTGGTGCGGCGGGTGATCTCCGCGCCCGCGGCCGCGAGCGCCCGTCCCAGCTCGGCGGCGTTCGTGTCCACGGTGTGGCCGAGCAGGAGCTCGGTGCCGATGGTGAGGAGCTCGAGCCTCACCCCCGGCCCTTGAGCAGCGCGCGGTAGCGGTAGAGGTACACGAGCAACGAATACACGGTAAGGAAGATCGCGCCGGCGAGGGTCAGGGCGACGACGGCGCCGTGAAACTCGTTCCAGAAGTTCCGGAACCACCCCGCCCAGCGATGCGCCGCCAGCGCGTCCTTCCACGCGAACCAGAACAGCGTCGCGCCGATGAACACGTTCTGCACCACGGCCTTGAGCTTCCCCGCCGCGATCGCCGGGATCACGACGCCGCGCCGTTTGGCGAAGAAGCGGAAGCCGGTAATGAGGAGCTCGCGTCCCACGAGCAGCAGGGCCACCCACACGGGGAAGCTGCCCCACCAGGGAATGCGGTAGTCGACGAGAATCGTGGGGTGGCGGGTGAGCCAGAAAATCGGGATCAGCGTGGCGAACAGGAGCAGCTTGTCGGCGATGGGATCGAGCAGCTGGCCCAGCTCGCTCACCTGGTTACGCCGGCGGGCGACATAGCCGTCCACGACGTCCGAGGCTCCGGCCGCGAGGAAGATCAGGAACGCGATCACCTTGGGCCAGTACCCCTGAATGAACGGGAGCAGCGCGATGACCGGCGTGAGGCAGATGCGCGCGAGGGTGAGGATGTTGGGCAGGGTCCAGCGCATGGGGCGGAGGACCGCTCGCTAGCTGAGCGTCTTCAGGACCATCTTGCTCACCGTCTTCAGGGTGTCGAACACGCCGTCGCCGCGCACCGCCACCGCCTCGAGATAGGGCGCGCGGCCGATCCACTGGTTGTCCACCTTCTCCACCAGGTTCTCGCCCGTATGGGTCGGATCGGGCGTGATCCTCTGCTGGGGGCCGTCTTCGATGGGCCAGCCGGGGTTGAGGGACCCCTGCAGGTCCTTGATCGGTGCCGCATTGGGGAGGTCCCGCTTGTTGTATTGGATGATGAACGGGATCTTCGTCAGGTCGTAGCCGTACTCGGACATGTTGTCGTACAGGTTCTGCATCGACTCGACGTTGGCCTCCATGCGCTCGATCTGGCTATCCGCCACGAACACGATCCCATCCACGCCCTTCAGAATGAGCTTGCGGCTCGCGTTGTAGTACACCTGTCCCGGGACGGTGTAGAGGTGGAAACGCGTCTTGAAGCCGCGGATGGTGCCCAAGTCCACGGGCAGGAAGTCGAAGAACAGGGTGCGCTCCGTCTCCGTGGCGAGGGAGATCATCTTGCCGCGCGTATTGGGTGAGACCTTGCCATAGATGTGCTCGAGATTCGTGGTCTTGCCGCCCAACCCGGGGCCGTAGTACACGAGCTTGCAGTTGATCTCGCGGGACGCGTAGTTGATCATCGACATACGGCGCGCGCCCTCTCAGCCGAAGAGTTTGTCAATTTCGTCTTCCGCCCCCTCGAGCAAGCCTTTCTCGGGCGCCGCGGGCCCCGCGCCGACACGGTTGAACATGGCCTCGAACACGCGGTTCAGGTGTTCCACCGCCCCCTTGCCCTTCAGCTTCACCAGGCCGAGCGTGGTGCGCTGGTCGAACAGCACGACCAAGATGACGCGCTTCGCCACGTCGGCGAGGAACATGGACTCCTTCTCGCCCTGATGCACGAGGGAGGCGAACTCCTGCTCGCCGATCATTTTCGCGAGCTGGTCGTTGGCGCTGAAGTCGGCGGCGGTGAGCGACGCGAACGCGGCGGAGTCGAACTGAGGCGGGTCGCCCACGGTCGCCACGAGCTGACCGGTGCGGTCCACGAGCAGCGCGCAACGGGCGTTGCAGTCGCGCAGGAACGCCTGGAGGTGCTGCTGGATCTGCTTGAAGTCGTTCTCGGAGAACGACCAGCTCGCGGCACCCGCCATCACCCGGCCTCGGACTTGTCGGACTCGGTCATGTCCCGCCGCGCGAGCAACGCCTGCGCGATCGTCACGCCGTCGGCGTACTCGAGGTCGCCGCCCACCGGGATGCCGCGCGCGATGCGGGTCACCCGCACGCCCGTCGGCTTGAGCAGCTGCTGCAGGTAGGTCGCCGTGACCTCCCCCTCCATGGAGGGGTTGGTCGCGATGATGACCTCCCGCACGCCGACGGCCCCGCCGTTGGTCACGCGCCCGAGCAACCGGTCGAGCCCCAGCGCCTCGGGGCCGATGCCCTCCAGGGGCGACAGCCGCCCGCCCAGCACGTGATACCGGCCGCGGAACCGCCCGGCCCGCTCGATCGCCGTGACATCCGACGCCTCCTCCACCACGCACAACACGCTCGCGTCGCGCCGCGGGTCGCGACAGATGGTGCACGGGTCCTCGTCCGTGAGCGTGCCGCACACGCCGCAGGTCGTGACGCGCTCGCGCACGGTGCGGATCGCGTCCGCGAGGCGCGCGGCGCTCTCCACCGGCTGCTTCAGCAGGTAAAACGTGAGCCGCTGCGCCGTCTTCCGTCCGATCCCGGGGAGCTTGGCCAGCTCCGTCACGAGATCATCGATGGCCGACACGGCGCGCTAAAGGGGCGGCTGCAGCGGAAGCGGGAACGGCAGGCCCGAGGCGAGCTTCTTCACCTCCGCCTGGTACAGCTCGGCGGCGCGCTGCTGCGCCTGCGACACCGCGGCGAGCACGAGGTCCTCGAGCATTTCGATATCCCCCTGGGCGATCGCCTGGGGATCGATCTTGATGGCGCGGATGTGACCCCGCCCGTCCGCAGTGGCCGCGACGATCCCACCGCCCGCCGTGCAGGTGACCGTCTGCTGGGCCAGCTGGGACTGGATCTCGGACAATCGGAACTGCATCTGCTGGCCCAGCTGCAGCAGGCTAGATAAATCCGCCATACGTCGAAAGTTACCCCTCGCTCCAACGGGTGGCAAGCTACTCGAGCAGCTCCAAATCTAGCGCGTCGACGGCGGCATCGAGGCCCGGATCGCGCGCGCGCAGCGCCTCGAGCCGATCCGCCCGCACACCGTCTTCCGTGAGCCGCCCGGGGCGGGGCGCGGACCGCTCCCCCCTCCCCACTCCCTCGAGCTTGATGCGCACCGACTCGGTGACGTAACGACCGATCAGCAGGGCCAGCGCCTCACGCTGCCGCTCCAGTCCCTCGGCGTGTACGGGGTCGAGCACCCGCACCCCGACGGTCGTGCCGTCGATGGCTCCGGGCTCGACCCCGGGCAACAACGCGCCGAGCATCGGCTTCTCGCGCCGCGCGTCTTCGACGATGCGGGGCCAGAGGGCGCGGAGACGATCGAGGGTGAGGGGCCCCTTCTCCGGGGGAACGGCCGGGGAGACGGTCCGTGGAACGGCCGGGGAAGGGGGAGGGACGGCTGAGTCGCGCATAACCGGCGCGGGGTTCCCCTTCCCCGGCTTCTCCACCGGCCCCTTACCCAACGCGCGGATGACTGCCTCGAGCTCGACGGTCCTGCTCATCATCGCCCATCGCAGGAGCAGCAGCTCGACCCCGAGCCGGGCATTGCCGCTGGCGCGGAGCTGGGGCTCGAGCTCGGTGAGGACGGCGAGCAAGCGCACCACGTCGGGAGCGGAGAGCGGGGAGCGGTGCCGCTCGATCAACGTCTGCATCGCCTCGGTGAATCCCTCGGGCTTCCCTCCGAGATTGGCCATCAGCACCGCGCGCAGGATCTCCCCCGCGCCGCTCACGAACTCGCCCAGATCCGCGCCCCCATCCACCAGGCGCTCGACCAGCGGAAACACGCCGGCCGAATCGCGCTCGGCAACCACGCGCAGCAGCTCGCCATAAACGTCGTCCGAGATCAAGCCGAGCACCTCGCGCACGCGGTCGGCCGTCACCGGCCCGGCGCCGAACGACACGACCTGATCCAGGATCGACAGGCCGTCGCGCATCCCGCCATCCGCGCTCTTGGCGATCAGGTGCAGGGCGTCGTCGTCCGCGGCCAGGCCCTCGGCCGCCACGACCTGGCGCAGGCGCTCGGCGATGGCGTGCGGGCCGATGCGCCGGAAGTCGAAGCGCTGCAGCCGGGACAGGATCGGTGCCGCGCTTTGCGCGATCTTCTGCGGCTCGGTGGTCGCGAACACGAATACGACCCCCGACGGTGGCTCCTCGAGAATCTTGAGGAGCGCATTCCACGCTTCGCGCGTCAGCATGTGGGCCTCGTCCACGATGTAGACCTTGTGGCGGCCCTCGGCCGATGCGGCGTACATGGCGCGCTCCCGCAGGTCGCGCGCGTCGTCCACCCCCCGATTCGACGCCGCGTCGAGCTCCACGACGTCCAGGTTGGCGGCCCCCGCCCAGGTGCGCGTGCACGAGTCGCACTCGCCGCACGGCTCCCCCGCCACGCCAGCCGCCTCCCGCCGCTCGCAATTCAGCGCCATCGCCAGGATGCGAGCCGCCGTGGTCTTCCCCACCCCCCGGGGGCCCGCGAACAGGTATCCGTGGGCCACACGACCACCCGCCACGGCGCCGCGCAGCGCGGCAGCCACGTGGTCCTGGACGAGCAGGTCGGAGAACTTCTTGGGGCGGTATTTGCGGGCGAGAGCGATCATGGGGTCAATCTAACGCGGAACGCGAAACGCGCTTTCAAACGCGGAACGCGGAAGGCGGAACGCGGAACATCAGGGCCACCTCCGGGCTCGACGGCTCATGTTCTGTTCCGCGTTCCGCGTTCCCACTTCCGCGTTCATAGCAGATGCCCCAGGCACCCCGCAGCGACACCCGACGTCGCTTAGCGCTGCTCCCTGCGGGGGCCTGACGCGGTTCACGACCAGATGACCTGCGGACCTGGGGCACTGGAAAGCTAGTTGGACAGGCAATGAGACAACAGGGATAGACGCACAGGGGTGAACAGATCCAGCAGGACACACGGAATCGCGCCGCTAGGGACAATGCGTCACTCCTGCGAGCGGCGCCCGTGCGACCGTGACGCTCACATCCTCACGCTGGCGCGACGCGACGATGACGAGGCTGGTGGAGCCCTCGTCTCCCGGGGCGACGCGCACCAGACCGCCCGCGGTGTCGCCGCCGACGAACGTCACCCGCACCACGCCGCGGTCGCCTGTCGCCGCCTGCAGTCCCGTCACGGGTGCTTCGTTGCCGAACGTGTCTTGGGCCGTCACGCGCAGCACGGCGGCGCCCCCCGGCGCGAGCGAGATGCGATCCTCGACCCGCCCCTCCCCGCAGCGCAGCGTGAGCTTCGCCGCCGGACCCGGCTCGGCATACAACGTCGCCTGCCGCTCGATGGTGCCCGCCTGCGCCCTCACCTCCACCGGCCCCACACGGGGGCCCAGCGTCACGTCGACATGGACGCGCCCACTCGAGTCGGTGACGACCCGCGGCGCCCCCAGCCGCCCGTTCGTCGCGGACAGCGCGACCTCGTGCCCCGAGACGGGGACGCCGGCGGTGTCCCGCAGCTCGAACAGGAGCGGCACGGGCGGGTGCGCGCCTGCCGCCGCGTGCTGGCCCACGCCGAGCACAAACCCGCTGCGCACACCGGACAGCGGCGGACGGGGCGCCGGGCGCGGCGCGGTCACGGGCGGCATGGCGGCGCGGCGCACGCACCCATCGATCTCCCGCAGCACGCCCGAGTCCGCGCCCAGGGCCACGAAGTCGGCTCGATCTCTGCCGCTCGGCGTGAAGCTCAGACAGCTGCGACGGATCAGTGCGGCGAGCTCGTCCGGCGCGAGCGTGAGCCCCGAGAGCAGCCGGACCAGGTCGGTCTTCCGCAGCCGCTCGCCGCCCGGCCCTTGTGGGTGCACCGGCGACGCCGCGATCATGAGCAGGAGCAGTCCTATGGGCGCGCGCATCCCGACTGCTCGAACCTCCGCTCCACCGAATCGACGCCGGCGTACAACGCCTGATCGCGCGCCGCCCGGCCGGCATCGAGCACGCCGGCACTGCGGCGAGCGGCGTTGTACGCGATCCAGCGGTTCTCCACGACCTCGAGACCGCGCGCCAGCCCGGCGCACGCGAGCTGCCTGCGGTCGAACAACCGGGCCCGGTCGGCGAAACCGCGCACCACCTGCGTCAGCGAGTCGCCGATCTGATCGAGCTTGGTCCTCGCAGGAGGCCGCACCGGAGCGGCAGCGGTGGCAGGAGTCCCGGACGGTGCGGGGCGCGCCGCCGACGGCGGCGGTGCGGCCGGCGGCGGCTTCGCCGCCTGCCGGGGGGGAGCGGGCGCGGTCGCGCGGCGCCGCAGGTTGCCGAACATCGCGGCGATCTTACCGCCCACCGCGGAGACCTTGCCGCCGATCGTGGACCCCACCCCTGTGATCGTCGACCATTTGGGGAGGGGCAGCTCCGGCTGGAACCACCAGTAGGCGCCGGCGGCGACGCCGCCCAGCACGAGCACCAGCAGCGTGCGTATCAGCGCCCGGGGTAGCTTGCGCCTGCGGCGTGGCGCCCGCGCCGGCGCTAGGGCCTCCTCGAGCTCCTCGGCGTCCTCCGCCACGTCGCGGTCCTCGAACTCGTCCGGCCAGAACGGACCCTCGAGCCGGCCCTCGTCCCGCGAAGCGTCGGCGGCCGGCGCGGCGGCGGCCTCGTCGGGCTCTGGCTCGGGCTCGGGCTCGGGCTCGGGCTCGGGCTCGGGCGCCGCTCGCGGCCGCACCGGCGCTCGTGCGGGGGGCGGTAAGGGAGGGGGAGGAGGGGGAGGAGGGGGAGGCGGCGCTGCGTGCCGGGGGGACGGATGGGGCGGAGGCATGTCTTCGGCCGCCGTCAAGAACTTGAGCTCGCCGTCGTCTTCGGGCTCGGGGGCGGGGGCGGGGGGAGCAGGGGCCGGGCGTTGAGGGGGCGGAGCCGGCGTGAACTTCGGCGCGCCGGGCGGCTTCGCCGCCAGTCGGGGCGTGACGGCCGTGACCGCCTGCGGATGCGACGCCGTCGGCGTGACCGGATTGTACGCGCGGTAGTTCTTCCACGTCACGAAGGAGCGCTTTTTCCCGTCCGGCCGAATCGACTCGGGCGTGAGCAGCTCGTAGAACGGCAGCGGCGTACCGACCCACGCTTCATCCGTGCCGGCGCGGAAGAACGACCCCGCGGGTTCCGCCGAATCCGTCCCCAACAGCAACGCCACCTGCCACGGCTCTGCGAAATAATGCTCGTGCGTTTCGACGTCGTGTCCCGACAGGGTGAGCGGCAGGGGCGGATGCGTGTGGTACCAGCCGATGAGGCTCGCCCGCTGCTGCTCGAGCTGCTGCTGGATGTGGTCCCACAACCGCGTCACCACGTCGCGGGTGCGATCGCCGTAAATCGCCTGGTTGAGGCGCAGGGCGACGTCGATCACGAGGTAGGAAACGCCGGTCTCCGGGCACTCGCACTGGTCGCCGAGCAGGAAGCCGAGGAGGCCCTGTCCCGGGCGGTGCGGCGTCGCCACGTGCTCGTGAATCGCGGTCAGGGCGGCCTGCGACAGGAACACGGGAAACGGGACGTTGCCGGGCCGTTTGGGACCCCCATCGGCGGGGCTCCACAGAATCGACCGGCCGAGCGGGATCGGCTGACGCAGTGGACCGGGGGTGGTCATGCGCAGAAGATAAGACGTTGGTGGAGGCTCTGGAGGTTGTGGAGGTTGGGGAGGTTGCCCCGCTTACGTGACCTCCCCAACCTCCAGAACCTCCACAACCTCCCCAACCTGCTCTTAGCCAAGTTGCACCCGCTGGGAACGTCGCATCCGGATCAGATCGTAGGTCTCCGCCACCTCGCCGCCCAGCAGAAACAAGTAGGCTGTGTAGTACACCCACAGCAGGAACAGGAGCAGGGCGACCACGTTCGCATCCGACGCCACGCGATCCAGGGTCGCAAAGCGGGTCACGTACAGCGCGTACAGCCGCTTCGCGACCTCGAAGCCGAGCGAGCAGAACACCGCGGCCACGAGCGCGGTGCGCCAGTCGATGCGCCGGCTGGGCATGAGCTTGAAAATCAGGAAGAACAGCAGGACGCCAAGGGCGAACGCCGTCGTCTCCAGGCCGAAGCGCCACAGCCAGTCGAGGACGAAGCTGCGGGTCACGCTGCTCGCGTTGCGCGCCTCCCAGGCGGTGAGCACGCTGCTCAGCACCAGCAGCGCCCCGGTGCACAGCACCATGGCGAGGTCGAGCAGCTTGGCCATGGGCCAGGGGCGCCGCTCGTCGGTGTCGAAGACCTCGTTCAAGGCGGCGCGCAATCCGCCGAACAGGCGGGTGGAGAACCACACGAACAACGGGAGCGCGACGGCGGTGATGCGCACGCGGTGGCGCATGACGCCTGCCAGGGCGGCTTCCACCTGCGCGAACGCGGCATCGGTGCCGCCGCCCAGCGTGGTGGGGAGCAGGCGGGCCAGGAGCTCGTGCAGGTCCACCTGTTGGGTGGTGACCTGGTGCTCCACCAGATACCCGACCATGGCGAGCAGCACTGCGACGAACGGGATGATGGTGAGCAGCAGATCGAACGACAGGGCGCCGGCGAGAAAGGGAATGTTGTCCTCGAAGGCCGCCTCCAGGGTGCGGCGCACGACTCCGGTCGGCGACCGGTGCCAGCCGCCCTGGGCCTTCACGCGACGGGCTCGTCCTCCTCCTCGACGCCGCCGCCCCGCCGGGCCACGCGGCGGCGGCGCTTGGCGTCGGTCAGCCGGCGCGTCAGCGCCGCGCGGGCCGTCGGCGCGCCCTCCTCGGTGTCTTCCGAGCCGACGAGCTCGCCCAGCTCGTCGATTTTTTCGGCCGCGAGCTCGCGCACGCGGCGCGCCAGCTTGGTGCGCGACGCCGCGCCGGCCTCGGGAGCGAACAGGAATCCCAGCGACGCCCCGATCACCACGCCGAACAGGAACGGCCCGAATCCCGTGCTCTGCTCGCTCACTCGCCCGCCTCCAGGTCGTCGGGGGCCGCCACCGCGACCGGGCGCGGCTGCGCGTGCGACTGCAGCGGCGGCCGCACGAACCGATCGGTGACGGCACGCGTCTCGGTCACGCGCAGCTGCTCGAACAGGAAGGCGAACGTCTTCTCGAGGTCGGCGGCGATGGCCGCCCGGACATCGCCCGGCAGGTCCCACAGGCGCCGTTTGAACGGACCGATCGCCTTCTTGCGGCTCTTGTAGTAGAACTGCTCCTCCGTGTCGCCCTTCTTCCACTCGTCTTTGCACTCGGCCTTCACCCACTCCTGCAGCTCGCGCCGCAGCCCCGCGGGCAGCTTGGGGTGGTCGAACACGATGTTCTGAAAGTTGGTCGCGAGGTGAATCTCGATCGCCTCGCACTTGGGAAAGTTGCCGAAGGCATCGGGCGGGAGCGTGGAGGCCCCGTGCTGCACCGCCCCACCCAGGCCGTACGTGGCGCGCGCGTCGCGGGACAACGCTTTCAGCGCGTCGAGGTCGAGCTGCACTTTGGCGATGGTTCCGTCGGGCAGCACCACGCCGCCGTGGCTCGTGCCCGTCTGGACGGAGATCTTGCTGATGCCCGTGTACTTGCCCAGGCGCCGCAGCGTCTGGACGTAGCCGTCCATGAACGCCTTCAGCTCGTGCACGTCCGAGTTCTTGCCGCCCACCTCGCCGATCTCCGCGCCCACCGACACGGTCACGCCTTCGGGCTCGCGATCGCGGATGAACCTGGTCAGCTCGGCGGCGCGCTCGTAATTGACGCGCTGCTGCTCGGGGAGCGTGGCCTGCGACAGGTCCACGAGCGTCGACGTATCGATGTCGATGTTGTAGAACCCCGCGTGCAGCTCTTCCTCGATGAGGGTGCGCAGCGCCTGGAGCTCGGCCTCCGGGTCGGCGGCGTACTTCTTGGCGTTCACCTGCACGTGGTCGCCCTGGATGAACAACGGCCCGGTGAAGCCTTCGCGCAGCGCCGCGGCGGTCATCACGGCCACGTACTCGGCGGGGCGCTGCTCCGTGTAGCCGATCTCCGAACGGGCGATTTCGCAGATGAGGGCGCCCACGTCGAGCCGGTTCGCCGCGCGGAACACGGCGCGCGCGGAATCGTACGCGAGCACCCGGATGTTCATCGCGGGCGTGGTGAACGCCGCTACCTCGCCCCGGCCCCGCGCCATGTACAACTCGTGGATCGACGCCGGCCGCACGCCGGCATGCTGCCCGATCTCCCAGATCAGCCAGCGCGCCTCCTCACGCTCCGCGGCCGGCCCGAACACCGCCTGGCGCACCAGCTCGTCCATCGCCGCGCTCTGGCGCACGGCGGGACTCTCGAACCGTCGCAGCACCGCCTCAGGTGAAGCGTTCGACATGAGACCTCCCTCCTGCCGTCGAATCTATCTCTTTCACCGACCCCGGGCGCAAGCCCGGGGTGACCGGAAATCCGCCCTACCCCGCGCCCACTTCGACAACCAGTCCATCGTACGCCGGCGCGATGCCGGGAGGGAGGCGCGCCGCGAGCTCGGCGTGCGGCGTGTCGTGCGTCAGATGCGTGAGGAACGTGCGGCGCGCGCCGATTTGCTGCGCGGCCGCGACGGCCTCCGGAATCGAGAGGTGCAGCGGGTGCGGTCGGGGGAGCAGCGCGTTCAGCACCAGGACCTCGAGACCCGCGAGCCGCGCGCGCGCCGCCTCGGGCACCGCCTTCGCATCCGTGAGATAGGCGATCGACCCCACCCGAAAGCCGAGCACGGTGTCGCGGCCGTGGGGCAGCGGCACCGCCCGCACCGCCATCCCGGCGATCCCCGTTTCGCAGTCGGGCTCGAGCACGTGCGCGGCGAGCTGGGGCTTGCTCGTGCCCGGCTGCGGCGGCGTGTGGTCGAAGATGTACGGGAATCGGCGCTCCAGCTCGGAGAGCGTACCCGCCGCCCCGTACACGTCGAGCGCCGCCCCCTGACGCACGGAGATGGCCCGCAGATCGTCGATGCCGTGCACGTGATCCGCGTGGGCGTGGGTGAAGAGCACCGCGTCCACGGTGCCGACGCCGGCGGCCACGAGCTGCAACCGAAGTTCGGGCGGGGTGTCGACGAGCACTCGCCGGCCCACCGACTCGATCAGTGCGGCGCTGCGCGTGCGCCGGTCGCGCGCATCGGCGGACGTGCAGGTGCGGCACGCACACCCGATTTGCGGCACCCCGTACGACGTCCCCGTCCCCAGGAACACGAGCCTCACGTCACACGACCTCGACCTTGAGCAGGTTCGTGGCTCCGGAGACCTCCCAGGGCACGCCCGCCGTCATCACGATGCGATCGCCGGCGTGCGCGTAGCCGCGCTTCAGCAGCAGATCGCGCACCACGGCGAGCATGGCGTCGTAGCCCGGCACACGGTCCACCAGCACCGGCATCACGCCCCACACCAGCGCGAGCTGACGGTAGGTCGCCGCCTCGGTCGTCACGGCGAGGATCGGCACCGGCGCGCGCAGCGCGGCCACCTTGCGTGCCGTGAAGCCGCCCTTGGTGAGGGTCACGATGAGGGGGGTCTGCAGCATCCGCGCCACCGCGCTCGTGCCGAGCGCGATCGCATCTTCCACCGAGACCGTCGCTCCCGGCGTCGCGCGGCGCTCGTCGCGCCCCGTCCCCACGCCCGCAGCGGGGCCGTGGCGCTCCATCTCCTTGATGATTCGGTCCATCGCGCGCACGGCCTCGAGCGGGTGCGCGCCCACGGCGGTTTCGGCCGAGAGCATGACGGCGTCGGTGCCGTCCAGGATCGCGTTGGCCACGTCGGAGGCCTCGGCCCGCGTGGGACGCGGGTTATGCACCATCGACTCGAGCATCTGGGTCGCCGTGATGACCGGCTTGCCGTGGCGGTTCGCTTCGCGAATCAGGCGCTTCTGCACCACGGGCACTTCTTCGAACGGCAGCTCGACGCCGAGATCGCCGCGGGCCACCATGACGGCATCGGACGCGGCGAGAATGCGCGGCAGGTCGTCGAGGGCGGTCGCCTTCTCGATCTTCGCGACCAGTTTGGTCTCCGGCGGCACGAGCGCGCGCAGCTCCGCCAGGTCTTCCGCCCGGCGCACGAAGGACAGGGCGAGGTAGTCCGCGCCCACGGACGCCGCGTGGGCCGCGTCCTCCCGGTCCTTCTCCGTGAGCGCGGGAGCGGACACGTGCAAGCCGGGAAGATTCATCCCCTTGTTGGAGGTGAGCGTCCCGCCGTCTTCGACGCGGCCTTCGACCCGCGGCGGAGTGATCCGTGTGACCTCGACGGAGAGCAGCCCGTCGTCGAGCAGGATGCGGGCCCCCGGGCGGACGTCGGTCGCCAGATCGGCATAGGTCGTCGGCAGCTCGTCGGCGCGGGCGACCTCCTCTGGTGCGAACACGACCGTTTCTCCAGGCCGGAGATCGCGAGGCTCGGCCAGCTTTCCCACGCGGATGCGCGGGCCCTGCAGATCCCACAGCACGGCGACGGGCACGCCCGCTGCGTCCGCCGCCTGGCGCACGGCGGCCACCCACCCCGCCCGCAGCTCCGGCGTTCCGTGCGATGCGTTCACGCGGATCACGTTCACCCCGGCGTCGATGAGCCCGGCGATCTGCTCGGGTTTCCCGGTGGCCGGTCCCAGCGTGGCGACGATCTTGGTGCGGCGAATCAGGGTCGTTCCCTTTCCGTGAGCGCCGCGAGCACCGCCGGCAGTACGGCGCCGGCGGGCCCGCGGCAGGTGATATGCGCGGCGGCGGAGATTTCCGTGGGCTCGGGATTGACCTCGATCACCACCGCCCCCGCCCCGCGCGCGACGAGCGGCAGCTGCGCCGCCGGCTGCACCAGTCCCGACGTCCCCACCACGAGCATCGCGTCGCAGCGCGTGCTCCAGTCCCACGCCGCCGCGGTGGCGTCCTGGGGCAGCGTCTCACCGAACCACACGACGTCGGGCCGCACCAGCGCTCCGCAGCGGTGGCAGCGCGGCGGCTCGCACTCGCCCTCCGAGTCCGGCGTCGCCACTTGGTCCGGCGGGAAGGGGTGTCGCGCCGCCAGGCAGGAGAACCGCTCCAGCGAGCCGTGAAGCTCGACCACCCGGCTCTGTCCCACGCGCCGGTGCAGCCCGTCCACGTTCTGCGTCACGACGACAAGCTCGGGAACGATCCGCTCCAACGCCACCAGGGCATGATAGCCGGCGTGCGGCACGGCCGCTCGGACCAGGCGGCGACGCCACAGGTACCACCCGAACACCCGGGCGGGATTGCGACGAAAGGCCGCTTCGGTCGCGAGCTCGTCGGGGTCGTAGCGCGCCCACAGGCCGGTGAGCGCGTCCCGAAATGTGGGGATGCCGCTGTCCTGGGACATGCCCGCGCCGGTCGCCACGACCACGCACCGGGCGGCTCGCAACGCGCGGACCGCCGCCTGCGTGGTCGCCTCGTCAGTTTTCAACATTGCGGGATCGCCAGCCCGCTGTGGAAAACTTGACGGGCAGAGCAGCGCAGGGGACGCGCCCGACACGCGCCTCGCGAGCGTGGCGCGGCGCGGGATAACTGGTTACCAAGCGGTGAAATAGAGGACAGACCTCAAGTGCTGTCTCGCATGTGATCGACGGTAGTGCTGGGCCGCGGCGTCGTGCATAAAAATACCCACATTGGTAACCCCCGCCGCTAGCGCACCACGCCGATCTGCTTCTCCTCCAGCCGCTGCTTGAACTCCTGGAGCAGGTGCACCGCGCGTGCGATGCTCGAGGCGGGGAGTCCCTCGATGGCGCGGGCGGCGAGGCGGCGCTCCAGCTGGCTGGCGCGCAGCAGCACCTCGAGACCGCGGCGCGTCAGCGTTACGCGCACGCCGCGGTCGTCTTCCGGGTCGGGCGTGGTCTCCACCAGCCCCTTCGTCTCGAGCCGCTGGATGAACGTGGTAGCGGCGGCGCGGGAGACGTCCAGCTGGGCGGCGACCTCCTTGGGGCGTGCCCCGTCGGGGCCGCCCAGGTCCACCGCCGAGAGCACGGCATGCGCCCGGTGCGACAGGCCGTACGCGCGGAACGCCCGGTCGCCGGCGTGCTCCACGGCAGCCCGCGCCATGCGGATGGCGTCGGTGAGCTGCAGGGCGAGGGCGGAGCGGTCGGGCATGAGGTGCGTTACACGTTACAAGTTGCACGTTGCAGGTGATGCCTCGCACGCGCGGTAGTAGTTAACATATTGACGGTTAATATACTAACTATGTCTCCCCACGCAAAAGGAGCCTGCAGTTTCGTGCAACGTGCAAGGTGTGACGTGCAGCGCCTAACAGGTCTCGCTCCAGTCCACCGGCGACGTCGCGCCGCAGCGGACGCATTTGAGGGTAGCGGGCTTGCCGGCGAAATCCTGGCGATAGTGGCACAACGGGCAGACCGAGTAGGTGGTCAGCACGTCGCTCCCCCGCCCTCCCCCGCCCAGGGTGGGCCGCAGCACGCCGGTGCGGGCCACGACGCTCCAGTGATCCGGCGGCTCGGCCCGCACCGTCACGTCCGCGCGCGCGAGCCGCACGCGCTGCTGCCGCACCTCCACGACGACCTGCCCGTCCGGCGACTCCTCGACGATCGGGTACCACGCACCGCGACGGAGTATATCCGCCACGTTGTCGGCACAGCGGGCCCAGCCGAGCGTGATTCTCATGGGCGTTGGCGACCCACATGATACTACGTTTTGCTAGATTCCGTTATGCGAGACCTCGGCCGCATCGTCCGCCTCCAGATCCAGCGCTCCTCGCTGAAGACCGGTGAAAAGCCCCGGCGCACCTACGACCCTGCCCCGCTGTTCGCGGTCGACCGCGTCGCAGTCGGGCCGGACGGCGTGCTAGGAGAGGGCGCGGGCGGAGCCTGGCTCGTGGACGTGCACCACCGCGCCCATCCCTGGACGAAGAACGAAGACGGCGTGCACGGCGTGTCGCTCGGCTTCACGTCGCACTACGCGTCGATGCGCGAGCGCTTCGGCGACCGCATCACGCTCGGCTGCGCCGGGGAGAACATCATCGTCGAGACCATCGGGCGCATCGCGATCGAGGATCTCGAGCCGGTCGTCGCGCTGCTCGCGCCCGACGGCCGGGAGCTCGTGCGCCTCGAGGTGCTGCAGGTGGCCCACCCCTGCCGGCCG
>QHUU01000040.1 GCA_003222155.1 Gemmatimonadota bacterium | reverse complement strand
TTTCGACCCGAGACAGCCGGAAACGGGAATCAGGAAGCAGGAAACGTGAGCGAGGGCGAGGACCCGGAGGACGACCTCAGTCCCAGCGCCGTCGCACTCCGGGCTCTGAAAGAGATCGAATTCGATCGCGCGACGGGGAAACTCTCCGACGGCGATTACGGGGAACTGAAGGCCAAATACACGGCGGCAGCCCTGGCGGCACTCCGCACGGAGACGGGGACGGGGGACGTGGAACGGGGGATGGGTCTCGCCTCGGTGGCCACTCCTCCCTCGTCCCCCGTCCCTCGTCCCGCGTGTCCCACCCACGGTCCCCGCCCCGAGTCCGACGCCCAGTTCTGTTCCGAGTGCGGCTCCCGCTTGGCGAGCGCCCCGGGCTACTGCTCGCGCTGCGGTGCCGCGCTCGAGCGCGACGCGCGCTATTGTCACGCCTGTGGAGCGCGTGTGGCCGCGTGATTCGGGAGAAGACGGTAGAGGGCGGTACCCTCTACCGTCCTCTTGCATTTGCGCATCTCCCGCCCTATCACTGTGCCACCTTCAAACGAGGAGCGCCGGGGTGACCCGTCTCACACTGCGGATCGGGGTGGTGGTCGCGGGACTGGCCGTCGTCGGCACGACGGCGCGGGCGCAGCGGCGGGTGCGCGGCGGGCGGGCGGTGCTGGTCGACCGGCCGGCCGTCGGGCCGCGGGTGGGCTACGACTTCGACGTCGATCACGTGTTCGTGGGCGGCCAGCTGAACCTGCCGGTGGGTCGGCGCTGGACGCTCGTGCCGTCGGCGGAGTTCTACCCCGGCGTAAACGGCTCGCCGCTCCGCCTGAACGCGGATCTCAAGTTCCATCCGCCCACGGTGTACGGATTCTTCTACCTTGGTGGCGGATTCGCGTACCTGCACGGGTCCGGCGCGAGCGACGCCGGGGCCAACCTGTTCGCGGGGTGGGAGGGAAGACGGGCGCGGCCGTTCAAGCCGTTCCTGGAAGGGAAATTCGTGTTCGCCGACCGCACCTCGTTCAACGTCGAGGCGGGGCTCAACTTTCCGCTCTAGCTAGAACTCGAACCGCTCCATGCGGCGCAGCCCCACCCACAGGGGCAGCGCCGTCGCCGCCGCGCACAGCGCGGCCGCCACCGCGAACCACGAGATCATCCAGGCATCCACGACCACGGGCTGCCCCTCGTAGACCGCCCGGACGTACGCGTAGACGGCGGTCCACAGCGCCCGCAGCACGGCGCCGAGCAGCGCGATCGTCGCCATCATGTAGACCAGCCCGCCGAACGACGTAGGGATCTGCGCCGCGTTCTCCGTCTCGAACTGCGGGTACAGCGCCCCGAAGCCGAGCGCCAGCGCCGCGATCGCGAACGTGAGGGCCACGATGGTCAGCATGCCCACGACCATCATGAACGGCCGGACCTGGAGCAGCACGTTGGTGAGCCCGGTCAGGAGCAGAGCCAGCGTGAGCAGCGGGACCGTGCCCACCCAGTACTTGGACCAGAGCAGCGTCTTCAGGTCGAGCGGGCTGGAACGCAGCAGCCACATGTGCCGACCTTCGAGCGACACCGCGGGGAAGATGAAGCGCGCGGCGATGGCGGCGAGCACGAAGCCCGCGAGCCCGAGGTTCAAGAACGACACCAGCGTGACGTAGAAGAACCCCACCGGCTCGCCGCGGTGCAGCGGCAGCATCTTGATGTTGAACAAATAGACCACCACCAGGACCGCCAGCAGAATGAGCTGGCTCCACTGCGTCGTATCGCGGAAGAAGAGCTTGATGTCTTTGAGGACGAACTCCCGCTTGGCGACGGGGAGAAAGGCGAGCAGTGTGCCTACCGTCCGTCGCCACAGTCCGCCCCGCACGAACCGCTCCGCACCCTCCTGCGCCTTTGTGAACCCCGTGGCGTACAGCTGGCGATGGAGCAGTGCGCCCAGCGTGACCGCGCCGGCGGCCGTGGTCCAGAGCAAGACGAGCGGCAGGGGGTCGTTGGCACCCTGCAGGAAGCCCATGGTCGCCTTCGTCGCCCACTCGCTCGGGAGGAAGGGAGACGTCGGTGTGCGAAGCACCGCTACCCAGTCGAGCAGGTTGCGGAACCCTTCCGGTGAGGCGAGCCGCTCCGGCCGGATCAGCCGAAACAGCAGCACCACCACGCCCGCCGCGCCAAGCGCGACGATCGAGAGCAGGTCGCGCGTGCGGCGCGCCGGGAACACGTTGACGAGCACGAGCGTGAGGGCCGAGCCCGCCACCGCGGGAAGCACCAGCATGGGGAACAGGGTGAGCACGGCGAACGGGGCAAACAGCGGGCCTCCCCGGTAGATCACGCCGTAGGCCGTCAGGATCGGCACGGCCATGAGCGCCACCATCCACGAGGAGTGCAGCAGCGTCTCGCCGAGCTTGGCCAGGTAGAGCCGGAGCCAGTCCACCGGCGCCGAGACGAGCAGGTCGAGGTCCTTCGCGAGGAAGAAGCTCGACAGCGCCGTGATGACGTTCGACAGCACGAGGATGCCGACGAAGGCGAGGAGCACGACGCCCAGAACCTTGGCGGCGAGCAGCGGCCCGACGTCTTCCACTCCACGGAAATACTTGAGGATCAGGTAGAAGGCGCCGAACACGCCGATCCAGAATGCCACGCCTACCACGGTCAGCGTGAGCAGCTTGCCCGACCCGCCGCGCAAGCGCTCCTCGCGGATCCGCTGCAGGGCGGTCCGCCACTTGGGCTCGAGCACGCGCCACAGCGACGGCTGGGTCACGAAGCGCCGTCCGCCCCGTGGCCCAACACCTCCGCCAGCTCGCGCACCTGGGCGCCGCCGGTGAGCTTCAGGAACAGCTCCTCCAGGCTCGCGTCGCCCGCGCGATGTTGCCGCCGCAGGTCGTCCACCGTGCCCTCGGCCACGATCTTGCCGTGCTGGATGATGGCGACGCGGTCGCACATCGCCTCGGCCACCTCGAGCGTGTGGGTGCTCATGAGCACGGTGCCGCCCCGGCTCGCGAACTGCCGGAAAATGTCCTTCAGCAGTCGCGCCGCCTTCGGGTCGAGCCCGACCATCGGCTCGTCCACCACGATGTACTCGGGCCGATGGATCAACGCGCTCGAGATGATCAGCTTCTGGCGCATCCCGTGGCTGTACGCCTCGACCAGCTCGTCCTTCCAGCTTGTCAGCTCGAACACCTCGAGCAGCTCAGCGACCCGCCGGTCCACGGTGTCACCTTCCTGGCCGTACAGGGCCGCCACGAACCGCAGGAACTCGGCCCCCGTGAGCTTGTCGTACACGAACGGCCGGTCGGGGATGAAGCCGAGCCGCTGTTTGGCCGCGATCGGATCGCGGTGCACGTCGTCGCCGCCCAGCAGCACGCGCCCGTCGGTGGGTCGGAGAATACCGGCGATCATGCGCAGCGTGGTGGTCTTCCCCGCGCCGTTGGGCCCGAGAAACCCGTACAGCACGCCGCGCGACACTTCGAGCGAGACGTCGTCCACCGCGACGAAGCTGCCGTAGTGCTTGGTCAGGTTCTCGAGCCGGATCATAGCACCTCGAGCTTGAGACTACCGATCAGGCGCACCAGCTCGACCTGACGGGCGAGCCCGCCGACCACGAATCGCAGGTGCGCCGCGTCGGCGGGAAACTGGTCGAGCGCGGGGTCCACGGCGACCCAGTCGCCGAGGTACACCTCGGGCCACGCATGATAGTAGAAGCGCCCACCTCGATAGAGGAGGCCGGCGACGGCGCGGGCGGGGAGCCCGGCGGCCCGCGCCAGCGCCACGTACAACACGGTCCGCTCGTTGCAGTCGCCGCTTCGGGTCTCGAGCACGTGCACCGCCCCCGACGCGCCCGCGGGCACCCTCCCCTCGACGCGCCGGGCCACCCAATCGTGGATCAGGCGGGCGGCGCGGGCCGGATCCGCTTCGCGGCCCACGATCAGACGGGCCTGGGCCTGGATGCGCGCGTCGTCGCTTTCGATCCACGGCTCGGGCGCGAGGAACGACACGAGCCGCGGGTCACGCGCGGGCAGCCGGTACCCCGCCGTGAGGTCGGCCCCCGTCTGGCGCCGCACCACGAGGGTGTCTCCCGCCAGCCGCTGCCGTCCCGTCGTGAAGTCCGGCCCCGCGGGCGCCGCGCCGGAGAGTCGGACCCGTAACAGCGACAGCGTGTCGCGGCCGGGGAGGGGGGGCGCGCGCGCCACCAGCGCCGTGGTCGGCACCACCTCTCCGGGCCCGGGATTCGCGCTCGCCCGGGCGACGCGCGCCGTATCGCGATGCCGGAAGTTCACATACGCCAGCTCGAACGCGGTGCGGTCCATCGTGAAGCCCGCCGCGTTCGCCGCCCGGACGATGTGTCCCTGGGCGTCGATCCACGCCGTCGTGGGGCTGGCGCCGGATCGCTCCTCGATTCGGAAGGCGCGCACCGTGTCGAAGTGCACCGCCACCCAGGCCATGGTCGTCGAATCGAAGCCCGCGCTGTCCGGCACCACCAGCGTCGACTCCGCGGCGACCGTCACGGCGACGGGCCGCTGTGCGAGCAGCATGGGGTCGAATACGGCGCTCGAGTAGACCTTCCCCGGCTTGAGCTCCCCGCCGAACGCGAGGCGCAGCGGAAGAATGGTGGGGAGCACGATCGGTCGGACGAGCGGCATACGCGTCGTTGCGGAGTCCGTCGCCGACTCCAGGCTGACCGCGAGCAGCGTGTCGCCGCTCACGAGGCCCCGGGCGGCGAAGCGGCCCAGGTCGCCGTCGAACTTGGCCTCCACGCGCTCGAACCGGAGGGTGCGGGACAACGTGGCCCGGCTCATCGCCGCCGTGCGCCGCAGCGTGCCCACGGCCGGGACCTGGAGCACGAGCACATCGGTCACCCGGATGTCCGTGCCGGAGGTATCGATGGTGGACGAGGCGAACCCGACCTGCCGTTCGGCGACGGCGAGGCGGTAGTACGCGGCGCCGGGGGGCACGCGCAGCGCGGCCTCCGCAAGGCGCGCGCCGGTCGGCGGGAAGATCTCGCGCTTCACGAGCCACCCGAGCGACACGCTCCACGCAGCGAGGATCACGACGGCCAGGGTGCGCCGGCTCACGACTGGGCCGCCCCGCCGCGGCGCAGCACGGCCTCGAACGCGTCCCGCTCCGCGGGGGTCTCCACGACGACGGAGACCTCCACGGGGAACGTCGCGCTGCCCAAGTGGACCTTCAGAATCGGGACCATGATCTCGGCGGCGTCTTCGACGGTCAGGTTGCCCGCGCCGGTGCCGATCGGGGGCACCGTAACCGTGCCGAACTCCCATTCCTGCACCTGCTGCAGCGTGGAGCGCCACGCGCGCGCGACGCCGTCTCGGGTGACCGGCTCGGTGTCGCTGCGGATGACGGCGTGGATCACGAAGTCCGCGGGGAGATCGCCCCCACCTGCCGTCACCACGGCCGCGCCTACGGGCAGCTCCTTCTGGAGTCGCAGGTGACCGGTGAACTCGGAACCGCCCACCGTCTCCAGCCGCCGCACCGCCGGCGTGGTCGGGTCGAGGCGGGTGGTGGCGGGACGGACGATCGCGTCGGCGGAGCGGAACGCGAGGTCGTCCACGACCACGCGAATCACCGGGCGGCGGCCTCCCGGGAGCGGCGATACATGCGCGTCGCCTCGTCGGGCCGGTTCAGGCGATCGAGCACGATGCCGAGGCGGTGCAGCGCGCGTGCGTTGCGGGGCTCGAGCTCCACGGCCCGCTCGTAGGCGGCCTGCGCGGCGGCGAGGTCGTCCACGTGATTGAGCGCTTCGCCGAGGTAATACCAGGCCGCTGTGCGGCCGGGGTCGACCTCCGTGGCGCGCCGCAGGTGCGGCAGGGCTTCGCTCCAGAGTCCGCGGCGCGAGAGCAGCACGCCCAGGCCGGTGAGGGCTTCGCCGTGCGCCGGGTCGACCTGCAGCGCCCGCTCATAATCGAGCTGGGCCGCGCTGTAATGCGCCGCGGCGCCGAGCCGGGCGGCGCGCTCGACCAGCAGCGCGACGTTGTCCGGCTCCCGCTCGAGTGCATCGTCGAGCGTCGGCGCGGCGGGCGGCGCATCCGGCGCCGATCCTGCCTCGCCGCCGGGCCGCGCGGAGGCCGGCAGCTCGACGTTGATCGGCGGCGGCAACCCCGCCCGGGCCACATCGGCGGGCGACGCGATGGTGCTCTCGTCCGTCAGCGACGCCGCCTCCTCGATCAACTCGGCCGCCACGCGGGCCCGATCGGCCGCCGATTGCCAGCGCGGCTCACGCTTGCGGATCACCCCACCACCTCCTGCGCGAGCCAGGAGAGATACGGATCCAGCCCGCCCTCGACCGGCAGCGCCAGCAGCTCCGGCACCTCGTACGGATGCCGCTGCCGCACCGCGCCGCACAGCGCGTCCCACTTCGATCGGTCCGTCTTCAGCAACACGACCACCTCGGACTCCTCCGTCATTTTTCCCTGCCAGCGGTACAGCGAGCGCCCCCCTGGCAGGAGCGTCCCGCAAGCTATCAGGCGGTCGCCCAGGAGCGCTGTGACCAGGGCCCGGGCGTCGGCTTCGCTTGCGAGCGTCGTGAGCGCCACTACAGCGGTCGTAGACATCGGGAGCGCTAACGTACGGGAGCTACGGAGGTTAAGCAAGTTGGGGGAGGTCGGAGGAGGTTGGCACGTCCACAATCTCCCCCGTCGTCCCCCGGAGAGTTGACCGGGGCACCATGAGCCATCTAGCCTAAAAGGCTATGTCCAGCGAGTCATTGGTCGTCAGAGGCGCCCGCGAGCACAACCTCAAGAACATCACCGTCGAGATCCCGCGCGACAGCCTCACCGTGATCACCGGGTTGTCCGGATCCGGGAAGTCGTCCCTCGCCTTCGACACGATCTACGCCGAGGGGCAGCGTCGCTACGTCGAGTCGTTGTCCGCCTATGCCCGTCAGTTCCTCGGACTGATGGAAAAGCCCGACGTGGACGCCATCGAGGGGCTCTCCCCCGCGATCTCGATCGAGCAGAAGAGTGCCGGTCACAACCCGCGCTCGACCGTGGGCACCATCACGGAGGTGTACGACTACCTCCGCCTCCTCTGGGCCCGGCTCGGCACGCCTCACTGTCCCAAAGACGGCTCACCGATCGAGCGGCAGAACGCGTCGCAGATCACCGATCTCGTGCTCGCCTGGCCCGAGGGGACGAAGATCGAGGTGCTGGCGCCGCTGGTGCGCGGGCGCAAGGGCGAGTTTCGCGACGTGTTCGAGGCGGCGAAAAAACAGGGGTTCGTGCGTGTGCGCGTGGACGGGGAGACGCACGATCTCAGCGACGTGCCGAAGCTCAACCGCCGCCAGAATCACGACGTGGCGGTCGTGGTGGACCGGCTGGTGGTGCGCAAGGCGGACCGCTCGCGCCTCGCCGACTCGATCGAGACGGCGCTCAAGGCGGCCGACGGCACGGTGGAAGTCGTGCAGGGCTCCAAGTCCACGCTCTTCTCGGAGCGTTACGCCTGTCCCACGTGCGGCCTGTCGCTTCCCGAGCTCGAGCCGCGGCAGTTCTCGTTCAACTCCCCGTTCGGAGCGTGCCCCGACTGCTCGGGTCTGGGGACGCGCCGCGAGGTGAACCCGGACCTCGTGCTCGGCGATCCGAGCCTGTCCATCTTGGAAGGCGTGATCCTCCCCTGGGGCGAGCCCTCGGGCTACATCCGCAAGGTCATCCTCCCGAGCCTGGCGCGCGCGTTCAAGTTCGACCTCAATGCGCCGTGGAAAGTGCTGCCGGCGCAGGCGAAGAAGGTCGTCTTGTCCGGCGCGCCGGGAAAGACGCTGACGTTCCAGTACGACAGCGAGCGCTGGCACGGGGAATATGAGTCGGGCTGGGACGGCGTCCTGAAGCACGTCGAGCGGCGCTACCGGGAGACCGCGTCCGACAGCGTGCGTGAGCAGCTGGAGGAGTTCATGGTCGAGCAGCCGTGCCCGACGTGTCACGGCAAACGGCTTCGTCCGGAGAGCCTGTCGGTGCTGCTGCACGGCAAGAGCATCGGCGACGTGGTGGACCTGCCCGTCTCGGACGCGCTGGCGTTCTTCGAGAGCATTCCGCTGCGCCGTAACGGACGCCCCGGGGGTGGGCTCGACCCGGAGATCGCCCGGCCTATCCTCAAGGAGGTGAACGACCGGCTGCGGTTCCTGCGCAACGTGGGGCTGGACTACCTCACCCTGGGCCGGTCCGCGGACTCCCTGTCGGGGGGTGAGGCGCAGCGCATCCGGCTCGCGACCCAGATCGGCAGCCGGCTGGTGGGGGTCCTCTACATCCTCGACGAGCCGTCGATCGGCCTGCACCAGCGCGACAATGCGCGCCTGCTCGCGACCCTCAAGGAGCTGCGCGACATCGGCAACACGGTTCTGGTGGTCGAGCACGACGAAGAAACCATCCGTGCGGCCGACCACCTCGTCGACCTGGGGCCGCGCGCCGGCCGCCACGGCGGCGAAGTGGTCGTCGCGGGAACGCTCGACGCCGTGCTGGAGCACGCCGACTCGCTCACCGGGCGCTACCTCCGGGGTGAGTTGCGGATCCCGTTGCCGCCTCGGCGTCGCCTACCTGACCCCGAGCGCAAGCTCGGGGTGATCGGGGCTCGCGAGCACAACCTCCAGAACCTCACGGTGGCGTTTCCGCTTGGCCTGTTCGTGGCCGTGACGGGCGTGTCGGGCTCGGGGAAGTCCACCCTGGTCACCGACATCCTGTACCGCGCCCTCGCCCGCCACTTCTACCGCGCCAAGGTGATGCCCGGCGCGCACGACCGCATCGAGGGACTCGATCACATCGACAAGGTGATCGACATCGACCAGAGCCCGATCGGCCGGACGCCGCGCTCCAACCCGGCGACGTATACGGGCTTGTTCACACCCATCCGCGAGCTGTTCACCTATCTCCCGGAGTCGAAGATCCGGGGGTACGGTCCGGGCCGGTTCTCGTTCAACGTGAAGGGCGGGCGGTGCGAGGCGTGCCAGGGGGACGGCCTGGTGAAGGTCGAGATGCACTTCCTCCCCGACGTCTACGTGTCGTGCGAGGTGTGCAAGGGGCGGCGCTACAACCGGGAGACCCTGGAGGTGCGCTATAAAGGAAAGTCGATCGCCGACGTGCTGGACATGTCGGTGGCCGAGGCGCTGGATTTCTTCGAGAACCAGCCGCGCATCCGCACGAAACTCGAGCTCCTGAACGACGTAGGGCTGGGCTACATCCACCTCGGTCAATCGGCGACGACCCTCTCCGGTGGCGAGGCGCAGCGGGTCAAGCTCGCGACCGAGCTGGCCAAGCGCGACACGGGCCGTACCCTCTACATCCTGGACGAGCCGACCACCGGCCTGCACTTCGAAGACGTGCGCCTGCTGCTCGAGGTACTGCATCGGCTGGTGGACAAGGGGAACACCGTGGTGGTGATCGAGCACAACCTCGACGTCGTCAAGACCGCCGACTGGGTGATCGACCTCGGGCCCGAGGGCGGCGCCGCAGGCGGTGCCGTCGTCGCCGCCGGGGCGCCCGAGGACGTGGCCCGGGTGAAAGGCTCCTTCACCGGGCAGTTCCTGCGCAAGGTGCTGGCGGTGGGGGACTAGGTCGGTAAGTTCACGCGAGGGAGGACTCGGTCGCATGGGAATGTGGCTACCCACGGTCGCGATGGAAGAGCGCCTCGATTTCACCGAGCGCCTGCTGGCGCGAGAGCGGGATCCGGACCGTCTCGCGCCGCCCCGCTGAGCATGGACATCGAAGGCGTTCTCGCGATCATCTTCCTGTTCGGAGGTGGCACGCTGTTCCTCCTCTCTATCTCCCCGATCGGGCGGGCGTTCGCAGAGCGCATCCGCGCCAAGGGGCAGGGGGACGTGCGGGCCGAGCTGGTCGGGCACAAGGAGGCGCTCGAGCAGGAGCTCGAGGCGGTGCGGCGCGAGGTGGCGGAACTGGCCGAGCGCGTGGACTTCGCCGAGCGGCTGCTCGCCCAGCAGCGCGAGGGCGACCGGCTGCCGCCGGTGCAACGCTGATGGAAGGCGTCGTCGCGCTGTTCATCCCGATCATCAGCGTCGCCGGGTTCTTCGCCTGGATGATCGCGATCTCGCCGGTGGGGAAAGCGTTCGCGGAGCGGCTGCGCAACCAGGCGCGGCCGGGCGACGACGGGGAGCGGCAGGAGCTGCTGCAGGCGGTGGAAGCGCTGCGGCACGAGTTGGCGGAACTCGCGGAGCGGGTAGATTTTGCGGAGCGATTGCTGGCGCAGGGGCGGGAGGGAGAGGCGGGGAAACTGCATCCCGGTGAAAGGCGTACGGGGTCCACGTGACACAGTATCCACCACTGCCCCCGGGGTTCGATCCGAACTACGCGTTACACCAGGTGTCGCCGTTCGTCGCCCTCCTCTTCCTGTTCTTGGGCGTGCGGTGGCTGCTGCGCTCGCCGGTAGGCGAGGCGCTCGCCGAGCGCATCCGGCAGCGCTCGCACGGGCGCTGGGGGGCGGCGGGGGAGGACCCGCAGCGGGTGGCCGCGCTGGAGGAGCAGGTGTCCCAGCTGCAGGGCCAGGTCTCCGAGCTCGCCGAGCGCTTAGATTTCGCCGAGCGCATGCTCGCTGAGCGGCGCGAGCGCAAGTTGGGCGCGGGACAGTGACGCCCCGCCAGCACACCGAGGGCTCTCATGGGAATCTTTGACCGTCTCTCGACGCTGATCCGGTCGAACATCAACGACCTGATCAACCGTGCCGAGGACCCGGAAAAGATGCTGAACCAGCTGATCGTCGACATGCGCAGTCAGCTGGCCAAGGCAAAACAGCAGGTGGCGGCGGCCATCGCCGACGAGAAGCGTCTCTCGGCTCAGGTGGACACGGAAAAAAAGAGCGCCGAGGACTGGGAGCGCCGGGCCGTGCTGGCGGTGCAGGAGGGGCGGGACGACCTGGCCAAGCAGGCGCTGCTGCGTCACAACGAGCACGCGCAGGGCGCGGTGCAGCTGCACGAGACGTGGATCAAGCATCGCGAGGAGACGGAGAAGCTCAAGCTGTCGCTGCGTCAGCTCAACGACCGGATCGAGGACGCGAAGCGCAAGAAGAACATCCTGATCGCCCGCCAGAAGCGCGCCGAAGCGCACAAGCGGATTCAGGAGACCATGTCCTCGATCGGCGACAAGAGCGTGTTCGAGACGTTCGAGCGCATGACCGAGCAGATCGAGCACGAGGAGCGCAAGCTGATCGCCGCGGCAGAAGTGAACGAGGACCTGTCGGGCGACACGCTGGTGAAGCAGTTCCAGAACCTGGAGGTGAAAGCGGACGCCGATCAGCAGCTGCTCGACCTGAAGCGCAAGCTGGGGCTGCTGCCCGCCGGCTCGGGCGGTGAATCGAAGCAGCTCGGCAAGGGCGCCGCGGAGGCCGAGCTCGTCGAGGACGACGACGGCCCGCCCGAGCACCACCGCTGAACACGGAGCCGTCCGCTTCTCGGTTGTCGGGCGCCACGTTCGTGGCGCTCTTCATTGCCGCCCTGGCCATCTGGTTCGTCGTCCGGGTGGTCGAAGTGCTGCTGCTCGTCTTCATCGCCGTCCTGTGCGCCGTCTATCTCTCGGGCGTGACGGACGTGCTCGAGCGGCGCTTCCGGTTGGCGCGCTGGCTGGGCCTCGCCATCGCCGTCGTCGCCACGCTCGCGGTCGTCGTGGGTATCGGCGCCGTCATCGTTCCGCCCGTGCTGGAGCAGACGCGGGCGCTGATTTCCGGGCTGCCCCAGACCCTCACCAACATCCAGAACGTGATCGCCGCGTGGGCACGGGAGTATCCGGCGCTGCGCGACACCGAGCTGGCTAATGCTCAGTCCGGATTGGTCGCCGGGCTGATCATCGACGCGACCACCTTCCTCAAGGGATCGATCCTGCCCTACGTGACCGCCGGAGGAAAGCTGTTCATCGAGGCCGCCAGCGTGGTGGTCATGGCGCTCTATCTGGCCGTCCAGCCGCGCCTGTACCGCGACGGCATCCTGTCGCTGCTCCCTCCTCGCTACCGTGCCGTCGGGGCCCGGGTCCTGGACGACGCGGGCGCCACCATGCGCGCCTGGGTCGTCGGCCAGCTGCTCGCCATGCTGGTGCTGGCGCTGCTGACCGCCATCGGCCTGTGGGTGCTGGGCGTGCCCTACTGGCTCGCGTTCGGGATCTTCACCGGGCTCGTCGCGGTCGTGCCGTTCTTCGGCACGCTGGTCTCGACCCTGCTGCCGGCGTTGTTCGTGGTGAGCACGGGCAACTGGGTCAAGGTGCTCGCGGTGATCCTGCTCGGCGTGATGGTGCACGTCGTCGAGGCGAATGTCGTCGTGCCGCGGATCATGGAGCGACGCTTGGCCCTGCCTCCGGTCCTCACCATCGCGAGCGTGCTGACCATGGGCACGCTCATCGGAGTGGTGGGCCTGGTGGTCGCGGTGCCGGTGCTGGCCGTCACGCTGGTCGTGCTGCGACACGTGCTCCAGGCGGAGATGTACGGCGACGCGGGCCACGCCGAGCCCGCCGTGTTGCGCGCGACCGGCGAGTTCGCGACGCCCAGGTCCAAGCTGCGCGTCTGATGCCGCCCGCCAATACGCAGCGCTTCCTCATCATCGCAGACGGGCAGTTCGGGCCCATGACCTCGAAGACGGCCAACTGCTGCATCCGCTACATGCCCGAGCGGGTCGTCGGCGTATTCGACCGGACTCACGCGGGAAAAACGGTGCAGCAGGTGCTCGGGTTCGGCGGCGCGCTTCCCGTCGTGGGCGATTTCGAGCGCGGCCTCGCCCTGGGCGCCACCGCGGTGTTGATCGGCATCGCGCCGATGGGCGGCCGGCTGCCGGCCGAGTGGCGCGGCTGGTTGCGCACCGCGATCGAGCGCGGGCTCGAGATCTGGAGCGGCCTCCACACCTTCATCGGCGACGACCCCGAGCTGGGCGCGCTCGCCCGCGAGCGGGGCGTGCGGATCTTCGATGCCCGCAAGCCGCCCCTGAATCTCCCGGTCGCGGACGGGCGCGCGGCCGAGGTCGACGCGTACGTGGTGCACACGGTGGGATCCGACTGCAACGTCGGGAAGATGACGGTCCAGGTGGAGCTGCGGAACGCCCTGATCGAGCGCGGCCACCGCACGCGCTTCGTCGCCACAGGGCAGACGGGCATCTTCATCGAGGGGTGGGGCGTCGCCGTCGACGCCGTGGTGGCCGACTTCATCGCGGGGGCGGCCGAATGGCTCGTGCTCGAGGCGGCCAAGGACGCCGACATCATCCTCGTCGAAGGGCAGGGGAGCCTGATCCACCCGGGTTATTCCGGCGTCACCCTGGGGCTGTTGCACGGCTGCTGCCCCGACGCCCTGATCCTGTGCCATCAGGCGACGCGCCAATACATCGGCGACTATCACGGGCGCGAGCCGTGGGTGAAGATTCCCCCGCTCGCGGAGCTGGTGGACATCTACGAGCGCGCCGCAGCGCCGGTGCGACCGACGAAAGTGATCGGGATCTGCCTCAACACCTTCGACCTGAGCGAGGCGCGGGCGCGCGACGCCGTGACCCGCGCGGCAGAAGCAACCGGCCTTCCCGCCACGGACCCGGTGCGGTTCGATGCGGCGCCGCTGGTGGATGCGATCGTCCAGGGGGCGCTGGCGGCGAAATAACGATGGCGGCGGCGGCGATCGGATGGCGCCCGCCGCCGCCGGCGCGGCTAGGCTCGGTCCATGGCGACCTCCGCGCCCGCACCCGTGCTGGTCGTGACCGACGTGGCCGCGCGCCTGGTCCGCCGCGGACTGCTCGCCCCGGGCGACGCGGCGCGCGACGGCTGGCGCCGGGCGCGGGTGCTGGTGTTCCGTCGCGGCCCGGTCGTGTGCGAGCGGCCGCCCGGCACGTGGACGCTCGACGTGACGCTGCACCCGCGCGCGCCGCCCGCGCGTTGACGCTCCTCGGGGGCGCTCCTACGTTTCACCCGCACCGATGACCCTCGCGCTCCACAACACCCTGACCCGCCGCGTCGAGCCGTTCGCTCCACTGGCGCCGCCGCGGGTCACGCTGTACACCTGCGGTCCCACCGTCTGGAACTTCGCGCACCTGGGGAATTTCCGGACGTTCCTGTTCGAGGACCTGCTGCGCCGCTACCTCGAGTATTCGGGCTACGACGTGTTCCACATCATGAACCTCACGGACGTCGACGACCGGACGATCAAGGCCGCGGCGGGGGCCGGGAAGCTCCTGGGGGAGCACACGGCCCCGTTCGTCCAGGCGTTCTTCGAGGACCGCGATTACCTCCGCATCAAGCCGGCCCACGCCTACCCGCGGGCGACCGAATCGATCGCGGCGATGGTGCGCCTGGTCGAGCGGCTGCTGGAGCGGGGCGTCGCCTACAAGGGCGACGACGGATCGATCTACTTCGCGATCGCCAAATTCCCGGGGTACGGGCGGCTGTCCCGGCTCGACACGCGCGAGCTGAAGGTCGGCGCCCGCGTGGCGAGCGACGAGTACGCCAAGGACGATCCGCGCGATTTCGCGCTGTGGAAGAAGGCCGAGCCGGCGGACGAGCAGGTCGGAGCGGCGTGGGACGCACCGTTCGGGCGGGGGCGGCCGGGGTGGCACCTCGAGTGCTCCGCCATGTCGCTCGAGCAAATCGCGAAGTGCTGCGGCACGACGACCCTCGATATCCACGCGGGCGGGGTCGACTTGGTCTTCCCGCATCACGAAGACGAGATCGCGCAGTCGGAAGCGGCAACCGCACAGCCGTTCGCGCGCCACTGGCTGCACGGCGAGTTTCTGAACGTCCGCGGGACCAAGATGTCGAAGCGGTTCGGGAATTTTCTCACCGCGCGCGATCTGCGCGAGCAGGGCGTGGACGCGGCCGCCGTGCGGCTGCTGTTCTGGCAAACGCATTACCGCAAGGCGCTCGATTTCACCGACGAGGCGCTGACGGGCGCGGGGGCGGGAGTGAGACGCCTGGGAGAATTCCGGGCGCGTCTCCTCGGGGAAAGGGAAAAGGGGAAAGGGGAAGGGGAAGGGAAACTCGCCGGGTTGGCGACGAAGTTCGAGACGGACTTTCGCGCCGCACTGGACGACGATCTCAACGCACCGCGGGCTTGCGCCGCGCTGTTTCAGCTGGTGCACGACGGCAACGCCGCGCTGGACGTGGGGGCGCCCGGAGCCGCGGTCGCGCTCACGGTCCTGGACCGGGCCATGGAAGTGCTCGACGTGCTGCCCACGGCCAAACGGCTCGACGCCGAGCTCCGACGGTGGATCCAGGACCGGCTGGCGGCGCGGGACAAAGCCCGCAAGGCCAAGGACTTCAAGGAGGCCGACCGGATTCGCGCCGAGCTTGCGGCCCGGGGCGTGGAGATCGAGGACACGCCGTCCGGGACCAAGTGGCGACTGGTCTAAGTACCTAACGCCACAGCCACTTGCACTGGTGGCCTTCTCCCCTTAAGCTTCGAGTCTGGAAAGTTTGGCGTCGACCAGCTGACGTAGCTCAACTGGTAGAGCAGCTGATTTGTAATCAGCAGGTTAAGGGTTCGAGTCCCTTCGTCAGCTCACGTTGCCGAAGAGGAACAACACACTGCCCCGACCCTTTTCGACTTCGGAGGGACACACACACCCCGCGCTTTGCGAACGCGGGGTGCGTCGTCACTGGGGCCAAGCAACCCTGTGGGGGAGTGCGAGCGCTGCCGGCACGGTGGGGTGCCCGAGTGGCCAAAGGGAGCAGACTGTAAATCTGCCGGCGACAGCCTACGAAGGTTCGAATCCTTCCCCCACCACTTGGCGCGCGGGCGTAGCTCAGTTGGTAGAGCATCAGCCTTCCAAGCTGAGGGTCGCGGGTTCGAGCCCCGTCGCCCGCTCTCGCTCGCGTAGCTCAGTCGGTAGAGCGCGTCCTTGGTAAGGACGAGGTCACCGGTTCAATCCCGGTCGCGAGCTTGGAAAGAAAAGAGGCGTCGAAAAGAAAAGAGGCGTCGAGCAGAGACGTAGCACGAAGGCGTCGAGCAACGGCGTCACGCGAATACGATGTTGCCCGACGTCTGTGTGCTACGGTTTTGTGCTACGGTTTTGTGAAACGTATTTATTCTTTTTGAGGGTGCAATGGCCAAGGCCAAATTTGAGCGGACGAAGCCGCATGTGAACGTGGGGACGATTGGGCACGTGGACCACGGGAAGACGACGTTGACGGCGGCGCTGACGAAGGTGGCGGCGGACAAGGGGCTGGCGACGTACGTGACGTACGACCAGGTGGCGAAGGCGTCGGAGTCGCAGGGGCGGCGGGATGCGACGAAGATCCTGACGATCGCGACGAGCCA
>QHUU01000069.1 GCA_003222155.1 Gemmatimonadota bacterium | reverse complement strand
CTCGGCCCAGCGTCATCCGCACGAGCTTCAGCACGCTGCGGGCGATGATGGCAATGACGGCGGCGCCGATCCCGTAGAACAACCCTTGCATCCACGGCAGCCCGCCGAAGCGGACGTACAGCTCCGATAGAACGAGCACCATGAGAAACGAGGGCGCCACGAACGCGATCCCGACCAACGTCGCGCCGAGCACCTGGCCACGCACCCAGCCGAGGTAGATCGCGAGCTGGGCCGCGAGCGGGCCCGGGGCGAGCTGCGCAAAGGCGAGGCCCTCCTTGTACTCCTGCGCGTTGATCCAGCCGCGCTGCTCCACCAGGTCCTGCTGCATGTGTCCGGCGAGCGCGATCGGCCCGCCGAACCCCAGTGTGCCGAGGCGCAGGAAGTAGAGGAGAAACGCCCGCAGGCTCGAACGCTCGACGGCGCGGGTCGTCATCGTCGCGATGTCTTCTTGGCCTTGCGCGCTGCGCCTGTCTCGGCCGCGCTGGCCGCCAGCGCCGCGTACAGCGCGTCGAACAGCGCGGCGCCGTGCGCGAGCCGCGCGGTGTCCTCCGCGTGCTGCCGCGCGATGCCGGCGACCAGTCGCTCGACCCCGGACGCCTCGGGCCGCCCGAACTTCGCTTCCTTGCAGTCGATGTCGTGCACGATCTCCGCGATGACGCGGAGCGCACGATCGCCGAGCCCGAAGCGCGCGACGAGCGTCTCGAAGGTGCAGGCATCCCCCTCGTGCGTGTACTCGGCCTCGAACATGTCGAACCGGAGCTCGCCCGGCCGCGGCCGGTACCCCTCAGCGGCGACGAACTTGAACTGCGCCTTCGAGTCGATGAACCGGCCAATGAGCCACGCGCTCGCGATGCGATCGATGTAGACCCCCTGCCGGGTTACCCACGTAGCACCGCGGGGCGCCTGGCCGGGATGAGCTGGTGGTAGGTCTTGCGTCTCCCGCGGGCGCAGCCGCGCCTCGAGCCGCGCGACCTCTTCCTGGGCCGCCCGGCGGCGCGGGGCCCCGAAGAAGTCGATGGCGACGATGTCCGCGAGGCGCCGTTTCAACCGGCTGAGATCGGCCGCGACCTGGCCGCGGCCGTCGGTTGCCTTGCGCAGGCGTTGCGCGGTCGCCACGATCTCGCCGTAATCGGCGTTCCGAGCGGTACGAAACAGCGCCTCGATCTGGGTATCGGTGAGGCCGTCGACGAAGTTGGCCTCGCAGACTGAGGCCTCCCCCCCGCCGGCCACGATCTCCCGGCTCTGCCATTGGAAGTCTTCGACCGTCTCGTCCGACCGGGGGAGCACGTACACCGAGTTCTTGATCGCGACCGCGCCGAGACGTTGTAACCGGCGCCCCACCTTGACCCGGAAGTAGTCGGGCTTGGGCGGGATCTGGTGGATCAGCAAGACCCAGCGGTTTGCAGCGGGCTCCGGCATGTCGGTGTCGTCTCCCAAACGAATCTCTTGACTATCACAAGTGTATCGTGCGAGAATTTTCCGAGCAAGATGTTGCAGGATTGGGATCACCTCACTGGAGGAGATATGGGTCAACGAATCTCGGTGCTCGCCGCGCTCCTACTGATCGTCCCCGCACGCCAGCAGGCGCAACAGCCGCTCGCGCCCGTCGATTGGAAGCAGGTGGACGCGGGGCTCGGCAAGTCCGGGGCGCTCCAGCCGGACGGGGCCTACAAAGTCGGGATGCCGCGCAGTGACCTCCACGTCACCGTCGGCGGTGTGGCCGTGAAGCCCCCGCTGGCGCTTGGCTCGTGGGTCGCGTTCAAGCAGGTGAGCGACACCGAGACGATGCTCATGGGCGACCTCGTGCTGCTCGAAAGCGAGGTCGGCCCGGTCCTCGGCAAGCTCCAGGAGGGTGGGATCGAGCAGACCGCGTTGCATAACCACGTCCTGCACGAATCTCCGCGGGTCATGTACATGCACATCGGTGGGCACGGCGCGCCGGCGAGGCTCGCGGCGGCGATCCATGCCGCGCTGGCCCTCACCACGACGCCGTTCGGGGCGCCCGGGGCGGCGCCCGCCGGAAGCTTGGGCATCGACAGCGCGCAGATCGGGCAGATCCTCGGCTACCACGGTAAGGTCAACGGCGGAGTGTACCAGGTGGGCGTGCCGCGGGCGGAGAAGATCACGGCGGACGGGATCGACGTCCCTACGTCCATGGGCTTGGCGACGGCGATCAACTTCCAACCGACGGGTGGTGGCAAGACGGCGATCACCGGGGACTTCGTCTTGATCGGAAATGAGGTGAACCCCGTGATCCGTGCCCTGCGCGACAACGGCATCGCCATCACGGCTCTCCACAGTCATATGCTGACCGACAGCCCGCACCTCTTCTTCATGCATTACTGGGCGAACGACGACGCGCTCAAGCTGGCGCACGGGCTCCGCGCTGCGTTGGACAAGATGAACATCAAGAAAGCTGGCTGAGGCATCAGTTCATCACACCGAGATCGGAGGCCACATGAACATGACGAGGAAGGGATGGATTGTCCCGGTTCTGGCCGCAGCAGCGATGTGCGGGGGCAGCACGCTCGCGGCCCAGGACCACGACGCGCCGGAGGGCAACCAGACTACGCTGGCAAAGGCCCTTATGGCCGCTCGGGTGCCCCTCGAGCGGGGTCTGGCGGCGAGCGCGAGTCACGGCCAGGCGATTTCCGCTAAGTTCGAGATGGAGGAAGGCAAATTGCAGCTCTCCGTTTATACGCTGAAGGGCGGCAAGTACTTCGAGGTGATCGTCGACCACAACAGCGGTAAGGTCGTCAAGGCCGAGCCGATCACAGAAGCCGAGGACTACACCGCTGCGCAGAGCCAGACTGCGGCGATGGCGAAATCCAAGGGGTCTCTTCGGGCAGCGGTGGAGCAGGCCCTGCGAGACAACGCAGGCTTCCGCGCCGTCAGCGTCACGCCGTCGTTGAAGGATGGCCGCGCCGTCGCCGACGTGTCGCTCGCAAAGGGCGACGAGCTCAAGACGGTTTCGGTGCCGTTGCCGTAGCGCATAGCAAACATCCGCCGGCCGGCCTTCAAGGTCAACCGTAAACTCAACACGGTCGCCCCACGGCCTTGCGCCGGCGGGCGGCCCGCCCGCACGTTAAGCGCGATCGGTTATGCTAACCCCACGAATTACGACGTCGAGACGAGGGCCACATGAGAAGTCGTACCTATCACCTGGCGCTGATATCCGGTTTCCTCCTCATCAATCAGCCGGCGCGCGCTCAGCAAGCCGCTTCCGGCCCGGTTACCACTGCCTTCCGGGCAGACGCAGAGCGGCTGTCTCGCAACCTCGTGGCCGCAGCCGACGACATGCCGGCGACCAAGTATCAGTTCAAGCCCACACCCGCGCAGATGAGCGTCGCCGAGGTGGTGCTGCACATCGCCGGAGACAGCGAGTTCGGCTGCGCGTCGCTGGGCGGCGCGAAGGCCCCTGCCGAGCCCAAGCTGACTCCCGCGGATAGTGTCCCGAAGCTGGTCGCCCGCCTCACGCGATCCTTCGCGTTCTGCCGCACCCAAATGGCCAAACTCAACGACGGCGGGTTGGGCGACAAGATTCCGGGGTACGACGGGCAAACCACTCGGGCGGCGATGATCTTCGAGCTGCACGAGGATTGGGCCGATCACTACAGCCAGTTGGCCAATTACCTCCGGCTGAACGGCATTCTGCCGCCGACCGCGAGGGGCGCAAAGTAGATATGGCCAGGAGATCACTCATGCGTCTCGCCCGCTTCGTCATGCCGGCCCTCGTCCTCGTCCTGGTACCCACGCTCCGCCAGGCGGACCGGCCCGATGACGATCCACCCAGCCGGGTCGGCCGGCTCAGCTTCCTGTCGGGCGGCGTCTCGTTTCGGCCCGCCACCGTGGACGACTGGACCGACGCCACGATCAATTATCCGCTGCACGGCGGCGACCACCTCTGGACCGATGCCGGTGCCCGCGCGGAGCTGACGGTCGGGTCGAACGCCATGCGGCTCGCTCCGCAGAGCGCCTTCGGCTTCCTGGCGCTCGACGACCGCACGACGCAAGTGCGCCTCTCGCAAGGGTCGCTCGAGGTGCGGGTGCGGAACCTCGGCGACGATGACAGCTTCGAGATCGACACGCCGGCCGGCGCGGTGTCGCTGCTCCGCCCCGGCACCTATCGCGTGGACGTGGACCCGACAGGCGATACCACCACCCTCACCGTGCGCCACGGCCAGGCCGACGTCACCGCCGCCGGCTCGGCCTTTCCGGTGCACTCGGGGGACGCGGCCGTCATCTCGGGTGGCGACTCCCCCACCTACGACATCCGCGACGCGTCGCGGCCCGACGACTGGGAGGACTGGTGCTCCAACCGCGACCGCCGCTGGGACGACTCGCGCACGGCGCACTACGTGTCCCGCGAGACCATCGGGTACGAAGACCTGGACGACAACGGCGAATGGCGCGACACGCCGGACTACGGGGCCGTGTGGTTGCCGCGCACGGCGGTCGCGGGATGGGCGCCGTACCGCTACGGTCGCTGGGTATGGGTGGAGCCGTGGGGCTGGACCTGGATCGACGACGCGCCGTGGGGCTTCGCGCCGTTTCACTACGGCCGCTGGGTGTATTGGGACGGCGCCTGGGCCTGGGTGCCGGGCCGGCGCGTGGCGCGGCCGGTGTACGCACCGGCGCTGGTGGTGTTCGTGAGCGGGCGGAGCTGGGGCCTGGGTTGGTTCCCGCTCGGGCCGGAGGAACCGTACGTGCCGGCGTATCACGTGAGTAACACATACGTCCGCAACGTCAACATCACGAACGTCAACGTCACCAACATCAACGTGACCAACGTGAACGTCACGAACATCCATTATCGCAACCGCGGCGCGCCGGGCGCGATCACGGTCGTCTCGCAGGAGACGTTCGTCCGGTCGCGCCCGGTGGACAAGGGCGTGATCGTGGTGCCGCGCGAGCGGCTGGACGAGGCGCGGGTGGTCGGCAGCACCGCGCGCGTCGTCCCAGACCGGCACAGCGTGCTGGGGCGCCCCGACATCATCACGATGCGCCGACCCCCGCCCGCCGTGACCACGCGCGAGGTGGTGGTCCGGCGACAGCCGCCACCGCCTCCCGTGCCCTTCACAGCGCGCGAGCGGGCGCTGCGCGCGCATCCCGGCAGGCCGCTCGACGAGACGACCCTCGGCACGCTGCGCGAGCACACGCCTGCCACTCGCGCCAGACCGCTGGTGCGGCCCGCCGCGCCTCCCGCGACGGCAGACCACCCCGCTCCGGTGCTGCGACCGACGCGCGACGGCCTGCCACCGCCGCGCTCACTGCCGCCGGCTGTGCCATCCGAGCGGCCGGCGCCTGAAGAGCGTCCCAGCCGGGCCCCGCGCCCCGAGCGTCCGGAACGCCCGCGCCCCGCACCTCAGCCGGCGGGGCGCCCCGCGCCCGCCGAGCGGGCGCGGCCGGACGAGCAGCCCGCTCCCGAGCGTCCGACCCGCGAGCGCCGGGCGCCGAAGGGTCGTGCGGCCGAGCGGGATACGACAAGGAGAGGAAGCCTTAGATTCCGAGCCGGGCCATGGAAACGAAGCGGCGACACGAGCACGCGCAGCCGGCGGGAGAGACCCTCCCGGCAGCGGTCTCACCCGAGCGGGTGCTGCGCGTCGTCGCTCGACCCGGCCGGAACCCGGGCACGCCCCTCGACCTCGACCTGGTGCGCGCGCTGCGCGTGAACCGCAGCGCGGTCGAGCGGCGCGCCGCCACGATTCCCACCCGTCGCACCGTAAAGAAAGAATGGCAGGCCGCCTGGCTGCTGCGGGCGATCACCTGCATCGACTTGACGACGCTCCAGGGCGACGACACGACCGGCAACGTGCTGCGGCTGTGCGCCAAGGCGCGACGCCCCGTCCGCCACGACCTGATCGAGGCGCTCGGTGCCGCCGACCTTGGGATCAAGGTGGGCGCGGTGTGCGTGTATCACGCCTTCGTCTCGGCAGCCGTCAAAGCCCTCGAGGGCTCCGGCATCCCCGTGGCCGCGGTCTCGACCGGGTTTCCGGCGGGGCTCAATCCCCTGCCCCAGCGGGTTGACGAGATTCGCGCCTCTGTGGCCGCTGGTGCCCGGGAGATCGACGTGGTGATCACGCGGGCGTACGCGCTCACGGGAGACTGGGAGGCATTGTACGACGAGATTCGCGCGTTCCGGGACGCGTGCGGCCAGGCTCACATGAAGGTGATCCTCGGCACGGGCGACCTCGCGACGCTCGGGAACGTAGCGCGCGCCAGCCAGGTCGCGATGATGGCGGGCGCGGACTTCATCAAGACGTCCACGGGCAAGGAGCCGCTCAACGCCACGCTGCCGGTCGGCGTGGTGATGACCCGTCAGATCCGCGATTACGCCGAACGCACCGGCCACACGGTCGGGTTCAAGCCGGCCGGCGGGATCCGCAAGGCCAAGCAGGCGCTCGACTGGCTCATCCTCATAAAGGAAGAGCTGGGCGATCGCTGGCTGCGCAACGACCTGTTCCGGCTCGGCGCGTCGGCGCTGCTCACCGACATCGAGCGACAGCTCGAGCACTTCGTGACGGGTCGGTACTCGGCCGCACATAGGCACCCGATGGTATGACGACCGTCTCCGAGATATTCAAAACGATGGCATACGGGCCGGCGCCCGAGAGCGACAAGCCGGCGCTCGAATGGCTGGAGCGGCACGGGCGAGCGTTCGGGGTGTTCGTCGGGGGCCGGTGGACCAAAGGAAAGAATGGCGACGCGTTCGACGTCATCAACCCCGCCACCACTGCGCCGCTGGCGCGCGTCACGCAGGCGGGCCAGGCGGACGTGGACGCCGCCGTCGCGGCCGCACGTAAGGCCCTCCCCGCCTGGTCCGCGCTCCCGGGCCACGCCCGCGCGCGTCACCTGTACGCGCTCGCCCGTGCGGTGCAGAAGCACGCCCGGCTCCTGGCGGTGCTCGAAAGCCTCGACAACGGCAAGTCGATCCGCGAGACGCGCGATCTCGACATCCCGCTCGTCGCCCGCCACTTCTATCATCATGCGGGCTGGGCGCAGCTCGCCCAGTCGGAGTTCGCGGGTTACGGGCCCGTGGGGGTGGTCGGGCAGATCGTGCCCTGGAACTTCCCGCTCCTGATGGTGGCGTGGAAGGTGGCGCCCGCGCTCGCCGCCGGAAACACGGTGGTGCTCAAGCCCGCCGAGTTCACGCCGCTCACGGCGCTCTGCCTCGCCGAGCTGGCGCACGAGGCCGGTCTCCCGGCGGGCGTGCTCAACGTCGTGACGGGCGACGGCCGCACCGGCGAGCTGATCGTCAACCACCGGGACGTCGACAAGATCGCGTTCACGGGGTCGACCGAGGTGGGCCGCATCATTCGGAAAGCGACGGCGGGCTCGGGTAAGAAGCTCTCGCTCGAGCTCGGCGGCAAGAGCCCGTTCATCGTGTTCGACGACGCCGATCTCGACAGCGTGGTCGAGGGCGTGGTGGACGCGATCTGGTTCAACCAGGGACAGGTGTGCTGCGCCGGGTCGCGGCTGCTGGTACACGAGGGAATGGCCGACCGGCTGGTCGCGAAGTTGCGCGCGCGCATGGAGAAGCTGCGGGTGGGTCCCTCGCTCGACAAGGCGATCGACATGGGCGCGATCGTCGCGCCGGTGCAGCTGGAGCGGATCCGCACGCTGGTGAGCCGCGGCGTGGAAGAAGGGGCGACGCTGTGGCAGCCGTCGTGGGCCTGTCCCACGGACGGGTATTTCTATCCGCCGACGCTGTTCACCAACGTGTCGCCCGCGGCCACGATCGCCCAGGTCGAGATCTTCGGACCGGTCCTCGTGACGATGACGTTCCGCACCCCGGCGGAGGCCGTGGAGCTGGCCAACAACACGCCCTACGGGCTCGCCGCGAGCGTGTGGACGGAGAACGTCAACCTCGCGCTCGACGTGGCGCCCAAGATCAAGGCGGGCGTGGTGTGGATCAACTGCACGAACCTGTTCGACGCGGCATCGGGGTTCGGCGGGTACCGGGAGTCGGGGTTCGGGCGGGAAGGCGGGAAAGAGGGGATGTGGGAGTATCTCCAACAAACGCGGAACGCGGCACGCGGAACGCGGAACAAGAGACGCGCACCCGTTCCGCGTTCCGACTTCCGCGTTCCGCGTTCGAACCAAGTCCCGCCGATCGATCGCACCTACAAGCTCTTCATCGGCGGCGCGCAGGTACGCCCCGATCAGGGGTACAGCCGCAAGATCCTGGCCCCATCGGGCACGCTCCTCGGCGAAGTCGCCGACGGGAATCGCAAAGACATCCGCAACGCGGTCGAGGCGGCGCACGCGGCGGCCGCGTGGGCGCACACCAGCGGCCACGCCCGCGGGCAGATCCTCTACTATATCGCCGAGAACCTGGCGGTACGGGCGGCCGAATTCGCCGGGCTCGTCGGGGCCATGGCGGGACAGGGCGAGGCTTCGGTCCGAGAGGAGGTTGAGGCCGCGGTCGCGCGATTGTTCTCGTACGCCGCGTGGGCCGACAAGTACGACGGCGCGGTGCATCAGACGCCCATCCGGGGCGTCACCCTGGCGATGAACGAGCCCATCGGGGTGATGGGGATCGCCTGTCCTGACGAGCACCCGCTGCTCGGTCTCGTGTCCCTGGTCGCGCCCGCCGTGGCGGTCGGTAACACGGTGATCGTGGTCCCCTCTGAGACGCAGCCGCTGGCCGCCACCGAGCTGTACACGGTGCTCGAAGCCTCGGATGTCCCCGCGGGGGTGATCAACATCATCACCGGAGCCAAGGACGCGCTGGCGAAAGTGCTCGCCGAGCACGACGACGTGGACGCCGTGTGGTATTTCGGGAATCAGGCGGCCGGCGCCGAGGTTGAGCGGGCGTCGGCGGGCAACATGAAGCGGACGTGGGTGGAGTGGGACCCGCGGGACTGGATGGAGAGTGAAGGCAGGGAGTTCCTGCGACAGGCGACGCAGGTCAAGAACATCTGGATACCCTATGGAGAATAGGACAGGCCGAGGCTAGACGCACAGACGCACAGGGGAGAACAGCGAAACGGGGCCAGGACTACATGTCCTGGCCCCTGTTCTCTTCACGCCGCCAGGCGTTTGCCGTCGGCGGGCGCGTGCTTCGGCTTCGTCAACTTCCAGCGGTTGCACACGGGACAGCCGAAATAGGTCCGGCCGAGCCAGTCGGTTTCATGCTGCTGCGGGTGGCGGCAGGGCCGGCGCTGCGCGGTTCGGCGAGGCTTCCTGCGCATCGTATTCTCCTCCGCTCAAGCTGCAACGGTGAGAACACCCGGGGCCGCCCGGCGGTTCCACGGGCCCGGGGGGGGGCCGGGTCAGCCGCCGGTCTTCACGATCGCCCATCCCAGGTTCGCCATCACCCGGACCAGCCATCCGAGGCGGTCCAGGTCGACGGGCTTGGTAAGGAACGCGTCGGCTGCCAGGGCCGCGAGGTGCTCGCGCTCCTCGTCGGAGGCCGTGAGGACGACGACGGCCAGCCCGCGCAGCTGGGGATCCTCCCGGATCCGCAGCAGCACGTCGCGACCGTCCAGGCCCGGGAGGTTGAGATCGAGCAGCACGAGGTCGGGCCGGGGAGCGTCCTGGTGCGGCGGCTGGCCGCGCAGAAACGCGAGGGCGTCGGTCCCGTCGGTGACGGTCCAGACCTGGTTTCGCACCTTGGCGCGCTCGAGCGCCCGCAGGGTCAGCTCGACGTCGTCGACGTTGTCCTCGACGAGCAGGATATGGATGGGGCGTGAGGTATCGGGCATACGTTCAGACGAACGGGAAATCGGGGCGCCGGGATTTGAACCCGGGACCTTCTGGTCCCAAACCAGACGCGCTACCGGGCTGCGCTACGCCCCGTCGGCGTTGCGAGCCTCAAGTTAGCTAGTCCTTCGCCGCGGTCCAAACCGCGGCCGACGCCGGCCGATCCCGCCGGCTGCCGCGCAGACGCGCCAGGAGGGTGCGGCACTCCCACACGAAGGGCGCCGGGTCGCGCCACGCGGGGATGGCGAAGACGTGGCGACGCAGGTAGGGGCGTAGGTAGTCGCGCAACGGATAGCGCTCGGCGCGGCGACGCGTCACGCTGTAGCCCACATCGCGCAACAGGTCGATCCAGTAGACCCCCTCTTCGAAGCGCGTCGGCTCCGGCGCCACGCCGTGCACCAGATGGCGATACTGCAGCCAGGGGAAATCGATGCCGCAGCGCACCGCGAGGGCGGTCGACAGATTGTGGCGCCCGTTCACTTCCATCAGCTTGAGACGGCCGTCCCGGGGGTCGCGCTTGAACTCGGTGCAGGCGTAGCCCGAGAACCCCATGGCCCGGAGGATGGCGCGTCCCGGGGCGAGCACCTGCGGCACGAAGCGGCTC
Source organism: Gemmatimonadota bacterium (assembly GCA_003222155.1). Lineage (GTDB taxonomy): Bacteria > Gemmatimonadota > Gemmatimonadetes > Gemmatimonadales > GWC2-71-9 > AG41. Next base: position 34,065 of record QHUU01000069.1, on the reverse strand, counting down.
TCGACGACGCGCGGTGAGCCCACGGCCGGCGGGCCCCCGCGCACCTTCACCGCCGTGAATTCGACCAGCGGCGCTCCGTCCCACCAGTAGGAATTGTAGTTCACGCCTTCCCCATCGGCCCCGGGGATGAATTCCTGCAGCACCACCTCGCATCCCGCTGCGGTCGCCTGGTCGTAGCGCGCGAGCAGGTCCTCCCGCGTGTACACCATGAACATCTTCGTATGGAACCGCACGACGAACCGGTAGCCGCGAGACGGCTTGACGAGACAGGGGAAACGCGCGTCCTCGGCATAGCGCAGGACATCGTCGCGCGACGCGGGAGCGAGGGTGCGCGGACACGCGACGCCGATCTGTTGCGCGAGCTCGTAAGTCAGCCGCTTCTCGATGAACGTGGCGGTGATCTCCCACGGCGTGCACGCCACGGTGTAGCGATCCGCGAGGACGGACAGGTTGCGGGAAACGGCCACCACGGCTTCATCGGACGTGGGAATGAGCAGTCCCCCACCGTACCGCTCGGCCGCCGCGAGGACGTCCGTCACGAACGCGGCCTCGTCCTCGTGGGGGGGAGCGATTCGCGCTCTCGCGGTCACGTAGCGTGAGCGATGCGCCGTGTCCGTGGCACCGTAGTGCAGCACGACCACCGGCACGCGGTGGCGCCCCAGCGCGCGGACGACGCCGAGGCTGGCGGTCTCCGCGCCGAGCACGATCGCCGGGGCCAGCCTGTGGCGACGGTCCCGGGTCGCACTCGCCCGCACGGCGAGGTCGGGGATCGGATCCTGGTCGAGAACGGGCATCGTTTCAGTACTCACCGTCCGGTGATGCAGTCCCCGGGCCGCGGCGCGAGCGGCGATCCGGGAGTCGGAACCCGCCCCACCTCTGCCGTGACGGATCGACAATGGTTGTTGCAACGCCATGTAGCGAACGCACCCAATACGCCGCTGCGATCGAGACCCAGCGTCATTCATACCCGACGCGAAGCGCACGCCGGTCACGGTCTCGTCACAGTTTGGATACCTGCGCCGCTCCGGCACCGGAGTTGACCAGCGGTCGGCGACACCCGCTAAGGCATCCTTCATGTCGCCGCTCGGTCGAACCCGTGTGTGTTTGTTGTGCATCGGTGCGCTCATGTGTACCGATCGCCCACCGACTGACCCGCCCCCGCCCCCGCCCCCGGATGCCGCCGCGGTGCTGGTCGGGGCCGGCGACGTCGCGCGCTGCGATCTGGCGGACGACGAAGCGACCGCCGCCCTGCTCGATACGATCCACGGTACGATCTTCACCGCGGGCGACAACGTGTACGCCACGGATTCCGTGGCGTCCGATTTCACCAACTGTTATGGGCCGTCGTGGGGACGCTTCCGGGCACGCACCAGGCCGGCGGTGGGCCACATGGAATACTGGAGCCCCGGGGCGGCGGCATACTGGCGATACTTCGGCCGCGCCGCGGGCGATTCGGGGAAAGGCTATTACAGCTACGAGCTCGGCACGTGGCACGTCGTGGTCCTCAATTCGAGCATCGCGATGAGCGCGGGCTCGACGCAGGAGCAGTGGCTCCGCGGGGATCTCGCGACTCACCCGACGTTCTGCACGGTCGCCTACTGGCACATGCCGCGCTTCAGCTCGGTGTCCTATGCGGGCGGCGGTCAAGTCGAGCCGGCGGTCAAGCCACTGTGGGACGACCTGTACGCCGCCGGCGCCGAGCTCGTCGTCAACGCGCATTACGAGGTCTACGAGCGCTTCGCCCCGCAGACGCCCGACGGCGCAGCCGACCCGGCGCGTGGCATTCGCGAGTTCATCGTCGGCACCGGAGGGATCGGCATCAACCGATTCCCGCTGGGCCCGCTTGCGAACAGCGAGGTGCGCAACACCGGAGCGCCCGGTGTGCTGCGGCTCGCCCTCGACGACGGTGGCTATCGCTGGCGGTTCGTGCCCGTCGCGGGAGAGACGTTCGCCGACACGGGAAGCGCGCGCTGTCACGGCGCCGCACCGCCGCCACCGGTGGCGAGCCTGGACGTTTCACCCCCGTCAGCGAATCTCGCAGTCGGCGCCAGGCTCAGACTCGCAGTGGTGGCGAAGGACGCCGGCGGCAGCGCAGTGGCCGCGCGCGCGGCGACCTGGGTGAGCAGCGACACGACTGTGGTGCGCGTGAACCCGCGCGGCGTGGCCACCGCCTGGGCTCCCGGCCGCGCCACGGTCACGGCCGGCGTGGACGGTCACAGCGTCGCCGCCACCATCACCGTCACACCGACGACCGCGACGATTCTCGTCGGCGCCGGGGACATCGCCACCTGCACGGACGTGTACGACGAGGCGACCGCCGTGTTGCTCGACGCGATCCCGGGCACGGTCTTCACGGCGGGCGACAACGCGTACCCCGACGGCACCGCGACCGACTACGCCAGGTGCTATGCGCCGTCTTGGGGCCGTCATCGAGCCAGGACAAGACCCGCCCCCGGGAACCACGAATACGCGACGCCGCGCGCGGCGGGCTATTTCGCGTATTTCGGCGCCGCGGCCGGCGACACCGGGCGAGGGTTCTACAGTTACGAACTGGGGACCTGGCACGTCGTGGTGCTCAACAATTACCAGAGCATGGCCCTGGGATCACTGCAGGAGCACTGGCTGCGCGCCGACCTCGCCACGCACCCGGCGCAGTGCGCGCTGGCGGTGTGGCACGAGCCGTTGTTCTCGTCGAGCTCGGCGCATCAGGGCGGTAACCCCGCCGTGCAGCCCCTGTGGCAGGCGCTTTATGAGGCTGGTGCGGAGGTCGTGGTGACGGGTCACGCCCACGTGTACGAGCGCTTCGCGCCCCAGACCGCCGCCGGGGTGGCGGACGCCGCCACCGGCATCCGCGAGTTCACCGTGGGGACCGGGGGGGCCGCGCTCGACCAGCTCGGCGCCATCGCGGCGAACAGCGAGGTTCGCAACAACAGCGCCCGCGGCGTCCTGAAGCTCACGCTGCGGCCGTCGAGCTACGAGTGGACGTTCGTCCCGGATCCGGGCCAGACGTTCAGCGACTCGGGCGCGGCGCCGTGCCACGGACCGCCCGGCCGCTAGCCCGCGCGTCGCACCAGCACCTCGACCAGCGCGCGGATCGCCCGCCCGCGGTGCGACACCCGCTGCTTGGCCGGCAGCGGCGCCTCGGCGAACGCCATCTCGAGGTCGAGGGAGAAGAACAACGGGTCGTACCCGAAGCCCCCGGTCCCACGCGGCTCGGTGAGGACGCGCCCTTCGCACGTCGCCTCGACCAGCTGCGGCTTGGCAAGCGGTGTGTCGAGATAGGCGACGACGCAGCGATAGCGCGCGGTGCGCTGCGCGTCGGGAACGCCCGCCAGGCGCTCGAGCAGCAGCGCGTTATTGGCCGCGTCGCCGGCGCCCGCGCCGTGCATCTCCGCCCAGCGCGCCGAGAACACCCCGGGCGCGCCCTCGAGGGCGTCGACCTCGAGCCCCGAGTCCTCGGCCAAGGTCGGGACGTTGCCCCGCTTGGCGAAGTAGCGGGCCTTGGCGACCGCGTTCTCGGCGAAGCTGGTACCGCGCTCGAGATCGCCTTCGTCCGGCAGGCGCTCGAGAAACTGGTCCACCGGGAAGGCCAGCTGGAAGGGCAGACCATGGAACAGGTCGCGGATTTCACGGATCTTGCCCTCGTTGCGGGTGGCGATGAGGAGCTTCCTCGATGGGACAGAGGGAGACGTCACCGCCCGCCCTCGCCCCGCAGCCGCGCCAACAGCTCGGTCGTCGACACGCCGGCGACGAGGGGGACGCGCACGACGCGCCCGCCCCACCCTTCCACCTCGTCCGCCCCCACGATCGCGTCGCGCGCGTAGTCCGCCCCCTTGACCAGGACGTCGGGTCGGAGGCGCTCGATCAAGGCCAGCGGGCTGTCTTCGTCGAACACGACGACGCAGTCCACCGACTCGAGCGCGGCGACCAGCCGGGCACGCTCCCGCTCCGGCACCACCGGCCGGTCGCCGCGGCTCCCCTTGCTCAGCCGTCGCACCGAGGCGTCGCTGTTCACGCCGACGACCAGCGCCGCGCCCTCGGCGCGGGCCGCCTCGAGCAGGGCGACGTGTCCCACGTGCAGCAGATCGAACACGCCGTTGGTGAACACGACGGGGCCGGAGTGCCCCCGGCGCCAGCGCGCGGCGGCCTCTGCCGCCCGGATCTTCTCGGCGGTGTTCACGCGGACGCTACAGCGGCTGGGACGCTTTGGGATGAAAGGTGAAGGTGTGTTTGAACAACGGGAGCGTGACGGTCTCGCCGTATTCGGTCTCGATCACGATCTCGCGCGGCGACGCCCGGCGCGCGATGCGAATCTGCTGCGCTTCGGCCGGGAGGCCGATGTCCTGCGCGGCCGCCTGGATGCGGCGCCGGATCGTGCCGTCGTCCAGGGACGGCGCGAGCTGGGCCTGCGTCTGCATCTCGTCCAGGAGGCGGTAGTAGCGGAAGAACACTTCGCCGATGTTGACGCCGTAGTACAGGGCCGCGACGAAGAGGAGCAGGGTGACGAGACAACCCATCGAGCTCGCCCCCCGCCGGGTCACCACTGCGACTGCGCTCCGTCCACCAGGTCTCTCACGAGCTTCTGCAGCGCGATCTTGCGCCCATCCGCTTCCTGGGGCGGCCGGTATTCACCTGTCTCGCTGAGCCCCTGCCGCTGCCACAGCGTCTTGCCTTCGCGCTGGTCCAGGATCTCGACATCCACCGTGATCGACACCTGGCGCTGGGTGACGTCGGTGCGCCCCTGCCCCGCCTGGAACGAGAGCGGCACGTCGGGATCGTAGCGGGTCACCTTGCCCCGCACCACGGCGTCGGCGTTGTTCTCGCCCGCCGTGCGGAGCCCGAGCCGACCCTGGAACGCCTCGAGCACCGCATCGTTCACTTCCTTGGTGAGCGCGGGCTCGGCGGTCTGATTGTCGAATGGCAGGACCGCGACCGTCTTGATATTCGGCAGGCCGCCGCCCTTGAAGCCGTACACGCACCCCGTCAGCGCGAGGGCGAGGGCGCTAGCGGCGCCTGTGCCACGTCGCCGAATCGAACACCACCGTCGTGTCCACCGAACCGACCGTGAACTCAAAGCGCGCCGGGCCCTCCGGAAAGTCGATGCGGGCGCTGGCCGGCATCGCACGAACGTCCAACTCGGCGCGGCTGCGTGCCACCACCTTGCCCTGCCGCCGCCACTCCGCCTCGAGCACCCGCGCACCGCCCCTCGCCAGGCGATAGTCGAGCGTGTCCTCACCCTGCACGAACCGCCAGATTCGCGCACTATCCACACCCGGCGACGACACGATCCCGAACACGGCGGCGCCGACCGCCGGCGGCCGCACGATGCCGAGCCCCGCCCACAGCATCCGGACGGCCGGCACGAGCGAGCGGAAGTTCTTTTCCGGGTCGGCCCACACGGTGGTGTCGCCGACCACGAACGCCGCTCCCGCCCCCCAGTTGAACGGCCCGGCATAGTCGATGCGCAGGGAATCCGGCGGTGCAATCCGCACGGCGGCCCTGCCGGCGTAGCTCTTGCCCGCGTCGCGATACTTCCAGCGGAATCGGATCAGCGTCGAGCGAGCGGGCACGGTCGCCGCCGCCCAGACCACGCCACTGTCCCGGTCCATCGGTGCGAGCGGCATGGGCACGAGCGGCGGCAACGAGCCGGGGCAGCCGAGCAGCAGCAGCGCACAGGCGCCAATGTAGGAGAGTGCTATCCGCCGGTCAAGCGGAAAACGTTGCCGTCTCAATAGTTAAACCCGATAACGGTCAGCGGTGGATGCTCCGAATGCGCTCACCCTGCGCCACGCTCCCGAGGATCGCGAGCCCCGAGACCACCCTGCCGAATACGGTGTAGGTGCCGTCGAGACCCGGCTGCGGCGAGTGCGTGATGAAAAACTGGCTGCCCCCCGTGTCGGGCCCCGACAGCGCCATTCCCACGGTCCCCGTTTCGTAGCGCACCGGGTTCAGCTCGTCGCGCAGCACGAAACCCGGCCCGCCCCAGCCGTCACCCCGCGGATCGCCGTCCTGCACGACGAAATTCGGGACCACACGATGCCACCGGGAGCCGTCAAAGTAGCGCCGATCGACGAGCGCGAGAAAGGCCGCGACCGTGAGCGGCGCCTCGGCCGGGAACAGCTCGACCACCAGGGCGCCGCGATCGGTCTCGATGGTCACACGCGGGGGCACTTCGCCCCGACGCACCGGCAGGAGATAGCGCCGCACGACGGAGCGGTAGTCGTCGAGCGACCGTCCCGTCGCGATCGGGGCCACAGGTCCCCAGCGCGCCGCGGCGTCGGGGAGCTTCTCGGCGGCGATGCGCCGCACCTGGTAGTCGTCCGGGCGGGGCGCGCGGTCCACGAACCGGGTGGTGACGGCCGCCCTGCCCTCCGGGCCGGTGCCGGCGATGGCGCCGAGCGCGGCGACCGCGGAGAGGCGGGCATCGTCGAACGAGTCGGTCGCCGCACGCTCATAGGCGGCCGCGAGCGCGTCGACGTCGGCGAGCGCGGGATGGCGCGCGAGCAGATCGGCGGCGACGCTCCGCACGGCGGCGTCGCGATGGGCGAGCAGCGCCCGGGCGCGAGGGGCGAGGCTCGTGTCACCTTCGGCCACGACGCGGCCGACGGTCTGAAGCGCCTGCGCCACCACGCGACCGTCGGAGTCCGTCAGCTGCGCCTCGAGACGCGCGCGGTCGCGGGCGGCGCCGAACGCTTCGGCCGCGACGCTGCGCCAGCGCCAGTCCGGGTCCCGCGCCAGCTCGGCGGCGGCGGCCACGCCGGCCGCGCTGTCCGCCTGCGCCAGCGCGATCGCCGCCTGGCGGCGCAACGTGAACCGGGCGCTCGCCAGCCTGGCCCGAAGCTGCGCCGCGGCGCGGACCCCGCCCAAGACCCCGAGGGTCGTTTCGGCCTGCACGGCGACGTTCACATCCCGGTCCGTGACGAGCGGGAGCGCCAGACCGACGAGCGCGCTGTCGCGAAACGAAGCGAGCGCGCGCAACGCGTTGACGCGGACGCGACGGTCGCGATCGCCCAGCAGCGGCCGGATGCGGGCGATCACCTCCGGCGGGGGGATCTGGGCGCTGTCGCTCAAGGCACGCGTCACCCCGGGCAGGGCGACGGCGCGCACGTACGGCTCGGGATCGGCGAGCGCGCCGAGCAGCGCGGGAACGGCGCGCGCGATCCGCAGCCGCGCCAGCGAATAGACCGCGTGGGCCCGCGCGGCCGGATCGGGATCGCGGGCGAAGTCCGTCAATTGGGCCACCGGCGCGCGGGTCCCCAGGCGCCACGCCTCGAGCAGCGCGACCCGCTGGACGGCCGACGTGCCGGCCCCTGGCGCGGTCTTGACGTCGAGCAAGTCCGCCACGCCGCGCGCGCCCTCGTCCCCGCCGATCTTCGCGATGGCGGTGACCGCCTCGCATTGGGGCGCGCCGTCTCCGGTGCGCGTGAGCGCGGCGAGCGGCGCGACCGCCCGCGCATCTTTGAGCAGCCCGAGCGCGAACGCGGCTGCCGCCTGGACGGGCGCGCTCGAGTCCCGCAGCGCCGCGAGGAGCGGCGCCACGGCGGCCGTGTCGCCGCTGCGGCCGGCGGCGAGGGCCGCCTGTCGGCGCACGAATGGGTCGGCAGCCCCGAGCGTCTCACGCGCGAGTCCCGCGTCGAAGGCGCGGGCGTCCGTCGCGGCGAGGAGACGGGCCAGCGCGTCCACGGCTCCCTCCTCGCGCTGGGCCGCGGCGGGGCGCGCCGCGAGCAACAGCACTACGAGCAGCACGCGAGACCTAGAGGCGAACCGGGTCCGGAGTCGCTTCGAGCAGGTCGAGGACATGCGCGGGGAGACGCGTGAGCGTGTGCTGGTGCGTGAGGGACACGAGCGAGGTCACACCGGTCGCGAGCAGATCGCCCGTGGCCGCACGATCGACGGCATAGCCGAAGGTGACGCGTCGCGACTCCACCTCGCGGACCCAGCAGCGCACCCGGACCAGATCGTCGTAGCGCGCCGCCGCGCGGAAGCGGACATCGACCTCGGACACCGCGAGGTACACGCCCTGCTGCTCCAGCTCTTTGTAGGCGACCCCGGTCTCGCGCATCAGCTCGGTGCGGGCGCGATCGAACCAGATCAAGTAGTTGGCGTGGTAGACCACGCCCATCTGATCGGTCTCGGAGTAGTTGACGCGGAGCGTTATCGAGCTGATCACGCCGGGGCAACATCCACAGCCGATCGGCAAAAGTCAAATACGACAGGCGCTTGCGGGCGTTTCGCGGGATTCCTAGCTTGGGGCGTGCCCGCCCCAGCTTCGCGCGTGCTCGTCGTCGCCGACGCCCACCTGGGCCAGGTGCCACCCGCCGTCGCCGCCGCGTTCCACCGTTTCCTCGACGCAGTGCCGGACCTGGGCGACGCATTGCTCATCAACGGCGACCTGTTCGACTTCTGGTTCGAGTACCGGGCGGTGATCCCGCGGCGTCACTTCGGGACCATCGCGAAGCTCCATAGCGTGCGCACCCGCGGCGTCCCCGTCACCTTCGTGGGCGGCAACCACGATCGCTGGGGCGGCGATTTCCTCACCAAAGATCTAGGCATCGCGTTCTACGCCGGCGAGGCCGAGATCGACGTGGCGGGACGCCGCGCCTTCGTGGCCCACGGCGACGGGCTGACCGAGCAGCATTGGAGCGCGCGCCTCATGCACCGTGTGACCCGCCACGCCGCCACCATCCGGCTGTTCCGCGCGCTCCACCCGGATCTGGGGTTCTGGATCGCGCACCAGCTGTCGCGCAAGCTCGCGGACACCACCCGCGACCGGGCCGTGCTGGACCGCGCCGAGCGCGCGCAGGCCCGCTACGCCGAGGAGCTGCTGGCCCGGCGACCTGACCTGCAGCTGGCGATCCTCGCCCACACGCATCGACCTGCCATCGCCGAGCTCCCGAACGGGCGAGCGTATGTCAACCCGGGCGCCTTCTTGGATGGGGGACGCTACGCCATGGTCACGCGGGACGGCATCGAGCTGAAGACGTTTCAGTAATACGTCACGGAGGGTCGTCGCGAGAGGACGTCAACCCAGCGGGACGACCTCGACGATCTGCAGCTTCTCTCCGAGGAACCGCGCACCGACACGGCGGAAGTGCGGCTCGTCGTCCGAGACCACGAAGCGGTGAACGGCGGCGGCATCGGGTGCCGTCGCGAGGCCTCCCTGCTCCAACGCCTGCGCGACTACCTTGGCCGTCTCCTCCGCGCTGTCCACGAGCGTCACGCCGGACCCGAGCACGCGCGCCAGCAGGGGTTTGAGCAGCGGGTAGTGCGTGCATCCGAGCACGAGCACATCGACGGCGGCGCGCTGCAACGGCTCGAGATACTGCCGCGCGATCAGCTCGGTGGCGGGGTGGTCGAACCACCCTTCCTCGACGAGGGGCACGAACAGGGGGCAGGCCTGCGCGCAGACGGGCGTATCGGGCCTGAGCGCCTTGATGGCCCGCTCGTAGGCACCGCTCGCGACCGTGCCCGCAGTCCCAATCACGCCGACCTTCCCGGAGCGGGTCGCCGCCACGGCCGCGCGCGCGCCCGGCTCGATCACGCCGACCAGGGGGACTGGGCAGCGGGCGGCGAGGTAGTCGAGCGCGTGTGCGCTGATAGTGTTGCAGGCCACGACCAGGGCCTTTACACCGCGCCCCAGCAGGTACGCGAGAATCTCACCCGCGTAGCGGCGCACCGTGTCCGGTGACTTGGGACCGTATGGGACGCGCGCGGTGTCGCCGAAGTAAATCACCGACTCCTGGGGCAGGCGCTCGAACAGGGCGCGCGCCACCGTGAGGCCGCCGATCCCCGAGTCGAACACGCCGAGCGGAGCGCGGTTCACGGGCGGGGCACCGGCACGCTGAGCCCGACGCCGCCGGGAAACGCCCGGACCTTCAGATCCTTGGGGAAGTCCTGGAGGTGCGCCGAGACGAACGCTTCCGCGCCGGCAAACAGGTGGTTGAAGATCCACAAGAAGAGCCAGTCCTGCACCTCCTGCCGCTTGGCCCCCACGTTCGCCGATCGAGCCTCCTGCAGGTAGTGAAACTCCGATCGCGCTTTGAGGGTCATCATCGCGCTCACCCCTTCCCACGTCGCGAACACGGCGCCGGCGACGTGCCGTCCCGTCACCGCTTGACCCCACCCGGGCACGAGGAGCGACCGCAAGAACGCCCCCATCGGCCGGATGCGATGGGTCGTATCGGACGCGACGACCACGGCGCCCGTCGTGACGATCGGCGGCGGGGCATGGGACGTATCGGGAACCTGGGCGGCGAGGCGGACGGTCGGTCCGGCGGACAGGAGCAACATGGCGACGAGCCCGAGCCGGTGTCCCGTCACCGTGCCACCAGCACCTTGAGCCGGCCCGGCCGCACCCGCACGGTGCACTCGCCCACGGCCGACTCGCGCAACTCGCCGTCCAGGTGGAGCACCAGCGGCCCCTCGAGAGAGCGCAGCGTGATCGAGCGCGTCTGGAACAGCGTCACCTCCCGCATCGTGCCGTGGGTGCCGCGCATCACGCGCGGCACGGCGAGGAGAAACCGCGCGAGCGAGACGCGCCGCACGACGCACACGTCCAACCGCCCGTCTCCGGGGAGCGCCGCCGGAGCGAACCGATAGCTCCCTCCCGCCGTGGTGCCATTGCAGATCTCGACCATCATCATGTACCCCGTCTCGCCGAATCCGGACGCCCGCACTTCGAGGCGCGGCGGCCGGAACCGCGCGAACGCGCGAAACACGGGCACGAGATACGACAGGAACCCCGACAGACCCGGCATCGCGTTCCGGACGCGCACGACCTCGGCCCCAAACCCGACTCCTGCGCTGTTCACGAAGTACTCGTCGAGCACGTGACCGACGTCGAACGCGACCGCGTGGGCCGTGACCAGCCGTCGGACCGCACGCACCGGACTGTGCCGCGCCAGGCCGACGAGCTTCGCGAAGTCGTTGCCGCTGCCGATCGGCACCACACCGAGCACGGCACTCTCCCCGCCCCCGCCTTGCAACAGGCCGTTCGCGACCTCGTGCACCGTGCCGTCACCGCCCACGGCCACGACGCAGCGGGCACCCGAGCGGACCGCACGCGCCGCGAGCTCGACACCGTGTCCGGGACGGTCGGTACGCTCCGCTTCCACGGCCCAGCCCTGGCGCCGCAACTCGCGCACGATCGGGTCAAGCGCGCGCGCCGCCGCACCGCGCCCCGCGGCCGGATTGAGGATGACGTGGGCATGGACCAGAGGCCCCATTATACGCAATGAGGCCCGATCCGGCAGCGGATCGGGCCTCGACTCGTACAGCCGACCTTCCCGTCACCCCGGGCTCGCGCCCAGGGTCAGGTCAAGCACTAGGCAGCAGGTTTGCTGACCGAGTACTGGCCGCAACCGGTGAACGTAATCGTCACGGTAGTGGACGTCGTGCCCTTGGTCACCTGCACCGAGATCGTCCCCGAATCGAACCGCGGCTCGACATTGCAGCTCGCGTTGTAGTGCAACGGATCGGTGGTGGTCACGGACAGGGAGTAGCTGTTGGTGCCGGACGTGTACGCAGACTTCCCGGCAATGGTCCAAACGCCGCTCGGGAGGCGCGAGCCGAGCTGGATCGACCCGGCCTGGTCGGCGGTGAAGGTCGCCAGCCACTTGCGCACGTGGGATGCGGTCGTGCCGGTGGCGAAGGTGTATTCGGTCGTCATGGTATCGGCGAGCTGCACCCGGTCGGCGGTCGGCACAACCGAGCGGACGCCGGTTTCGACCACGGAGCGCGTGGCCCCCGTCGCCGAGTTGGTCACCGTGCGCGTGAGCGCGTTGGAGCGCATCCGGAACGCCCGGTCGGTGATCGCCGGTGTCGGATCGACGAGGTCGATCGAGCCGCTCACCGCGACGGTGTGCCCGTCGCCGGTGAAGGTGCAGCCGGTGAAGTCAACGCGCACCGAGTCGGGTACCGGGTCGCCGTCGGAGTTGGTCGGCGGGGACGGGCTCCGCGTGGGCGTGCAGGTCGCGGACGACGTGGCCAGCGCCGGCGAGCCGGGCATCGGGGCCACGGCGAACGGCGTGCCGGTCGCGGCGTCGAGCGTCGCCCCATCGACGAGCGAGGCCGCATCGGTGGCGACGACTTCGGCGACGGCGTTGGCTTGCGGTTGAGTGAGGACGGAATTCTGGGGCGAGGTTACGGGTGAGGGGGAACATGCGGCGAACAGCGCGACGGTGATCGTACCGGCGGCGGCCCGCCAGGCATTCGGGGTGATGCGGCGCATACGACAATCCTCCGACGGTTCGGGTGCGAGGGCGCTGCTCGAGAGACGCCGGTTAGACGGATGCTCCGTTTCGGCCGTTAACAGGACCCGGCAGCGCGTCCGCAGGTAAAGACTGCGCGGGTTGCCCGGCGGTCACAGCGTGACGCGGGTCACACTTTCAGGTACCCCCGCGCGAGCAGCAGCTCGGCGTTGAGAATCGCCGCGCCCGCGGCCCCGCGGATCGTGTTGTGGCTCAACGCGACAAAGTGGTGCCCCAGCACCGTGTCCCGGGCGATGCGGCCGACGGTGACGCTCATGCCCCGCCCGGCGTCGCGGTCGAGCCGCGGCTGCGGGCGGTCCGGCTCGTCGCGTACGAGAATCGGCCGCGCCGGGGCGCTGGGGAGGCGGAGCTCCTGGGGCAGCCCGGTGAAGGACGCGAACGCCTCGCGTAGCTCCGCGGGGTCCGCCGCGCGGGCGAGCTTCACCCGCACCGCCGCCAGGTGCCCATCGACGACGTTCACGCGGTGGCACTGCGCGCTCACGGCAAAACTCGCGGGCGCCACTCGACCGGCATCGAGGGAGCCGAGGATCCTCCGCGTCTCGCGCTCGATCTTTTCCTCTTCTTCGGGGATGAACGGGACCACGTTGTCGGTGATGTCGAGCGACGCCACGCCGGGGTATCCCGCGCCGGAGATGGCCTGCAGCGTCGTGACGGCGACGGCCGCGATGCCGAACCGGGCGGCGAGCGGCGCCAAGGCGAGCGCGATCATCACCGTCGAGCAGTTGGGGTTCGCGACGATGAACCCACCCCCCGTCTGCTTGCAGGCGTCGAGCAGCGCGAGGTGGTCGGGGTTCACCTCCGGAATGAGCAGCGGCACCGCATCGTCCATGCGGTGCGACGACGAATTGGTCAAGACCCGGTATCCGGCGCGGGCGAACCGCGTCTCCACAGGCCCCGCCACGTCGGACGGCAGGCTCGAGAATACGACGTCGCAGTCGAGCGGCGGCTCGGGCGCCTGGACCACGAGGCCGCGTACCGCGTCCGGCACGGCGCCCGGGAGCCGCCAGGCACAGGCCTCGGCGTAGGGCCTGCCCTGCGACCGGTCGGAAGCCGCGAGCGCGGTGACGGTGAACTGAGGATGCTGCTCGAGCAGCTGCAGGAAGCGCTGCCCGACCGTACCCGTCGCCCCGAGGATGCCGACCCGAACCGTCCCCATCGCTGCTCCTTGACGCACCGGACGCCTGCGGCGAGTATTGAACATACACACAACCGCAGTGCTCGTGGTGCTTTGCCGCGTATTGCCGCCACGTTAAACAAGGTGCTAAAAAGCGACCGCCCGCGGCGTGGCATTGCCCGGGCTTTTCTGTTTTCAGGGAGACGAGGACGGCGGATGCGAGCGAGCGTAACGGTGCGCGTGCCCGGCTCGACGGCCAACCTGGGGGCCGGCTTCGACTGCGTGGGCGTCGCCGTCCCGCGCTGGCTCCGCCTGACCGTCCAGCTCGAGGCCCGCGTGGGCAGCGCGGTCGGCCCGCCCACGATCGAGCGTGGCGGCACGCTGCGTGCGCTCGAAACGCCCGCGGACGCGGACTACCTGTATCGCGGCTTCGCCGCCGCGTGTCGCCGCTCCGGGCGCGACGTGCCCGCGGGCCTCGTGCTCACCGCCGAGTCGGAGATACCGGTGGCACGCGGGCTCGGGTCGTCCGCGGCGGCCGGGGTCGCCGGAGCCGCGGCTGCGGCCGTGCTGCTCGACCTGTCGCTCGAGGGCGTCGCCCTGGCCGAGCTCGCGACGGAGCTCGAGGGCCACCCCGACAACGTGGCTCCCGCCGTGTTCGGCGGAGCGACCCTCGCCCTGCAAGGGCCGAACGGGCTGATCGTGGCACCGCTGGTCGTCCATGCATCGCTCGCGTTCGTATTCGCGGTGCCGGACTTCATGGTGGAGACGAAGCGCGCGCGCGCCGCCCTGCCCGCCACCCTGCCGCACCAGCAGGCGGTGCGCGCGGCGGCGAAGAGCGCCGCGCTGGTGCAGGGCCTCGCGCACGGCGACGCGCGGCTGCTCGCGGCGGCGCTGGACGACGTGCTGCACGTGCCGTATCGGCGGCAGCTGGTGCGCGGCTACGACGAGGTCACGAGCGCGGCGCGGCAGGCTGGGGCCTACGGTGCCACGCTCTCGGGCTCCGGGCCGACCGTGGTCGGGCTGTGCCCTGCGGCGCGCGCCGCCCAAGTCGGGGATGCGATGGTGCGCGCGTGGCGCGCCTGCGCCGTGGCCGCCGACACGTTCCACGCCGACCGCCCGGCCGGCGGTTACGAGACGGCCTGAGCCATGGCCAGGGCTCGCCCGACCCATCCTCCCCATATCCACAAGTTCGGCGGCGCGTCGCTCGCGGACGCCGCGGCGATTGGCCATGCCGTCGGGATCGTGCTGGCCCAGCGCCCGGGCCCGCTGGTGGTGGTCGTGTCGGCGATGAGCGGGGTGACGGACGCGCTGCTCGACGGCGCCGCCCGCGCCGCGCGCGGCGACGCGAGTCATGTGCGGGCGGCCGCCGAGGCACTGCGCGCCCAGCACGCGGCGGCGGCGCGGGCGCTCGTCCCCGCGGGCGCCCGCCTGCAGGAGTTGCTGCGATCGATCGACGAGGCGTTCACCGAGCTGGACCAGGTGGCGGGCGGCCTCGGCATCCTGCGCGAGCTCACGCCGCGCACGACCGACTACCTCGCGGCACGCGGGGAGCGGCTGTGCGCGCGGCTGTTCGCGGCCGCCCTGGACGCCGCCGGCTGCCCGGCCGCGTACGTCGATGCTACCGAGATCGTGCAAACCGACGGCACGTTCGGCAACGCGTCGCCCGACTTGCGGCGCACGGAGCGCAGCGCCCGCAAGGCGCTGCGACCCGTGCTGGCCCGTGGCGCCGTGCCGGTCGTGCCCGGTTTTCTCGGCGCGGCGCCGGACGGCCAAGTCGCGACGCTGGGCCGGGGGGGCTCGGATCTCACGGCGACGCTCCTGGCCCGCGTGCTCGGCGCACGCGAGGTGTCGCTCTGGAAGGACGTGCCGGGCCTCTTGACCGCGGATCCGCGCATCGTCCCCGATGCCCGCGTGGTGCCGCAGGTGCACGTCCGGGAGGCGGCGGAGCTCGCCTACTACGGCGCCAAGGTGCTGCACCCCCGGGCGTTGATCCCCGTGATCAAGCGCAACGTGGCGATCCGGATCCGTCCCTTCGCCGACCCCGCGTCGCTCGGCACGGAGATCTCGCGCCGCCGCACGCTGCATCAGTATCCCGTGAAAGCATTGTCCGCCATCCCGCGCCAGGCGCTGCTCACGGTCGCCGGGAGCGGCATGCTCGGCGTTCCGGGCATCGCGGCCCGGACCTTCGCCGCGGTGCACCACGAGGGCATCTCCGTCTCGCTCATCACCCAGGCGTCGTCCGAGCACTCGATCTGCTTCAGCGTGCCCGAGGAGAGCGCCGAGCGAGCCCGCAAGAGTCTGGAGGAGACGTTCCGGCCCGAGATCGCGCGCCAGGAGATCGACGGCGTGGAGGTGCAGCGCGGCCTCGCCACACTCGTCGTGGTGGGGCTGGGGATGGCAGGCACGCCCGGCATTGCCTCGCGCGTCTTCTCGGCGCTGGCCGAGGCGCGCATCAACGTCATCGCGACGGCGCAGGGCTCGTCCGAGCTGAATCTCTCGCTCGTCGTCGACGCCAAGGACGCCCCGCGGGCGCAGCGCGCCGTGCACGCGGCGTTCCAGCTCTCGAAGATCGGGGGCGGCGCCGTGGCGCATCCCGAGCGAACGGACGTGGTGCTCCTGGGCTTTGGACAGATCGGGCGGACGCTCGCGCCCATGATCGCCAAGGTGAAGCAGGATTCGCTCACGCTCCGCATCGTCGGACTGATCGACACGAGCGGGCTGGTGTTCGACGCGCGCGGCCTGTCCCCGCGGCGGCTGGCGGCGCTCGCGGCCGCCAAGGCCAAGGGCACCCCCCTCACCAAGGCGACGGGGGGGCGGCGGGCGAGCACCGCCGAGGCAGTGGGGTTCGTCGCGCGGCACGCCCTCGCGAACCCGGTGCTCGTGGACCTCACGGCCGACGACACGACCGACACGATCAAGGCAGCGCTCGGCGCGGGGATGCACGTGGTGCTCGCCAACAAGCGCCCGGTGACCGCGGACAAGCGCCGCTACGATGCCCTGCGGGCCGCCGCGCAGGCGCACGGCCGTCGCCTGTTGCACGAGGCGACCGTGGGCGCGGGCCTGCCGATCATCGACACCTATCAGAAGCTCGTGGACTCGGGCGACCGCGTCGCGAAGATCGAGGGGTGCCCCTCCGGCACGCTCGGGTATCTGTTCGGCGAGCTGGGCCGGGGCACGCGCTTCTCGGCGGCGCTGCGCGGCGCGATCGCCAAGGGATATCCCGAGCCCGACCCGCGCGAAGACCTCTCGGGGCTCGACGTCGCGCGCAAAGCGCTCATCCTCGGGCGGCTGCTCGGCTTCCCGGGAGAGCTCGCGGACATCGCCGTCGAATCGCTCGTGCCGGACGGGGCCGACCGCCTGTCGCTGGACGCGTTCCTGCGCCGGTTGGAGGAATACGACGGGGCGTGGGAGAAGCGCGTGGCCGCGGCGGCGGAGCGGCACGGGGTGCTGCGCTACCGGGCGATCGTGACGCCGCGACGGATCCGCGTGGGACTCGTGGTAGTGGACGCGGCGAGCCCGATGGCCTCGCTCAACGGGACCGACAATCAGTTTATCTTCACGACCATGCGCTACAAGAAGAATCCCCTCGTCATCACCGGACCGGGCGCAGGGCCGGCGGTGACCGCGGGTGGAATTCTCAACGACGTACTGAAACTCGCAGGCGCATGAGCGACACGTGGCAGCTCTGCACGAGCTGTGGCAGCGAGATTCCCGAGTCCGATCCCCATCCCCGCTGCCCGCGGTGCCGCGGCCTGCTCGAGGTGCGCCACCGCCCGCCGGCCCAGGGCGGTGCCGCGCTGCGGGCCACGTTCGACGCGCGCTGGGGCGTGCGGCAGGGCGTGCTGGCGTCGGGCGTGTGGCGCTACCGCGAGGCCGTGCTCCCGAGCGCGCCGCCGCAGGACGTGCTGTGCTACCCGGAGGGCAATACGCCCCTCCTGACGAGCCCGGCCGTGGCACGCTGGGCGGGTCCGACGGGCCTGCTGCTCAAGCACGAGGGCCACAACCCGACGGGCTCGTTCAAGGACCGCGGCATGACCGTGGGCGTGACGCAGGCCCGGCGCATCGGCGCGCGCGCGGTGGCGTGCGCCTCCACCGGCAACACCGCCGCGGCCCTCGCCGCCTACGCCGCCCTGGGCGGCCTGCCCGCCCTGGTGCTCGTTCCCAAGGGGCACGTCGCCCTGGGGAAGCTGGCGCAGGCGCTCGCCTACGGGGCGCGCACGCTCCTGGTGCGGGGCAACTTCGACCAGTGCCTGGAGCTGGCCGACCAGGCGAGCGATCGGCTGGGCGTATACCTTCTCAATTCAGTGAACCCGTTCCGGCTCGAGGGTCAGAAGACGATCGTGCTCGAGCTGCTGCAGCAGCTCGCGTGGCAGCCGCCCGACTGGATCGTCGTGCCCGCGGGCAACCTCGGGAACACGGCGGCCTTCGGCAAGGCGCTGGCGGAGGCGTGCGAGTGGGGACTGATCGACCGCGTCCCCCGCCTCGCCGCGGTGCAGGCTGAGGGCGCGGCGCCCTTTGCGTTGAGCTTCCGGGAGGGATTCGCGCGGCGTCACCGCGTAGAGCCGCACACCGTCGCGACCGCGATTCAGATCGGCAACCCGGTGTCGTACGACCGCGCCGTCCGCGCCGTGCGCGACACCAAGGGCGTCGTCATCGCGGTGACCGACGATGAGATTCTCGAGGCCAAAGCGGTGGTCGACGGGGCCGGCATCGGCTGTGAACCCGCGAGCGCGGCCGCCATCGCCGGCACGCGACGGCTGGGGCGCGACGGAGTGATCAAGGCCGGGGAGCGCGTCGTGGCGATCCTCACCGGACACGTCCTCAAGGATCCGGCGAGCGTGACGTATTATCACATGGAGCGCGATCCGGCCCCGCCACACGCCAACCGGCCGGTCGAGATCGACCCGCACTTGGACGACGTGGAACGAGCGATGAAACGATGAGCCCCCTCCGGAGCCACACGATTACCGCGGGTGTGGAACGCACGCCCAACCGCGCGATGCTGCGCGCCGTCGGGTTCGGGGATCAGGACTTCACCAAGCCGATCATCGGCATCGCGAACGCGCACAGCACGATCACGCCCTGCAACGCCAAGCTCAACGACCTGGCGCTGCGCGCCGAGGCAGCCGTGCGCGCCGCGGGCGGCATGCCGCAGACCTTCGGGACGATCACGGTAAGCGACGGCATCTCCATGGGCACCGAGGGAATGAAGTACTCCCTCGTGTCGCGCGAGGTGATCGCCGACTCGATCGAAACCGTGTGCAACGCGCAGTCCGTGGACGGCGTGCTCGCCGTGGGGGGGTGCGACAAGAACATGCCGGGGGCGCTGATCGCGATCGCGCGCATGGACATCCCGGCGGTGTTCGTGTACGGCGGCACCATCAAGCCGGGCCATTACAAGGGACAGGACCTGACGGTCGTGAGCGCGTTCGAGGCGGTCGGCCAGTACAGCGCGCGCAAACTCTCCGAGGCGGACCTGCTGGAGGTGGAGCGCCGGGCCTGCCCGGGCGCGGGCGCGTGCGGCGGCATGTTCACGGCGAACACGATGTCGTCGGCCATCGAGGCAATGGGGATGAGTCTGCCGTATTCGTCGACCATGGCCGCCGAGGACGGCGAGAAGGGCGACAGCGCCGCGCGCTCCGCCGAGGTGCTCGTGGAGGCGGTACACCACGACCGGCGCCCGCGGGCGATCCTCACACGCGCGGCGTTCGAGAACGCCATCGCCGTCGTCATGGCGCTGGGCGGCTCGACCAATGCGGTGCTGCACCTGCTCGCCATCGCGCGAGCCGCAGGCGTGCGGCTCGCGCTCGACGATTTCGAGACGCTCAGGGGGCGCGTGCCGGTGCTGTGCGACTTGAAGCCCTCGGGCCGGTTCGTGACGACCGACCTGCACGCGGCGGGTGGCGTCCCCCAAGTAATGAAGATCCTGCTGGCGCATGGTGCGCTGCACGGCGACGCGGCCACCGTGTCCGGGCAGAGCGTGGCCGAGGTGCTCCGGGACGTGCCGGAGGAGCCGCGCCGTGACCAGGACGTGATCCGGCCGTGGGGTCGGCCGCTCTACCCGCAGGGACATCTCGCCGTGCTGCGCGGCAACCTGGCGTCCGAAGGCGCGGTCGCGAAGATCACCGGGATCAAGCACCTGAAGATGACGGGCCCGGCGCGCGTGTTCGACTGCGAAGAGGACTCGCTCGCCGCGATCCTCGCGGGCCGCATCAAGCCGGGAGACGTGCTCGTGATCCGGTACGAGGGTCCCAAGGGGGGACCGGGGATGCGCGAGATGCTCTCCCCCACGGCGGCGATCATCGGGGCGGGGCTGGGCGACCAGGTGGGCCTCATCACGGACGGGCGGTTCTCGGGTGGGACGTACGGCCTGGTGGTGGGGCACGTGGCACCGGAAGCGGCCGTGGGGGGCGCGATCGCCCTGGTGCGGGACGGAGACCCGGTCACGATCGACGCCGAGCGGCGGCGGCTCGAGCTGGACCTGCCCGACGCGGAGATCGCGCGGCGGCGCGCGGCGTGGAAGCCACCTGAGCCGAAGTACACCACGGGGGTGCTGGCGAAGTACGCGAAGCTGGTGTCGAGCGCGAGCCTGGGGGCGGTAACCGACCTCACCCCCTGACCCCCTCTCCACTACGTGGAGACGGGGAATTATCTGACCAGTGAAAGCGGCCGTTTCGCCGGCGACCGCACCAGCTCGGCGATCCAGCCACCCATCTCGCGCGTGCCGATCATGCGGTCGCTGGGCCGCGCGATGTCGCGCGTGCGCGCCCCCTGCTCCAGCGCCGCGGCGATCGCCTGCTCCACCGCCCCCGCGGGCTCCGCCAGCCCGAGCCCGTGGCGCAGCAGCAGCGCCGCCGATGCGATCGCCCCGATGGGGTTGGCCACGTCCTTGCCCGCCAGCGCCGGCGCCGAGCCGTGGATCGGCTCGAACAGGCCGGGGCCATCGCCCAGCGACGCCGACGGCAACAGTCCCAGCGATCCCGCGAGCACGGCGGCCTCGTCGCTCAGGATGTCCCCGAACATGTTCTCCGTGAGCAGGACGTCGATGCCGGCGGAGTCGGTGACGAGCCGCATCGCGGCGTAGTCGACGTAGGCGTGCTCCAGCGTGACGTCGGGATAGTCCTGCGCCACGCGCGTCACCGTCTCGCGCCACAGCTGCGACGTCTCGAGCACGTTCGCCTTGTCGACGGACAACAGCCGCCGGCGCCGGGTCCGGGCCGCGGCGAGCGCCACGCGGGCCACACGCTCGACTTCGGCCTCGGTGTAGCGCAGCGTATTCACCGCCGCCCGCCCGCCATCCTCCCGGCCGCGGGGCTCGCCGTAGTACAACCCCCCGACGAGCTCGCGCACGATGAGGATGTCCACGCCCGCGAGGTGCTCGGGCTTCAAGGGCGAGCAGAAGGCGAGCGCCGGGTTGGTCGCCACGGGCCGCAGGTTCGCGTACACGCCGAGCAGGCCGCGCAGGGCGAGCAGACCGGATTCGGGCCGCATCCGTCGGGGCGCATGATCGAGCGACGGATCGCCCACGGCGCCCAGCAGCACCGCGTCCGCCTTCACGACGGCGGCCCGCGTCTCGGGCGGCAGGGGATCGCCCGCCGCCGCGACGCCGGCCGCCCCCACGGCGTAATCCTGCAGCGCGAACTGGAGTCCGAATCGCTCGCCCGCGGCCTGCAGCACGCGCACCGCTTCGCCCGTGACTTCCGGCCCGATCCCGTCGCCCGGGAGGACCGCGATCTGGTACTCCTTCATGCTACGTCTCCCTCCCCTGAACGCGGAACGCGGAAGTCGGAACGCGGAACAGCGAGGTCCGACGCCCGCCCTGCTGTTCCGCCTTCCGCGTTCCACCTTTCGCGTTCGAACGCCGCAATCTGACCTTCCGCGAGGAGTGTACGCCCGATCTCGTCGAGCCCGCGGAGCAGCATCTCGCGATGATAGGAGGCGATGCTGAACGCGGCGTGGAAGCCCGCGTCGTCGACCACGGTCTGGGCCTCGAGATCGACGACCACATCGTAGCGGCCCGCGGCGCGCGTGTGGCGGGCGAACAGCTCGGCGATTTCCCCCGTCACCAGGCGCACGGCGAGGAGCCCGTTCTGGCAGCAGTTCGCGTAGAAGATGTCGGCGAACGACTCCGCGATGACGACGCGGAGACCGTGCTCGCGCAGCGCCCACACGGCGTGCTCGCGCGACGAGCCGCAGCCGAAGTTCGCGCCCGCGAGCAGAATGCTCGCCCCCGCGGCGGCCGGCTGATTCAACTCGAACGCGGGGTCGGGGGAGCCGTCGGCGCGGTAGCGCCAGTCGTGGAACAGAACCGGTGCAAACCCGGTGCGCTCGATGCGCTTGAGAAACTGCTTCGGCACGATCTGGTCGGTGTCGACGTTGACGCGCGGCAACGCCGCGACCCGGCCGGCGTGACGGACGAAGGGCGTCACGCCCACCTCCGGATGTCGACCAGGTGCCCGGCGATCCCGGCGGCGGCCGCCATGGCGGGACTCATCAGGTGGGTACGGCCGCCACGCCCCTGGCGGCCTTCGAAGTTGCGGTTCGACGTCGCCGCGCAGCGCTCACCGCTCGCCAGGATGTCCGGGTTCATGCCGAGGCACATCGAGCAGCCCGAATTACGCCACTCGAACCCCGCCTCGCGGAACACCCGGTCGAGTCCCTCGGCTTCCGCCTGCGCTTTGACCTGCTGGGAGCCCGGCACGACCAGCGCGCGAACGCCCGCTGCCACGCGTCGACCCCGCACCACCCTGGCCGCACTCCGCAGATCCTCGATCCGTGCGTTAGTGCAGGAGCCGAGAAACACACGATCGATGGGGAGGCCCTCGAGCGGCGTACCGGGCTGCAGGTCCATGTACGCGAGCGCGCGCTCCACCGCCTGCCGCTCGGCTGCCGAAGCGAAGCCCGCCGGGTCGGGGACGCGCGCCGTGATGTCCGCCACCATACCGGGGTTCGTCCCCCAGGTCACCTGCGGCCCGACCCTCGCCGCGTCCAGCGTCACACGCGCGTCGTAGGTCGCGCCGTCGTCGCTCTTCAGGCGGCGCCAGCGCGCGACCGCCCGGGTGAACCGCTCTCCCTCGGGCGCGCGCGGGCGCCCGGCAAGGTAGGCGAAGCTGGCGTCGTCGGGCGCGATCATCCCGGCCCGGGCGCCCGCTTCGATCGACATGTTGCAGACCGTCATGCGGCCCTCCATCGAGAGCCCGCGGATCGCCTCGCCCGTGTACTCGATCACGTGACCGGTCGCCCCCGCCGTCCCGATGCGCCCGATCAACGCGAGGATCAGGTCCTTGGCGGTGACTCCGGAGGCCGGCGCCCCCTCGAATCGGACCTCCATGGTCTTGGGTCGCATGACGACGAGGCACTGGGTCGCGAGCACGTGCTCGACCTCGCTCGTCCCGATGCCGAAGGCGAGCGCCCCGAACGCGCCGTGCGTGGACGTGTGCGAATCGCCGCACACGATCACCATCCCCGGCTGCGTGAGGCCCAGCTCGGGGCCGATGACGTGCACGATGCCCTGGCGAGGGGATGCGAGGTCGAACAGCTCGATACCGAACTCGCGCGCGTTCGCCGCGAGCGCCCCGACCTGCCGGGCCGCCAGGGCGTCCGTGATCGGAAGGGCGCGATCACCGGTCGGCACGTTGTGGTCCGCGGTCGCAACCGTCAGCTCGGGCCGACGCACCCGGCGTCCCGCCAGCCGCAACCCCTCGAACGCCTGGGGTGAAGTCACCTCGTGGACCAGATGCAGGTCCACGTACAGGAGCTCCGGCCCGTCGGGGAGGGGGAGCCGGTGGACGACGTGCGCGTCCCAGATCTTCGCGAACAGGGTGCGGGGGGTCATGCCCGCTGGGGTTCGGGCCTCGGGGTTCGGGATTCGGATGGCGTCTCCGAGCCCCGAGTCCCGAGTCCCGAAGCCCTGCCTTCTTCGGACCACGGCATCATGGCGCGCAGCGTCGCGCCTACCCGCTCTATCAGGTGGTCGTTCTGCTCACGGCGCATGCGCTGGAAGTTGGGGCCGCCCTGGCGGCTCTCCTCGATCCATTCCCGCGCGAAGACGCCGCTCTGGATGTCCGCCAGGATCTGCTGCATTCGGGCGCGGACGGCGGACGTGACGAGCGTCGGCCCGCGCGTGTAATCGCCGTACTCCGCCGTGTCCGAGATCGAGTAGCGCATGAACTTCATGCCGCCGCGGTACATCAGGTCCACGATCAGCTTCAGCTCGTGCAGGCACTCGAAGTAGGCGAGCTCGGGGGCATAGCCCGCCGCGACGAGCGTCTCGAAGCCCGCCTTGATGAGCGCCGTGACCCCGCCGCACAGCACCACCTGCTCCCCGAACAGGTCACTCTCGGTCTCCTCGCGGAACGTGGTGGGCAGCACGCCCGCGCGGGTGCAACCGATCCCCGCCGCATACGCGAGTGCGTCGGCGAGCGCGTGGCCGCTCGCGTCGCGCTCGACCGCGACGAGGGCCGGTACACCCCGCCCCGCCTGGAATTCGCTGCGCACGAGATGCCCGGGAGACTTGGGAGCCACCATCGAGACGTCCACGCCCGCGGGCGGGACGATCTGCTTGAAGTGGACGTTGAACCCGTGGGCGAACATCAGGGTCTTGCCGGGGACTACGCCCGCGGCCACGTCCTGCTCGTACACGGCGCGTCCATGCTGGTCGGGAACGAGCATCATGATGAAGTTCGCGGCGCGGGCGGCGTCCGCCACCGGGCGGACATCGAGCTTTTCCGCCGCGGCGCGGGCCCACGAGGCGCCGCCGGGCCGCAAGCCGACGATGACGGTGACACCGCTCTCGCGCAAGTTGAGCGCGTGAGCGTGCCCCTGGCTGCCGTAACCGATGATCGCGACGGTGCGCCCGCGCAGGCGTCCGAGGTCGGCGTCCGCGTCGTAGTACACCCGCAGTGAGGAGGTTCCAGGCATTGGTCGCTCTCGAGTTGTTTGAGGTTATTGTGGCTCGCGCGTCGCGCCGCGCACGCCCGACACCTTCAGCAGCTTTCGCATCGCCATCTCCACCGTGCCTTCGTCGGCATCCACGATCACCGTGAGCCGGGCCTGGCCCGCGTCGGCGCCGGGGCCGAGCGTGATGGCCGACACTTTGAGGTTGCGGCGTCGCAGCTCGCCGACCGCCCGGCCCAGCGCGAGCAGATCCTGGTCCACAGAGAGAGACAGCGCGTACGCCATCGGGACGCTCACTCTCTCACCCCGACCGCCGGCTCCGCTTCGATCGGCTCGGACAGTGTCGCGCCGGGCGGGATCATCGGGAACACGTTCGCTTCCTGCTCGATCACGAATTCCACCAGCACCGGCCCTTCGGCCACGCTGGCGCGCGCCAGGACCGGCTCGAGCTCGCTCGCGCTGTCCACGCGCCATCCGGGGATGCCGTATGCCGCCGCCAGCTTCACGTAGTCGGGACTCCAGATGGGCGTGGCGGAGTAGCGCTTACCGTGGAAGAACTGCTGCCATTGCCGCACCATCCCCAGGTAGCCGTTGTTGAAGACAGCGAGCTTCACCGGAATGCGCTCCTGCACCATGGTCGCGATCTCCTGCATGTTCATCTGGAACCCGCCATCCCCGGAGATCGCCCAGACATCTTCACGCGGGCGCGCGAGCTTGACGCCCATCGCGGCGGGCACGGCGAAGCCCATCGTGCCCAACCCCCCCGAGGTAATGTGCGTGTTGGGCCGGCCGTAAGGATAGAGCTTCGCGACCCACATCTGGTGCTGGCCCACGTCGGTGACGATGGTGCAGCGGTCGTGGGCGGCGGCGTGGATTCCGGCGACGATGGCGTCGGGCGAGAGATCGCCGCGGTAGCTATCGGCGGGCGGCCGGGCCCAGCCGAGGATCTCGGCGAGCCAGGCCTCGCAGCCGCGCGGCGCGACGGCCGTGACCAGCCGCTCCGTCACGCTGCGCGCGTCGCCGACCAGTGCGAGGGCCACCGGCACGTTCTTACCGATCTCCGAGGCGTCCAAATCCACGTGTACGATCTTGGCACGCGGCGCGAAGCCTTTGGTATTGCCCGTCACGCGATCGTCGAACCGCAGCCCGATGCCGACGATCACGTCGGCGCGCTGGATGGCGCGGTTGACGTGCACCTCGCCGTGCATCCCCGGCATTCCGAGGTGGAGCGGATGCGAGGCCGGGAGCGCGCTGATGCCGAGCAGCGTCGTGATCACCGGCATGCCCGTCTTCTCCGCGAGCTGGCGGACGGCGTCGTACGCGCCGCTCAAGATCACGCCGTGGCCGACCATGAGGAGCGGGCGCTCGGCGGCGGCGATGAGGCGGGCGGCCTGCGACACCGGATCGGCCAGGGCCTCCGGGGACCCCGGGCTTGCGCCCGGGGTCAGTCGGGGATCGGGCTCTCGGTATTCCGTCTTCTGGTTCTGCACGTCTTTGGGCACGTCGACCAGCACCGGTCCGGGCCGGCCCTCGCGCGCGATGGCGATCGCCTCCCGCATGCGGTCGGCCAGCTCGGTGACGTCGGCGACCAGGCAGCTGTGCTTCGTAATGGGCAGGGTGATCCCCACCACGTCCGTCTCCTGGAACGCATCGCGACCCAGCATGGCGCGCGGCACCTGCCCGGTGATGGCGACCACGGGCGACGAGTCCATCTGCGCCGTGGCGAGACCGGTGACCAGGTTGGTGGCGCCGGGCCCCGAGGTCGCGACGCAGACGCCGATCCGGCCGGTGGCCCGCGCGTAGCCGTCCGCCGCGTGCGCCGCCGCTTGCTCGTGCCGCACCAGGATATGACGGATCTCGGGGACGTCCGGGAGCGCATGGTAGAACGGCATGATCGCGCCTCCGGGATAGCCCCAGATCGTGTCCACGCCTTCCTCGACCAGGACGCGGCAGAGGATCTGCGCGCCCGACAGGAGCTCGCCCACGTCACACCCCCCAGAGGTAGACGGAGTTGAGCGAGTCGGCCTCGAGCCGCTCGGCGAAGTGCGCCTTGTTGAGCGCATTCACGAGCGCGCGGGCGCACGCCTCGACGATATCGGTCGATGCGCCGTGCCCCGACAGGGACTTGCCGTTCACGCGTGCCTGGAGCGATACCTGCCCCAGACTGTCGCGACCGGGCGTGACCGACTGCACCGCGAGGTTCCCCACCTCGATCGGCTGCCCCACGATTTCGCTCACCGCCGCGAACGTGGCGGCGATCGGGCCGTCACCCTTGGCCTCCGCTGCGCGCTCACCGCTCCACGGTCCGGTCATCCGGACCGCCGCAGCCCCGCCCACCGTGCCGCACACCACGCGCAGGTGCGTGAGCTGGAACTGCTCGGGCGCGTCCTGGAAGCCGTCGTGCAGCAGGGCGAGTATATCCTCGTCCAGGATCTCGCGCTTCTTGTCGGCGAGCGCGATGAACTTGTGGTACAGCCGCTCGAGCGCACCCTCCTCGAGCTCGTAGCCCAGATCGTGATAGCGCCGCTCCAGCGCGTGTCGGCCCGAGTGCTTCCCGAGCACCAGGCGCGAGTGCGGGACGCCCACCGTCTCGGGTCGCATGATCTCGTACGTGAGGCCGTTCTGCATCACGCCATGCTGATGGATGCCCGCTTCGTGGGCGAACGCGTTACGGCCGACGATCGCCTTGTTGGGCTGCGGGAAAACGCCGGTCACGTGCGACAGCAGCCGGCTGGTGCGATACAGCTCGCGCGTCTCGACGTTGCACCGGAACGCGGCGACCTGCGGCCGGACGTGGCTCGCCATCACGATCTCCTCGAGCGCGGCGTTGCCGGCGCGCTCGCCGATGCCGTTCACCGTGCACTCCACCTGCCCCGCTCCGGCCGCGATCGCGGCGAGGGAGTTGGCGACGGCGAGGCCCAGATCGTCGTGACAGTGGGCCGAGAGCGTGATCCCGGCGGCTCCTGGGACGCGCTCCCGTACGGCACGGAAGATCTGCTCGTACTCGGCCGGGAGCGCGAAGCCCACCGTATCCGGCAGATTGACGGTCGTGGCGCCCTCCTCGATCGCCGCCTCAACGACGCGGCACAAGTACTCGAGGTCGGTGCGGCTCGCGTCTTCCGCCGAGAACTCGACGTCGTCGGTGTAGCGGCGGGCGCGGCGCACGGCCGCGCGCGCCAGCTCGAGACAATCGTCCCGGCCGATCTTGAGCTTGTACTGCAGGTGAATGTCGGAGGTCGAGATGAAGACGTGGATGCGTCCCCGCGCTGCCGGGCGCAGCGCCTCGCCCGCGAGATCGATGTCCTTGTCGGTGCAGCGCGCCAACGCCGCCAGCACCGGGCGGCGCACCTGGGCCGCGATCTCCTGGACGCCGCGGTAATCGCCGGCCGAGGCCGCCGGGAAGCCCGCCTCGATCACGTCGACGCTCAAGGCATCGAGCTGACGCGCCACCTGCAGCTTTTCCTCAGGCGTCATGGTGTTGCCGGGCGCCTGCTCCCCATCGCGCAGCGTAGTGTCGAAGATGACGACGTCTCGCGCCATGAGCGCTCCCCTCTGGCCGTGTGAAAACAAAACGCCGCGGATCTCGGGGATCCGCGGCGTCTGCTTGCGTGTCCTACTCGGTTCAGCCTTGCAAGTCGATACTGGCCAGCGCGCCGCGATCCCCGGGTCGTCCAATAAGGACCAGGAGCAGGACCAGCAGCAGCAGCGGAAGCGCGAAGACCAGTTGCATGGACGGGACGCTACGCGACGTGCGGGGCACTGTCAAGTGCTAGGCCTCGAGGAGGTAGCCTTCGTCCCAGGCGACGTCGAACTCCCCCCGACACCGCACGCACTCCAGCCGCCGGGGACGGCCGCGCAAGGCGGCCCGCTCGCGGCAGGCCGGGCACACCCCGTAGTGCGGGCCCCACTCCGCCGGCAGCTCACGGGCCCGTTTGGGCCGCGGCACCACGCTCCAGCGTCTGGGGGGCTGGGTGACGATTTGGACGAGATAGTTGGGGACGACGAGCGGCTTACGGTTGACGTCGAGGATGGCTTCCAGGGAGCGGATACGCGCCACGCGGTACCAGGCTCCCCGGCGCAGCGCGCAGTTGACGTTCACTACGAGACGTCCCCACTTCATTCCCGTCACGCGCGGAACTTAGCGCCGGACCCCCCGGTCGCAACGTGACGCACCGCACAGGACGGGCGGCTACGCGCCACCCAGGGTCGAGAATCAGGGGGCAGGGGTCAGGGGTCGGTATGGTGACCGACCATCATGTCGGCCATCACGTCGCTGGTGCCGGACCGTATCGTGGCCGCCAGGTCTTGCTGGTAGAGGGAATCGGTGGTGTCCACTTCGGGCCACACGGCGCCGCGGTCGGGCACGAACAGGCCCGCGACCGCCCCCATGCCCCCATTGCGGATCGCGTGCCCGGTGGGATTGTCGTATACGGCCGTGAGGCGGTAGCGGTGCGTCGAGACCACATGCAGGCCGAGGCGATACCACCGGTAGAACCGGGCCAGCGGAAACGATGTGACGCGCCCCGCCCCGTCGGTCGTCGGAGCGCCGCGCCACAACAACGCCCCCGTGGTCACGTCGCGCAGCTCGAGGCTGACGCCGAAGTCATGCAGATGACCGCCCAGCCCCAGTATGGTGCCGGAGATCGACGGGCTCCCCTCCCACGAGCGCTCGGTCCGGCCGGGCGGCAGATCGAACGCCTTGCTCCCCGTGCGCGGGCGACCGAGCGGGTACTGGACGTCGATCGCCCACGGATAGGTGCGATACAGCGGCCAGGGACGACCCGCGGGAGTGTAGTGGAGCACGAGTCGCACGTGTACGCCGTGGTAGGCCTGGCCCGTCGTGTTGGCGAGCATCGCGCCGGCGATGAGGCGCTGACCGCGCACGAGTGGCAGACCGAAGAGCAGCCGGGGGACCGTGATTGCCGGCGTCTCCTTGCTCGCCGCCAGGAGATGCAGCCCGATAGGGAGGAAGAGCTCCCGATGCTCGGGGTCGCTCAGGTTGAAATGATGCAGCATCTCGCGGGGCAGCTCGTGTCCGGACCGGTCGAGGACTTCGACGCGCGCGCTGTGGAGGGAAGCGCTGACGGGGACGAGCACCTGGCAGAGCGGCAGCCCGACCATGACGTCGCCGTGGGCCGCAACCGGCACCTCCACCGCCGGGAGTTCGATGACGAGGCGATGCTGGGCCTGATCGAGCAGCACGGTGGCCGGCGGCAGAGAGCCCAGCCCCGGGCCCGCGAGGGCGACGATCAACGCAACCAGAAGCGGGACAACGTGCACGCCGGGGTCTCCGCGGTGGACGGCCCAAGATACCGGGTCGAGCGGATCTCCGCGACGTGCACGAACTGCGCGGCTAAGACTGCGTGGCCGATACCTGGAAGCTCACGGACGCGCGCACCGTGCCCACCAGCGGGCAGGAGTAAACGCCTCGTCCCGTCGCCGTGAGGGCACCGCCCGAGACAGTCCCGTCGAACGTGGAGCCACTCACGAGGCGGCAGTGGGTGCGCTCCGCGGCGTCTTCCCAGACGTTGGACCCGCCGCCCGGCGTGTCGGCGGTGAACGAGACGCTGCCGTCGTCCTGCACCGTGCCCGCGACGGTGCCCTGTTGGGCATCGCAGCCCTGTCCGGACTGGATCGCGAAGCTGCCGGAGAAGTCGTTGCCTGACTGCGTCGCGATTGTCAATACACCTGGGCACGTCACCGACGACGTCTTGCCCGACGTGGCGACGGTCGCGACTGCCGTGCCGGCGTACGAGCCGACGATTTGAGCTGCGGCCCGGGCAGCCTGGGCGCGCCCGGGTTCGAACATTCCTGCGCGGTCGCAGGCGAGCAGCGCGAGACCGAGGACGGCCGCCGCCGGACCGAGATGTGCCGTTGCGTTACGAATCGAACACCGCATAGAAGTACCCTCCGATTACTTGTGCGGGGGGCGGTCCGGGCAACCGGCATGCCGCGCGTCGCGGGAGGTCCCGCGTCGGCACTGCCTCATGTCGGGGCGGGAGCAGAGCGGCGCGTCTCCCAGGATGGTGCGCGCCGCGTGCGGCGCTGATGCAGCGCGGGGTGTGGCGGGAGCGTGTAGGAATCGAACCTACCAAGGCTCAATCGAGCCCTAGACGGTTTTGAAGACCGCTCGAGCCACCAGGCCCGATCCGCCCCCTTGGTCCCGCAAATCTACTGCTGCGACGCAAACGCCCGCAGCATCCGATGCCAGAACTCCAGCGCGTCGTAGAAGCTCTGCACGCCGATCCGCTCGTCGCGGCCGTGTGCCCGGATGTCGTTCGGATCCTCGAACACCGCCGACACGCCGTAGGTCGGGATCCCCGCGTTGCGCAGGAACAACCCGTCGGTGGCGCCCGCTTCCATCACCGGCACGATGGGCACACCGGGAAACTGGTCCGCCACGAGCCGCTCGAGCGGACCCATGATCGCGGGCGTGAGCGGCGAGGGCGGGCTCGGGATGGGGGTGTAGACGGTGCTGACGGTGATGCGGTCGTCGGCCGCGAGGCGACGCAGCGTCGCCTCGACGCCCGCCGGCGGCTCCCCCGGGAGGATACGGCAGTTGACCGTCGCCCGCGCCGCCTGCGGCAGCGCGTTCTCGGCGTGTCCCGCCGCCAGCATCGTCGCCACGCAGGTGGTCCGGAGCTTGGAATTATAGAACGGCACGGCAGACAGGCGCGTCACCGCGGCCGGGTCCGGCGGATCCTTGAGGACACCGCGCATGTCGTCCGCGAGCTGGCCCGTTTCGATCGCGGCGGAGCGCTCGAAGAAGGCGCGCGACACCTCGTTCAGCTGTACGGGGAACTGGTAATCCGAGAGGTGCTGCAACGCAGCGGCGACGCGGTAGATGGGATTGTCGCCGGGCCGCGGGAGCGAGCTGTGCCCTCCCTTGTCCGCGGCTTCGAGGGCGTAGGTCGCGTACACTTTCTCGCTCGCCTGCACCGTGAACATGACCCGGCGGCCGTCGCGCAGCACACCGCCGCCCGCGTCCGTGTTCAACGCGAACTCCGCGTCGACCAGGTCGCGATGCTTGACCACGAGCCACGCGATGCAACTGCCCGCCGTCTCCTCGTCGCCCGTGAGCACGAGAATGAGATCGCGCGTGGGCCGGAACCCCGCCCGCTTGAGCCGGATGAAGTCCACGACCAGGATCACATCTCCCACCTTGTCGTCGGTCGTGCCGCGGCCGTAGAAGTAGCCGTCCTTCTCGAGGAAGGTGAACGGATCCACGGACCAGTCGGTGCGACGCGCGGGCACGACGTCCAGGTGCGCGAACACGACGATCGGGCGGCCCCCCGTCCCCGTGCCGCGGTAGCGCGCCACCAGATTTCCGTGCGCACTGTCGGGACCGATCAGCACGCGCACGTCGGCCGCGGGAAAGCCGGCGGCGAGCAGCCGTTGGGCCATGGCGCGCGCGGCGCGCGGCGTGTTGCCGAGCGAGTCCGTCGTGTTGATCTCGATCAGCTGCTTGAAGACCTCACGGGCGAGGCCGCGGTCGGCGGGCGACAGACCATCCTGAGCCGCGGCGCCGGTCGCGAGGACTGCGCCGGCCAGGACCACGGTCATCAGATCGCGACGCATCTAATGGCGCCCGGCCTCAAGACCGAGCGCCCCGACCAGCGCCCGCAGGCGGGGCCACTCGGCGAGGGGACGAATATCGGAGTTGGAGTCGAGCGCCAGGCCGTTGTCGGACGGACACGCGGTGGACGTGACCGATTGCCGCTCGGCGCATTCTTTGAGGTGCCACAGCACGCGGCGATGCAGGATCCAGATCGCCGTGGTGTCCTGGCGCGGAATGGCCGCGCCGCGGGGCGCAAAAAACGTGATTTGCACGGTGCGGCTGGTCCGCCCCATGAGCGTCGAGTCCACGCGGATCTCGGCCGAGTACGCCAGGGCGGCGGTCGCCTTGGTTCCGCCGGCCCCGAAGATCAGCTGACCCGGCCGCTCGTACTCCTGGGCTTCCGTGACCTGGCCGAGCCGGCCGGCGACGACCTGCTCCGCGTCGAACAGGCTCTCGGCCAGCTCGCGGTCGGACTCGGGGAGCGCCGACAGGCGGTCGGGGGAGATCTGCTTCGTCGCGGTCGCGCAGGCGGCGACCAGGGCCACGCCGAGCAGCGCCCGGCGCGTCATGCTCCCCTCCCGACTCGCGCGATCGCGTCGATCTCGACGCGTACCGCCTTGGGGAGCGCCGCGGCCTGAATCGTGGAGCGCGCTGGTTTGTGACTCGTGAAGTGTCTCGCGTACACCTCGTTCAGCGCCGGGAAATCGGCCATGTCGACGAGATACACGGTGGTTTTGACGACGAGGTCGAGCCCGGAACCCGCGGCCTCGAGAATGGCCGCGAGATTCTTGAACACCTGTTCGGCCTGCTGCGCGGTCGACGCGCCGACGATGGCGCCGGATTTCGGGTCGAGGGGGATCTGTCCCGCCGTGTACACCATCCCGTCGACCACCACCGCCTGGCTGTAGGGGCCGATCGCCTTGGGGGCGCTCTCCGCCACCACCATGCTCAAGTTTTTTCGTCCCATCAGAACAGTCCCTCGATTGTGCCGTCCGGGTGCACCCGGATCTTTTCCGCCGCGGGCGTCTTGGAGAGCCCCGGCATCGTCATGATGTCGCCCGCAAGCGCGACGACGAACCCTGCGCCCGCCGACGGAAGAATGTCGCGCACCTGGAGCGTGAACCCACTCGGGGCGCCGAGCTTCGCCGGATCGTCGGAGAACGAGTACTGCGTCTTGGCCATGCACACCGGCGTCTCGCCCAAGCCGAGTGCCGGGAGCTGTTCCAGGGCCCGCTCCGCTGCCGGCGCGAACGCCACGGCCGCCGCCCCGTAGATCTCCTTGGCGATCGTCTCGATCTTCTCCCGGATGGGACGCCGCTCGTCGTACAGCGGCTTGAACTTCGCCCCTCCGCCGTCCAGCAGCTTGAGCACGGCTTCGGCCACGCCCACGCCCCCCTCTCCACCTTTTTCCCACACCTCGCACAGCTCCACGCCCACGCCCTCGGCGGCACATTCCGCCCGCACCGCTTCCAGCTCGTCCTCCGTATCGCTGAGGAACCGATTGAGCGCCACGACCACCGGGACACCGAACTTCTTCACGTTGCGGATGTGGCGGCTCAGATTGGCGGAGCCCCGCTGCACCGCAGCGGGGTCAGCCGCGCCCAGTCGATCCTTCGGGATCCCGCCGTGCATCTTGAGCGCGCGCACGGTGGCGACGACCACGGCGGCCTCCGGATCGAGACGCGCCATCCGGCACTTGATGTCGAAGAATTTTTCGGCCCCCAGGTCGGCGCCGAAGCCCGCCTCCGTGAGCACCACGTCGCACAGCGTGAGGGCCAGCCTGGTTGCGACCACCGAATTGCAGCCGTGCGCGATGTTCCCGAACGGGCCGCAGTGGATGAACGCCGGCCCACCCTCGAGCGTCTGCACGAGATTGGGACTGATCGCGTCCTTGAGGAGCAGGGTCATGGCCCCCTGCGCCTTGAGGTCGCTCGCGCGCACCGGCCGCTTGTCGTGGGTCAGCCCCACAATGATGCGCGCGAGCCGCTGCTCCAGGTCGTCCAGGCCCGAGGCGAGCGCCATGATCGCCATGATCTCCGAGCCGGGAATGATGACGAACCGCTCTTCCCGGGTGGGGCCGGCGTTCAGGCCGCCCAGCCCCACGATGATGCTCCGCAGGGCGCGGTCGTTCATGTCGATGGTCCGGGGCCAGGTGATGCGACGCGTGTCGAGAGCGAGCGCATTGCCGTGATGCAGGTGCGCGTCGAGCAGCGCCGACAGCAGGTTGT
>QHUU01000120.1 GCA_003222155.1 Gemmatimonadota bacterium | reverse complement strand
GCGGGCGTTCGTTCAGGTGCGGTTCCGCAACCTCGTCACGGGGAACACCTTCGACATGCGCCTCGCTGCCACCGATTTTGTGGACGAGGCTCCGCTCGAGACCAAGGAGTTCCAGGTCCTGTACCGCGACCAGGGCGGCGTGCACCTCATGGATACGACGAGCTACGAGCAGCACACGCTCGACGCCGAAGCCATCGGCGATCACGGCGACTGGCTGCAGCCTGAGATGCACATCCAGGTGGAATGGCTGAACGGTCGTCCCGTCGGCATCGAGCTCCCGTCGGTCGTGGAGCTCACCGTCGTGCAGACCTCTCCCGTCATGCGAGGGGCCACGAAGACGGCGAGCACCAAACCCGCCAGGCTGTCGAACGGGGTGACCATCCAGGTGCCCGAGTTCATCGCCGAGGGTGAGAAAGTGCGGGTGGACCCGCGCGAGGGCGCTTACCTGGAGCGCGCCAAATAGGCCCGCTTCCCTCACCCCCCCGTTCGGGTAGGGCACGGCGCGAAGGGCGCTGGTAGATTGCAGGCTCCGACCCCGGGGCATCGCTCCGGGGTTCGTTTGTCACCAGAGAGGGACGTCCATGCATCCGGCCGCACGGCTCGATACGCTCGGGACGGAACAGGCATACGTGGTGCTCGCCGCGGCGAGGCGGCTCGAGGCCGCCGGGCACAAGGTCGTGCACCTGGAGATCGGCGAGCCCGACATGCCGACGCCGCCGCATGTGGTGGAGGCGGGCGTGCGGGCGTTGCGCGACGGGCTCACGCGCTACGCGCTCGCCGCGGGCGTCCCGGAGCTGCGCCAGGCGATCGCCCACTCGCTCGCCGCGCGCGGTGTGCGCGCCGGGCCCGACAACGTCGTCGTCACCCCGGGCGCGAAGCCCATGCTGTTCTGCGCGGCACTGGCGCTGATCGAGCCGGGCGCCGAGGTGCTGACGCCCGACCCCGGCTTCCCCATCTACGAGTCGGTGGTCCGGTTCGCCGGCGGGCGGCCGGCGTACTACCCGCTCGACGAGACGCGGGAGTTCGCCCCCGATGTCGCAGCGATCGCGCGGCGGATCACTCCACGCACGCGCGTCCTGATTCTCAATCTGCCGCACAACCCCACCGGCGGCGTCGCTTCGGCGCGCGATCTGGAGGCGCTCGCGGAACTGGCGCTGCGGCACGACCTGTGGGTGATCTCGGACGAGGTGTACGGGCAGATCCGCTACGACGGGCGGCGCGACAGCATCGCCGCCCTGCCGGGAATGGCGGAGCGGACTGTGATCGTGGACGGGTTCTCCAAGGGTTACTCCATGACCGGGTGGCGGCTCGGATTCGGTGTGATGCCCGCCTCGCTCACCGGGGCGATGACGACATTGCTCATCAACAACGTGTCGTGCACGGCGACGTTCGTGCAATACGCGGGCGTGGCGGCGCTCACGGGCTCGCAGGAGCCGGTCACCCGCATGGTGGCGGGGCTCAAGGTGAAGCGCGACCAGCTGGCGCGCGGCCTGAACGCGATCGACGGCGTTCGCTGCGCCACGCCCGCGGGCGCATTCTACTGCTTCCCCGACTTGGGCGGCGTACTCGAGCGCACGGGCCTCACCTGCGAGTCGTTCGCTGAGCGGCTGCTCGCCGAGCAGCACGTCGCGGTGCTCGCGGGGACGGCATTCGGGCCAGGGGGCGCAGGGCACCTGCGGTTGTGCTATGCCACGGAGCCGGCGGAGCTCGAGCGGGCGCTGGGTGCGCTGCGCCGTTTCGTGGGCGCCTTGACGCCCGCGGCGGCTGGGCTAACTTAAGGGCGACAATCGAAATAGTCGTGGTGCTTTGCCGCGTATTGCCGCCACGTTAAACAAGGTGCTAAAAAGCGACCGCCCGCGGCGTTTGTTGCCCGGGTTTTTTGTTGAGGTTCACGAATGACGCAGGCCTCCATCGCTTCGCCGCCGCTCACCGCGCGGCCGCTCCGGTGCCGCAACTGCGGGGCCGAGCGCGCCGCCGCTGCGATCGCGATCTGCGAAGAGTGTCTCGGGCCCCTCGACCCGGTATACGAGCCGGGGCGTCCGCTCCCCGACCGCGAGACTATCGCGGGGCGGCCGCCCTCTCTCTGGCGTTACAAGGAGTGGCTCCCGTTCGACGGCGATCCGGTGTGGTCGCTCGATACCGGGTTCACGCCGCTGCTGGAGGCTCCGGCCCTGGCACGACGCTTCGGCGTGGCGCGCGTGTGGGTGAAGAACGACACCGTATCGCATCCGTCGCTGTCCTTCAAGGATCGCGTCGTGGCGGCCGCGATCAACGCGGCCGCCGCCTTCGGCCTCGACACCATCGGCTGCGCGTCCACCGGTAACCTCGCGAACGCGGTCGCAGCGCACGCGGCGCGGGCGGGGCTCAAGGCGTGGATCTTCGTCCCCGACGAGCTCGAGGCGGGGAAGGTAATCGGTACGAGCGTCTACGGCGCCCGTCTGGTGCGCGTGCGGGGGACGTACGACGACGTGAACCGGCTGTGCGCCCAGGTGGCGGATCGCTTCGGCTGGGGGATCGCGAACGTCAATCTGCGCAGCTACTACGGCGAGGGCTCGAAGACCGTCGCCTACGAGATCGCCGAGCAGCTGGGCTGGCGGCTGCCGACGGCGGTCGTCGCGCCGATGGCGGGGGGCTCGCTCGTCTCGAAGCTGCACAAGGGGTTCGGCGAGTTTCTCGCGGCGGGCCTGGTGCGAGGCCAGCCGCCCCGGCTGTATGGCGCGCAGGCCGCGGGATGTGCCCCGATCGTGCGCCTGGTGGAGCGGGGCGGAGATGCGCTCGAGCCCGAGGTGCCGCAGACCATCTGTCGCTCGCTCGCCATCGGCAATCCCGCGGACGGCGCCTTCGCCGCGCGGGCAATGCGCGAGACAAGTGGCTGGGCAGCGGCGGTGAGCGATCCGGAGCTCGTCGAGGGCATCCGATTTCTGGCCGAGGACACCGGTGTGTTCGCCGAGACGGCTGGCGGTGTCACCGCGGCCGGTGCGCTCGCGCTGGCGCGCGCGGGCCGGCTCCAACCCCAGGACGAAGTGGTGCTCTGCATCACGGGCCACGGCTTGAAGACGCTCGAGGCGGTGCAGGGAGCTATCCCCTCGGCCCCGGTCATCGCGCCGCGGCTGCGGGAAGTGACGACTCTAGTGGAGGAGGAACGGACATGGCCATCACGCTGAACTTGCCATCGGTGCTCGCCGCCCACACGGGGGGCGCCCGCACGATCGAGGCGTCGGGCCGGACGCTGGGCGAGGCCGTGGCCGACGTGGCCGCGCGCTACCCCGCCCTTGCGCCCCGGCTCAGGGATAAGGAAGGCAAGCCCTATCCCTTCGTCAACTTTTACTTGAACGACGAAGACGTGCGCTTCCGCGGAGGCTTCGCGGCCCCCGTCCAGGACGGCGACGAGGTGACGGTCATCCCGGCGATCGCGGGGGGCTGAGCCCCGCGTCCGCCGCCGCGACGCGGGCCAACCCGGCCCAGTCGATATCGCCCCACCCGCGGGCGACGCCGGAGAGGTAGCGGTCCCGGATCAGGCTGGCGAGCGGCATCGGCGCGGCAACGTCGTCCGCCGCCCCGAGCGCCAGTCGCACGTCCTTGAGCCCGTAGCGCAGCTTGAAGCCGGCCGGCTCGTATCGCTCCTCCGCGATGAGCTTGCCGTAGTTCTCGTAGATGGGCGAGCGGAACAGGCGGCCGTTCACGATCTCCAGCAGGTCGGCGGGCGCGACGTCGTACTTGCGTACCAGGGCGAAGGCTTCGCCCATCGCCTCGATCGCCGCCGCGAGCAGAAAGTTGCCCGCCAGCTTGATCACGTTGGCGCGGCCCGGGTCGTCGCCTGCGACGATCACCCCTTGGCCCATCGCGTCGAGCAGCGGGCGGCAGCGCTCGATCGCCGGCGCGGGCCCGGCGGCCACGACCCACAACTTCTTCGCCTCCGCTGCCTCCGGCCGCCCGAACACCGGCGCGGCGACGTACTCCTGCCCCGCCGCCCGGTGCCGCTCCGCGAGCGCGCGGGACAACTTCGGGCTGATGGTGCTCATCGATACGTGGATCGCGCCGCGGGCGAGCGCCGCGAGGGCGCCCGACGCTCCGAGCATCACGTCCTCGAGCGCCGCATCGTCGGCCACCATGGTGACGAGCACTTCGGCACTCCGGGCCGCCGCGGCCGGGCTGTCGGCGACGGCCGGCGGGAGCGGTTTCAACGCGTCCGCACGGCTGCGCGTGCGGTTGTAGACGACTACCGTGTGGCCGGCCTGCAACACGTGCCGAGCGATCGGCAGTCCCATGCTGCCGAGACCGATGAATCCGACTTTCATAACTCCCTCCGTGTCATCCGGTGCCGGCCTGTCGTTTCCGAATCCCCCTGTTTAACTCTACAGGCATGGACGTCCCGATGAAGGCGATCCGGGTGCACGCGCCCGGCGGCTCGGACGCGCTGCGCTACGAGGACGTGCCGCGGCCCACACCCGGCCCGGGCCAGGTGCTCGTGAAGATCGAGGCTGCGGGCGTGAACTTCATCGACGTCTACCAGCGGACGGGACTCTACAAGGTCCCGCTGCCGTTCACGCTCGGGCAGGAGGCGGCAGGCGGCGTCGCCGCCGTCGGCCCGGGCGTTGCCGAGCCCAAAGTCAGGGAACGTGTCGCCTACACCGCGGTCCTCGGTGCGTATGCCGAGTACGCGGTCGTGCCGGCCGACCGCGTCGTGGCGCTCCCGGAGGGCGTGAGCGCCAAGCAGGGGGCCGCGGCGATGCTCCAGGGTTTGACGGCGCACTACCTCGCGACCACGACCTACCCTTTGAAAGCTGGCGACGTTTGTCTGGTGCACGCGGCAGCCGGGGGCACGGGGCTGTTGCTTTGTCAGATCGCGAAACTCCGGGGTGCCCGTGTCCTGGGCACCGTCTCCACGCGCGAGAAGGCCGCGCTGGCACGAGAGGCCGGCGCCGACGAGGTCATCCTGTACACCGAGCAGGATTTCGAGGCGGAAGTGAAGCGTCTGACGAGCGGAGCCGGACTGCAGGTGGTCTATGACTCTGTCGGCAAGACGACGTTCGAGAAGGGTCTGAATTGCCTCGCCCGCCGGGGGATGATGGTGCTGTTCGGCCAGTCGAGTGGACCGGTGGGCCCGTTCGACCCGCAGGTGCTGAACCAGAAGGGCTCGCTCTTCCTTACCCGCCCTACGATCGTGCACTACATCGCAACGCGCGCCGAGCTGGTCGCGCGGGCAGGGGAGGTGTTGGGCTGGATCAAGAGCGGCAAGCTGAAGCTGCGCATCGAGCGCGAGCTCCCGCTTGCGCAGGCAGCGGAGGCGCACCGGCTGCTCGAGGGACGGAAGACTACGGGGAAGGTGTTGCTGATTCCTTGACCTCAAGTCACGGAGAGTTGTCGCTATGACGTTGCCTACCCGTCCGCTCGGCTCGAGCGGACTCGAGATCACGACCGTCGGCTTCGGCGCGTGGGCGACCGGCGGCGGCGGCTGGGCGTTCGGCTGGGGCCCGCAGGACGATGCCGAC
>QHUU01000039.1 GCA_003222155.1 Gemmatimonadota bacterium | reverse complement strand
CTTCGATGTACTGGATGCCCAGGTCGTCGAGCCGCCGCGCGATCTTCAGCTTGTCGTCCACCGAGAGCGAGAGGCCCTCGCGCTGCGTGCCGTCGCGCAGTGTCGTGTCGTACAGTACCGGGTTCACAACCTTGCCTCCCTTCGTGGATCACACAAGCAAAACGGCCTCTCGCGTTGCGAGAGGCCGCGCCGTGCATTATCGGTTTGAGAATCCGTCAGCCGAGTGCCGGGACGCCGCCTCTCTGCGAGAGTCGGATCGCGATGCTCGTAATCGGCCGGATGCCGCAACGGATGCTCATGCCCGGGATACTAACTCTCGGACGGGAAGCGTCAATCCCACCCGCACCACCTCGCCGATCACCACGATGGCGGGCGGCGCGAGCGCCGCCGCGGCGGCGAGATCGGCAATGTCTGCCAGGGTCCCGACCACCGTGCGCTGCTCGGGCAAGGTGCCGCTCGCGATCACCGCCGCGGGCGTGTCGGGCGCCATCCCCTGGGCGCGCAGCCGGGCGACGATGTCGGGCAGCGCAGACAGTCCCATGAGCACGACGAGCGTGGGCACCCGCGCCAGCGCGTCCCAGTCGAGATCCGAGCGGCCCTCGCATTCGTGCCCCGCGACCACCGCAAACGCCGATGCCACGCGCCGGTGCGTCACCGGAATGCCGGCGGCGGCGGGTACCGCGGTCGCCGACGTCACGCCCGGGATCACCTGGAACGGCACGCCGGCCGCGCGCAGCGCCTCGCACTCCTCGGCGCCCCGGCCGAACACGAACGAGTCGCCACCCTTGAGCCGTATGACCGTGCGCCCGCGCCGCGCCCGGTCCACGAGCAGCGCGTTGATGTCTTGCTGCCGCGTCGCCGTGTCGTTCGGGTGCTTCCCCACGAACACCCGCTCCGCCGACGCGGGCGCTTCGGCGACGAGCGCCGGAGATACCAGCCGATCGTACACGACGACATCGGCGGAGCGCAGCAGCTCGAGGCCCCTGGTGGTGATCAAGCCGGGGTCGCCGGGGCCGGCCCCGACCAGGTAGACGGTCCCTGTCTCGCTGTCCGCGAGTGAACTCGCGGCTCGGCTCTGCCCGTAAACGGGCACGGCCGCTTCAGCGGCAGGGCCGAGCCGCGGCTTCAGCCGCGACTCGACCGGACCGACTTCGCTAATCAGCTCTTCTATCCGCCCCCGAGC
Organism: Gemmatimonadota bacterium; assembly: GCA_003222155.1. Classification (GTDB taxonomy): domain Bacteria; phylum Gemmatimonadota; class Gemmatimonadetes; order Gemmatimonadales; family GWC2-71-9; genus AG41. Next base: position 30,384 of record QHUU01000039.1, on the reverse strand, counting down.
CCCGTCGATGTCCCCCCGCCGCACGAACTCGATCACGTCCGAATCGACGATCGCGTACCACAGCGCCGTGCGCGCACGGGCGTCCGGGACCCGCTCGGCCAGGTCCGGCCGCAGCTCGCCCAACAGCTCGCACAGCCGGGCCTCCACGCGGCCGACGAGCCGCGCGATACGCTGGCGCAGCCGCACCGCGAGCGCCGGGCTCTTGCCCCCGGTCGACACAGCGACCGTGATGTCACCTTCGCGATGAATCGCCGGCGCGATGAAGCTGCAATGCTCGAGATCGTCCACGGCGTTGAGCGGCACGCCCAGCCGCTCGGCCTCGGCATAGACCGCCTCGTTCACAGCCCGATCGTCGGTCGCCGCAATGGCGAGCCAGGCTCCCGCGAGATCGTGGTCGTGATAACGCCGGCGGCGCAGCTCGATCGCACTCCGCCGCGCGAGGTCCGCGAGGCCCGGCGACATGTCGGGGCTCACGACCGTCACATGGGCGCCCGCCGCGAGCAGGCCGCGCACCTTCTGCTCCGCCACCGCGCCGCCGCCGATCACGACGGCGCGACGGCCGCGCAGGTCGAGAAACACCGGGTAGAACACGCTCACTGGATCACCGGCAGGGGGGAGCGCAGAGCGTCGACGCCGACCCGGTCACAGAAATCGCCGAACCGCTCGTCCGCGAGCCGCTCGTCGCGATAGCGCTCGAACAGCGGTCGCACCGTGGCGACGAGCCGGTCGCGGGGAACGAGGTCGGCGTACTGCGTGCCGAGCCGTGTGCCGAGCATACTGCCGCCGACGAACACGGCGTACTTGTTGAGCGAGCGACCCACGAACGCCAGGTCGGCCGTGTACGGCCGGGCGCAGCCGTTGGGACAGCCCGTCATGCGAACCGTGAGCCTCGCGTCCGCGACGCCCAGCGTCTCGAGCTCTCGCTCCAGATCGGTGACCACGCCGGGCAGGACACGCTCCGCCTCTGCCAAAGCGAGCCCGCACGTCGGAAGGGCCGGACAGGCCATGGACCAGCGGCGCACGGCCGAGAGCGTGGCGGGACCGGGCCGCGCGACTCCATGGTCGGCCAGGATCCGCTCCACCAGGCCCTGCCGCCGATCGGGGATGTCGGTCAGCAGGAGATTCTGCTGGGGCGTGAAACGGACGCCCGTTTGTATGGTTTCGACGATGCGACGTACCGCGCTCCGCAACCGACGACCGTCGCTGTCCTGCAGGCGGCCATTCTCGATGAACAGACCGAGAAACGAGCGCCGGTCCTCCTGAGCGTGCCAGCCGAGATGATCCTCGATTCCCGTGACCTCGACGGGTGCCGGCGGCGCGAGAGGACGGCCGAGGTGACGCTCCACTTCGCCACGGAACCAATCGAGCCCCTGGCCGTCGATCAGGTACTTCAAGCGGGCGTGGCGCCGGTCGCCGCGGTTGCCATGATCGCGCTGCACCTTCACCACCGCCTCAGCCACCTCGACAACCTCCGCCGTCCGGGCGAAGCCCAGCGCGTCGGCGAGCCGCGGATATGTGTCTTCTTTTCCGTGCGTCTTCCCCATCCCCCCGCCCACCAACACGTTGAACCCGACGAGGTGACCGCCTTCTTGGACGACGAGAAACCCTAGATCGTTCGAGTGGACGTCGCAGCAATTGTCGTCGGGGAACGCGAACGCGACCTTGAACTTGCGCGGCAAGTAGTGAGTCCCATAGATCGGCTCGGATTCCGGAGGGCCGCCCGCCACCTGCTCGCCGTCGAGCCAGATCTCGTGATACGCCCGCGTCCGGGGCAGCAAGTGATCGGACACGCGTCGGGCGGCGGAAAGCACCTGCTCTCGCAATCCACCGGCCACGGGTGCGGGGCACGATACCACGTTGCGCACCACGTCGCCGCAGGCGCCCAGCGTCGTGACCAGCGCGTCGTTCACGGCGCGAATCGTGGGCTTCAAGTCGCCCTTCAACACGCCGTGGAACTGGTTGCCCTGCCGTGTCGTGACGCGCAGCGTGGCGTTGCCGTAGCGGTCGGCCAACTCGTCGATCACCAGGTACTGCGGGCCGCTCAGCACACCTCCCGGGATCTTGCACCGCACCATGAACTGGTGCGCCGGCTCGGCGTCGGTGCCGCGCTGCGCGCGCCGCTGGTCCCTATCCTCCTGCTGATACGTGCCGTGAAACTTGAGGAGCTGCGCGCTCTCGTCCGAGACGTGCGTGGTACGCTGGGCGAGCTCGGCGGCGAGATCGCCCCGCAGCCCGCGGCTCAGCTCCTTCACTTTCTCGACCGGACTCAGTCCGCTATGATCGCTCATACCATGCCGTTCCCGTCAGGAGTGCGCGGCTGAAACCGCGACTCGGCCTGCCGCTGAAGCGGCCTCGCACGGTCAGTTCACTGACAGGGCCGAGCCGCGAGTTCACTCGCGACTCTTCGCGACTCGGGTCCGGGCTCAAATGAGCCGCGAACTCACTCGCGCCGTTTGAGCGCCTCACTTCGCGTACACGTCCCACCAGTGCCGCACCGGCAGCTCGTCCCAGTCCCACGGCTGCACCGGCGCCGTGATCTTGCGCAAGAAGGCAGTGACCCGGCGCAACGTCGTGCGCAGCGTCGTTAGCGTCATACGACTACCTCCCGTAATCCGTCCGCCAGCACCTGCACCACTTCGGGACGACTGAACTCGGGCGGCGGCAGCGTGCCGCTCCGCAACATTTCCCGGACTTTGCTGCCGGACAGGATCACGTGACTCGTGGCCTCGTGCGGGCAGGTCTTGGGTGACGCCATGCCGCCGCAGCGCCGGCAGAAAAACGTGTGCTCGAAGCGGACGGGCTGAATCCCCAGCTCGGCCGGCGTGAAGCGATCGAAGATGCGCTGGGCGTCGTACGACCCGTAGTAGTTCCCGACGCCGGCATGGTCGCGGCCCACAATGAAATGGGTGCAGCCGTAGTTCTTGCGCACCAGCGCATGGAACACGGCTTCGCGCGGACCGGCGTAGCGCATCGCGGCCGGGAAGCCGGCGAGCAGCACGCGATCCCGCGGGTAGTAGCGCTCGAGCAGCACGCGGTAGCTCGAGACGCGCACCGCGGCAGGCACGTCGTCGTCTTTAGTGGGGCCGAGCAGTGGATGCAGCAGCAGCCCGTCGACCGTCTCGAGCGCCGCTTTCTGGATGTACTCATGCGCCCGGTGCACCGGATTCCGCGTCTGAAACCCGACTACCGTGCGCCAGCCGCGCTCGGCGAACGCGCGCCGCGTGTCGGCGGGGTCGAGCGCCAGCTCCGGAAAGAGCGGCGTGGGGCGTTCGAGCAGCCGGACATCGCCTCCCACGAGCAAATCGCCCTGGGCGTACAGCTGCGCCACTCCGGGATGCTTTGCATCGGTCGTCCCGTAGACGAGCTGCGCCTCTTCCTCCTTCGAGTGCGTGAATACCTCCCGCACCTCGACCAGGCCGACGATGGCGCCGTCCGGTCCCTTCAGGGCCACCGTTCCGCGCAGCCCGGCACCGTCCGCGGCGCGCAGCGTGATGGGAAGCGACCAGGGTAAGCCGCTCGCCAGGCGCATCTCGTGCAGCACGCGAAGGTAGTCGTCGCGCGAGAGGAACCCCGTGAGGGGGCTGTAGGCCCCGCTGGCGAGCAGGCCCAGGTCCGCCACGCCGCGGGAGTCGAGGGTGAGGGACGGCAGCCGGGACGCCCGCGACAGGGCCGCGCGCCGCTCCTCGCCCTCGAGCACGCGCTGCACCAGCGTTCCCCCGTGCGGCGCGATCGTCGTCGTTTCAGCGTTCACGAACTCACCCCTCCCGTTTCACGGTGAACGTGTGGAGCCCGCATTCGGTCTTGCCGCTGCCGCTCCACCGCCCCGCGCGCTCCGCTTCGCCGGGCGCGGTGGGCCGGGTGCACGGCCAGCAACCGATGCTCGAGTAGCCCTGGTCGAGCAGGGGGTGGTACGGGACGCCGTTTTCGCGGATGTAGCGCCACACTTCGGCCCGGCTCCATCGCGCCAGGGGAAACACCTTCACGATCGGCCGGCCGCGGACCTCGTGGTACTCGACCAGCTCGGTGGCGCGCCGGGAGTCGGACTGGTCCTGCCGCACCGCGCTGATCCAGGCGTCGAATCCGACGATGGCGCGCTCGAGCGGCTCGACTTTTCGAATGAAGCAGCAGCGGTCCGGGTCGGTCTTGTAGAGTGGACCGGGGTCGGTGAGCGGCGTGAGCTCCACGAGATTGAGACCATACCGCTTGGCGAAGCGCCGCTTGAACTCGTACGTCTCGCGGAAGTGGAACCGCGTGTCGAGGAAGATCACGGGCACGGAGCGATCGATCCGGCTGAGCAGGTGCGCCAAAACCACCCCGCCGCCGCCGAAGCTGACCGTGAGGGCGACCTTGCCAGGAAAGGTCTCCACCGCCCAGGCGAGCGTCGCCGCGGGGTCCGCCTCGGAGAGCGCGGCGGCGCGCTCGCGCACCTGGAGGGCGCTAAGCATCCGCCGCGCTCCGCAGGTAGCCCAGCTCGACCAGGCGATCGATCACCCGGGCGGCGCCCGTGGCGACGTCTTCACGCTCCGTGTCGACCACCAGCTCCGGCGCGAGCGGCTCCTCGTAGGGATCCGAGACGCCCGTGAACTGGGCGATCTCGCCGGCCAGCGCGCGGGCGTACAGTCCCTTGGTGTCTCGGCGCACGCACGCCTCGAGCGAGGCCTTCACGTGCACCTCGACGAACGCACCGATCTCGCGGCGCACTTCGTCGCGCACCGCGCGGTAAGGGGAGATCGCCGCGCTGATCACGACCACGCCGTTGCGCGTCAGCAGCTTCGCCACGTAGCCGATGCGACGGATGTTGGTATCGCGGTCCTCGCGCGAGAAGCCGAGGCCTTTGGAGAGGTTCTGACGCACCTCGTCGCCGTCCAGCGTCTCGACCCGGACGCCACCGCCGCGCAGGTCACGAGCCACGGCGTTTGCGAGGGTGGACTTGCCCGCACCTGACAGACCCGTGAGCCACACGGTAAAGCCGGCCACCTGCGTGACGTGTCGCTCCGTCGTCAACTCGGCTTGAGTCATCTCTCTACCCTTTCGTCCCCCCTCTCCGCATGGCGGAGAGGGGGACAGGGGGTGAGGCAAAGGGGCATAAACGAAAGGGCCCGCTTCCATTGGAAGCGGGCCCGAGATCGAGTCGCGCGTGCCGGTTATCTAATCGAGCGTCATTGCATCCCGGCAGCCACAGCGCCACAACCGCGTCCGCTCCCCGAAGAGCGCGCACACATCTTTCGACAGGGCGGACAACAGCTGGATGCGGTGTGGCGTCCGATCATGGCTCGGTATTTACCCGACCTGCCGCGGCGTGTCAACCACGCGATCGGGTGGTTGACAGCGTTGCGCCAGCGGGTTAATTAGCGGCTATGCAGCGTGCCCGTTTGCACCACCGGCATCATCACCACCACCCGCTCCACGGGGGGCAGCCGGAGGCGCACGCAAGGTAACGGGTAGCTCGTAGATCCTTGAATGCATTCGCCGACGCCGGCTCCCCCTGGGAGCCGGCGTCGTGTTTTGTGGGTGCCCAACACCGGAGCGCGACAGATGTCTCGACAATCCATTTCCTCGGCCTGCCTGCGACTGGCCCTCCCCAAGGGCCGCATGGAGCAGGCCGTCCTGACCCTGCTGGGCGACGCCGGCATTCGCATCCGGCCGAGCGCCCGGGGCTATCGACCGGAGGTGTCGCTCCCGGACACCGAGGCCAAGACCCTCAAGCCTCAGAACATCGTGGAGATGCTCTCGCTCGGCAGCCGCGACCTTGGGTTCGCGGGCGCCGACTGGGTGGCCGAGCTCGAGGCGAACGTGGTGGAGCTGCTCGATACCGGGCTCGACCCGGTCCAGGTGGTCGCCGCCGCCCCCGAGGAGCTGCTCGAAAACGGCCGCCTGCCCACGCGGCCGATCGTGGTGGCGTCCGAATACGAGCGGCTGGCGCGCCGCTGGATCGCGGCCCGCGGGCTTTCAGCCGAGTTCGTGCGCTCGTATGGCGCGACGGAGGTGTTTCCGCCGGAGGACGCCGACGTGATCGTCGACAACACCGCCACGGGCGCGACGCTCGAGGCCAACGGCCTCGCGGTGGTGGACGAGGTGATGCGCTCGTCCACCCGGCTCTACGCCAATCCCCTCGCCCTCGCGGACCCCGCCCGGCGGCGTCGCATCGACGACCTCGTCATGCTGTTGAACTCGGTCCTCGTCGCCCGGCGGCGCGTGATGCTGGAGGTGAATGCCTCGGCCGAGTGCCTCGACGCCGTGGTGGCGGTGCTGCCGTCGATGCGCCAGGCGACCGTGGCGCCGCTGTTCGGCAACGGCGGGTATGCGGTGAAGGCCGCGGTGCCGCGCGACGCGCTGCCGCAGGTGATCCCCGCCGTCAAGGCGGCCGGCGGCACCGACGTCGTCGTCTCCACCCTGTCGCAGATCGTCCCATGACCACAGCCACTCCCACCCCTCGCGCCACCGGACCGGTGTCGCGCATCGACCCCGAGGCCGCGTACCGCCGCCCCACCGCCCCGGGACCCGCACTGCTGCGGCTCGACTCGAACGAAGGCGTGCTTCCGCCGCAGGCGCTGCTCGCGCAGCTCGCCGCCGCCGACCCGGAGCTGCTGCGTCGCTATCCGGAAGTGTCGGCCTTGGAAGCGGCGCTCGCGGCCCGGCTCGATGTGCCGCCCGAGCGCGTGATCGTGACCGCCGGCGCCGACGAGGCGATCGACCGGGCGTGTCGCGCCTTTCTCGAGCCCGGTAAGAGCGTGCTCCTTCCCGATCCGTGCTTCGACATGTTCGAACGCTGCGCCGCGCTCGCCGGCGGCACGCTCGTCCGGGTGCCGTGGCGGGACGGCCCGTTCCCGCTCGACCGGTTCCTCGGGCACCTCGACGCCCGCACCGGTGTCGTGGTCGTCGTGTCGCCCAGCAACCCGACCGGTGCCGTCGCGACACTCGCCGACGTGCGGCGCCTCGCCGCGGCGGCCCCGAACGCGCTGCTGGTGATCGATCACGTGTACGTGGAGTACGCCGACGAGGACTTGACGCCGGGCCTGCTCGATCTTGCGAACGTGCTCGTGCTCCGCACGTTCTCCAAGGCGTGGGGGCTCGCCGGCTGTCGCGTGGGCTACGCGGCCGGCAGCCCGTACGTGATCGGCGTGCTGCGCGCGGCGGGCGGGCCGTACTCGGTCGCGGCTCCTTCGATCGCACTGGCCCTGGCGCAGCTCGAGCGCGGTGTGGAGCCGTTGCGTGCGCACGTCGCGCGCATCCGTGTGGAGCGCGGTCTGCTCGCCACGCGGCTCGCGGCCCGCGGGCTCGCTCCCCGTCCGTCACAGGCGAACTTCGTGCTCGTCGAGTGCGGCGCGCGCGCCCAGGCGATCCGCACGGCGCTCGCCGGCCGCGGCGTGGTAGTGCGCGACTTCCCCGGGCGCCCCGGTCTCGAGACGGCGCTGCGGATCACGTTGCCCGGCAATCCGCCGGACTTCGAGTGGTTGTGCGAGGCGCTCGACGCCGCGCTGGGCGCCGGGGAGGCTCGGCCATGACTGCCCGGACCGCGACCGTCACCCGCGCCACGCGCGAGACGTCGATCACCGTGACGCTCGCACTCGACGGCACCGGCATCGTCGACGTAAAAACCGGCGTCGGCTTTCTCGACCATCTGCTCGAGGCGCTGGGCCGCCACGCCCGCCTCGACCTGACGCTCGCCTGCAAGGGCGACCTCCACATCGACGATCATCACACGGCCGAGGACTGCGCGCTCGCGCTGGGGCAGGCGCTCGACCGCGCCCTGGGCGAGCGCCGCGGCGTGGCCCGGTTCGGATCGACCCTCGCCCCGCTCGATGAAGCTCTGGCGCGCGCGGTCGTCGATCTGTCGGGGCGCCCCTACGCCGACGTCGCGCTCGACCTGGGACGGGAGAGCATCGGGGGGCTCGCGTGCGAGAACATCGCGCATGTGCTGCGCTCGCTCGCCGTGGCAGGGCGGCTCACGCTGCATGTCGACGTGCTCAAGGGCGAGAACGATCATCACAAGGCCGAGGCCGCGTTCAAGGCGACGGCCCTCGCGCTGAAGCAGGCGATCGCCTGCACCGGCTACGACGACGTCCCGTCCACCAAGGGGACGCTCAATGACTGACGTCGTCATCGTCGACTCTGGAGTCGCCAACCTGGCGTCGATCACGAGCGGGTTCGGCCGATTGGGCGCGAGCGTCGCCGTGACGCGCGACCCGGCAGCGGTGCGGCAGGCGCCGCGCGTGGTGCTTCCGGGCGTGGGCGCGTTCGGCGCAGGGTTGGGCGCGCTGCGGGCGCATGGCCTGGACAGTGCGATCACGGACGTCGCCGCACGCGGCACTCCGCTGCTCGGGATCTGCCTCGGTATGCAGATGCTGTGCGAGGCAAGCGACGAGACTCCCGGCGTCCCGGGCCTCGGCGTGATCGCGGGCGTCTGCCGCCGGCTTCCCGACGACGTGCGGGTGCCACACCTCGGCTGGAACGCCGTAACCGCGGAGTCGAACGGGGGGCTCATCGCCACGGGTGTCGCCGCGTTCGCCAACTCGTACGCCCTGCGCGACGCCCCAGCAGGGTGGACGGCCGGGTGGACCACCCACGGCGCGCGGTTCGTGGCGGCTCTGGAGCGCGACGGCGTCCTGGCCTGCCAGTTCCACCCCGAGCTGTCGGGTGCCTACGGAGCGGGTCTGTTGCAACGCTGGATCACCGGGGCGAGGGCCGCGGCGCCTACACCGGCCGCCGGCCCGGCGCCGGGACTGCTGCCCCGCGTCGTGCCCTGCCTCGATGTGCAGGACGGCCGGGTGGTGAAGGGGGTGCGGTTCCAGGATCTGCGCGACGCGGGCGATCCCGCGACGCAAGGGGCCGCGTACGAGGCGCAGGGCGCGGACGAGATCGTCGTGCTCGACGTCGCCGCGTCGGCCGAAGCCCGCGCCACGCAGGCGGAGACCGTGGCGCGGGTGCGGGCGGCGATCCGCATCCCCCTCACTGTGGGCGGTGGCGTGCGCAGCGTGGACGACGCGCGTCGCCTGCTCGCGGCGGGCGCGGACAAGGTGAGCGTGAACACGGCGGCCATCGAGCGTCCCGCGCTCCTGTCGGAGCTCGCGGGCGAGTTCGGCAGCCAGTGCGTCGTGCTCGCCATCGATGCGCGCCGCACGGGTGACCGCTGGGAGGCGCTGGTGCGTGGCGGCCGCACGCCCGGTCGACCCGACGCGGTAGCGTGGGCGGCGGAAGGCGCGGGGCTGGGGGCGGGGGAAATACTGCTCACGAGCTGGGACCGCGACGGCACGCGAGCCGGTCCCGACCTGGAGCTGTTGCGAGCGGTCGTGGGAGCGGTGCACGTGCCGGTGATCGCGTCGGGCGGGATCGGCGACCGCGCTCACGTGGCGCAGGCGCTGCGCGCCGGCGCCGACGCCGTGCTCGCGGCATCCGTGTTCCACGACGGTGACGACACCGTCGGCGGCATCAAGGACGAGCTGTCGCTCCGCGGCATCCGGGTGCGGCGATGATCATCCCCAGCATCGACGTGATCAACGGCCGCGCGGTGCAATTGCGGCGCGGACGCGAATTCGTGCTGGACGGCGGCGACCCGCTGGCGCGCCTCGAGGAGTTCGCGGTGGCGGGCGAAGTGGCGGTGATCGACCTGGACGCGGCGCTCGGCCGCGGCTCCAACGCCGAGTTGATCCGCGAGATGGTGCGGCGGACTCCGTGTCGGGTGGGTGGGGGGATTCGCGACCTCGCTGCGGCACGCGCGTGGCTCGACGCCGGCGCGGCGAAGATCATGATCGGCACGGCTGCGACCCCGGAGCTGTGCGGCGCCTTGCCGCGCGAGCGCGTGATCGCCGCGGTCGATGCCGACAAGGGCCAGGTCGTGGTGGACGGCTGGCGCCGCGAGACCGGCGTGCCGGTGCTCGAGCGGATCCGCGCGCTCGCCCCGTTCGTCGGCGGATTTCTCTTCACGCAGGTGGAGCGCGAAGGCGCGATGGACGGATTCGACTTTCAGGCGGTCGCGGCCGCCGTGCGCGCGGCGGGCGACGCGCGGGTGACGGCCGCCGGGGGGATCACGACCACCATCGAGATCGCCGAGCTGGACCGCATCGGGGCGGACGCGCAGGTGGGCATGGCGCTGTACACCGGTCGGCTGACGCTGGGCGCGGCGGTGGCGGCACCGCTCGCGAAACCGGTGGACCACGGGGAGACGGGCGGTGTCTGGCCGACGGTCGTATGCGACGAGTGGGGGCGTGCCCTGGGACTGGTATGGAGCACGCCCGAATCGCTGGCCCGCGCGGTGAAAGAGCGACGGGGCGTCTACTGGTCGCGGTCGCGACAGGCCCTGTGGGTGAAGGGTGAGACGTCGGGCAACACGCAGCAGCTGGTGCGCGTCGATCTCGACTGTGACCGCGACGCGCTGCGCTTCACGGTGCGCCAACACGGCGCCGGCTTCTGTCACCTCGAGCGGCGTGCCTGCTGGCCCGAGGAGTTCGCTTTCGACGACCTCGAGCGCACGATCGCTACGCGGGCGGCGCGCCCCGACCCCGACTCGCGCACCAGCAAGCTCCTGGGGGACCCGGCGCTGCTCGCGGCGAAGCTGGGCGAAGAAGCCGCCGAGCTCGGGGCGGCTGCAACTCGCGGCGAGGTCGTGCACGAGACGGCCGACGTCTGGTACATGGCGCTCGTCGCCCTCGTGCGGGGTGGCGGCTCGCTCACAGAGGTGCGGGCGGAGCTGGCGCGCCGCCACGCCGGGGTGACCCGCCGCCCGATGACGGCGAAGGCTCCGGCGGACGCATCATGACATCGTCACCCCTGCTGCCCCGTCGAACGGTCGCCAAGCTGGCCCACCGCGGCGCGGGTTTCGATGCCAAGACGCTCGCGGCCGCGGCACGCATCGTCGAGGCCGTCCGGACGCGGGGGGAGGTCGCCTTGCGCAAGCACGCCGAGCGGTTCGGGGACGTGTTGCCGGGCGCGCCGTTGTATCACGACCGCTCCGACCTCGCACAAGCGCGGGCGGGCCTTGCGCCCGATGATCGCGCCCGGCTCGAGCGCGTCGCGGCGCGGATCCGGGCGTTCGCCGTGGCGCAACGAAGCGCCCTCGGTCCGGTGCGCGTGCCGGTGCCGGGCGGGGTCGCGGAGCACCGCATCGCCCCGATCGAGCGCGCGGGGTGCTACGCCCCGGGTGGGCGCCATCCGCTGCCCTCGTCGGTGCTGATGACCGCGGTGACCGCTCGCGTGGCAGGCGTGCGGGACGTTTGGGTGGCGAGCCCCAGGCCGCAACCCCTGACGCTCGCCGCCGCGGCCGTGGCAGGCGCGGACGGCGTGCTCGCCGCCGGCGGGGCGCAGGCGATCGCGGCACTCGCCTACGGTGCGGGTCCGATCACGCCGCGCGACGTGATCGTCGGACCCGGGAACCGCTACGTGGCCGCGGCGAAGCGGCTGGTCAGCGGAGCCGTCGCGATCGACATGCTGGCGGGCCCGTCCGAGCTGACCATCTTCGCGGACGGCAGCGCCGACCCCGCCACTGTCGCGGCAGATCTGCTCGCCCAAGCCGAGCATGACCCCGACGCCGTGCCCATGCTCGTGACCGTCGATGCGGCGCTGGTCGAGCGCGTGGAGCGGGAGCTGGCATGCCAGCTCGGCGACCTGCCGACCGCCGACGTCGCCCGGGCGGCGCTGGCGCATGGTGGAGCCGTCGTAGTAGAGAGCACCGATGATGGAATCGCCGCGTGCGACGCGATCGCCCCCGAGCACCTTCAGCTCGAGCTGCGCGATGCGGACGCCGTGGCGCCTCGATTGGCCCACTACGGCGCCCTGTTCGTCGGCGCGGGCAGCGCGGAAGTGCTGGGCGATTACGGCGCGGGACCGAACCACGTGCTGCCCACCGGCGGCACCGCCCGGTTCAGCGGAGGCCTCTCGGTCTACACGTTCCTGCGAGTGCGGACCTGGCTGCGCATCGCCGACTGCGCGGCGGCGCGGTCCGTCGTCGAGGATGCCGTGTGGCTGGGTCGTGCCGAGGGGCTCGAGGCGCATGCGCGCGCCGCGGAGCGGCGGCTCACCCCGCCCGTTGACACACCCCGTCACCCACTCTAGGTTGCGCAAACATGCGCTCCGCGCGGCCGTGTCCGCTCTGTTGTTGTCTCCGCCACCCGCAGGGTTGGACGGACGTCTCGGCGCACCCAGTGACGACATGAGGAACCCCTAAGCCTCTCGCCTCCTGAGCCGCTCCCAGGCCCGGCCACCCCCAGCGTGGTCGGGTTTTTTGCTTTTGTACGCACCATCAACAGAGTCGGGATGCGATGCCTGTGACGCCAAGCGCGCTCGTCTTGATCCTCATCACGCTGCTCGCCGCCACCGTGAACGGAGCGCTCGGCTACGGATTCTCGTCGATCACCGTACCCGTGGCCCTGCTGTTCTACACGAACCGCGTCCTCAATCCGGCGCTCGTGTGGATCGAGGTCGTGCTCAACGGCTACGTCCTCTGGGTCAATCGGGCGAGCGTGCCGCACGTGTGGCGCCGGGTCGTGCCGATCATCCTTGGGCTGGCGCCGGGCGTCGTGCTGGGGACATCGCTGGTGCATCGAGTACAGCCGGGCTGGCTCAAGCTCGCCACGTTCGTGGTCCTGTTGCCGCTCATTCTGATGCAGGCCGCCGGGTTGCGCAGGCCCATCAAAGCCGAGCGTCCCGTCGGACTGGCGTTCGGCGGGGGCCTCGGCGTGCTCTACTCCGTTACGACGATCTCCGGTCCGCCCCTGGCTCTCATGTTGAGCAACCAGGGGTTCACCAAACAGGACTTCCGAGCCGGGCTCGGGCTCGTCCGACTCGCCGAATCGACGTTCACGGCCGCCGCGTACGCCTTCGCCGGCATGTTTGCGACCGAGAGCGTCGGTTTGTTTCCCTACATCGTCCCGAGCCTCGTCGTGGGAATCCCGCTGGGCGCGCGGGTCATTCGCCACGTCCGGCCCGAAACCTTCCGGCGCATCTGCATGAGCTTCGACGCCTGGGTCGTAGGCTACGGCATCTCGACACTATTGCGACAGCTCCACCTGGTCGATGGCGCGGCAGCGTTTGCCGTGCTCGTTACTGTGGGCCTGGTCGATACGTGGCTGTTATACCGGTTCTTCCGTCGCCAGAGAGTCGAGTCGACGGCGGCGGAGCCACGGCCCGATACCGAACACGCGCCTCGAGCGCAGTCCCCGCGAGCCACAGCCCGCCGAAGCCTAGGACGAGCGTCGGTACCGGCCGATTGATTACCGCCGCCAGCATCAGCAAGCCGACGCCGAGCGCCACGCGAACAGCGGTCGCGACGCTCATCGTCAGTACAGGTACGCCACGCCGAGCGCGGCCGTGACCTGGTCTTTCTTGCCGGCGAACGCCGGCAACGTGGACCGGTCGTAGCGAACCTCAGGCCGGACCACGGCGTTGGGCCAGGCACGGATGTTCAAGGTCGCCGTGCCGCTGCCGAACTTCTGCCCCGTGTTCGGGGAGAAGCCGAGCACGCCGCTCGTGCGGGCGCCGTTCTGGTCGTTGACGTAGTCGCCCCGGAGGGCCACGCCGAGGGTCGAGCTGAAGTCATAGGTGACCCAGCCGCCGACGGCTGACCACTTCGCGTCCAGCGTCGGATCCGGCAGCGCCGCGTTGGCCTGCTCCCGGCCGTAGTCGCCCTGTACCCACAGCGCCGCCTTGCCGAGCTTGCGCCACAACAGCCCCTCGACGCCGTAGCGATTGGCCGTGTTGCTGACCGCCTCTTCGGGCCCCCAAAACCCGACGACCCCGATCGAGGTGAGTGCGTCGGGATAGATGCCCACCCGTGCCATCAACGACTTGTGGGTGTTGTTGTCGGCAACCTGGTCCCACCCGTTGATCACGCGGAACTGGGCGTCGATGTGGTCGTTGAACTTGGTCTCCACGCTCACGCCGGTGCCGGTGAAATTCTCCACGTAAATGAACTGGTTCCCTTCCGACCAGTTGGGGTTGACGTACGTCTCGATCACCTCGAGGCCCATCAGCGTTGGGATCCGCCCCACCTTGAACTGCAAGCCGTTGCCGCTGGCCGTGGGCACGTTCAAGGTGACGTAGAGATGCGGCACGTCGACCGGGATCGGGGTAGCGGCGCCCGCGAAGAGCCCGTTCGACTGGATGACGGTGGCATCCTGGCCTACGAGCAACTCGGTGTGGAACCCGGCGCTGAACTTCGCGGGGTCATATGGCTTGTCGAGCACGGCCGCGAGCGCGTTGAGCGTGAATCGGTTCTGGAACCGGTCATACAGCCGGCCGACGATCGTCGTGTCCGCAAGGCTGTGGCCCGAGTACGCATACGACCCGGCTGCGAACCCGGTGAGCTTGAACCCGGCAATCGTGGTCTCCAGGTGGTTGACCGGAGGCGCCGGCGGGTCGGGCTGCTTCGCCGCCGCCGTGTCCATCGGCGCAGAGGAAGCGCCCTGCGCGTACACCACCCCGGGCGCGACGAGCCAAAGAGCGAGGAACACGGCTCTTGCGGTGATGAGTTTCATTCGAATTCTCCCTAGTGATGGTCCCCCGAGTGCCCCCTCTCCGCAGTGCGGAGAGGGGACAGGGGGTGAGGCTAGATCGCTTCCGGTGCCGGCTCCAGCTGCCCCGCCCCCAACGACACGGGGGCGGACCCGCGCAGAATCACGGCGGACGAGACTTCGGGCGTGTCGGGGTACGCCAAGGCGCCCATCTCGGGCAGGTCCAGCCCGAGCTCTTCCACCTCGGCCGACACCCGGTGGCCACCCACGACCAGCTGCGTCACCTTGTACGCGGCGTACGCCATGGCACCGACCGCGACGAAGTTGGCCAGGCCGCCGACCAGCTGCGCGACGAACTGGCTCGCGTCGCCGTAGAGCAACCCCCGCACGGCACCCGGGACTCCATTCCAGCCGTCGCCGTAGGTGCCGTCGGCCAGCAAGCCGAGCGAGAGAATGCCCCACAACCCGTTGACGCCGTGCACCGAGATGGCACCCACGGGGTCGTCGATGTGGAGCCGCCCGTCGATGAAGAACACCGCGACGCAGACCAAGACGCCGGCTATGCCGCCGATCAGCACCGCCGACGGCGCAGTCACGAACGCGCACGGCGCCGTGATGGCCACCAACCCCGCGAGCGTGCCGTTCGCCACCATCGAAGGATCGGGCTTGCCGTACTTGAGCCACATGTAGAGCATTGCGGTGATGCCTCCAGCCGCCCCAGCCAGCATCGTATTCGTCGCGATGACCCCGATGCGCAGGTCCGAGCCCGCCAGCGTCGAGCCCGCGTTGAACCCGAACCACCCGAACGCCAGGATGAACGTCCCGATCAGCGCCATGGGGATGTTGTGGCCCGGGATCGCGTTGCTCGAGCCGTCGGCGTTGTACTTCCCGCGGCGCGGACCGAGCAATGCCGCCGTCACGAAAGCCATGACGCCGCCGGTCATGTGCACGACCGACGAGCCGGCGAAATCCACGTGTCCGTGACCGAGGCCGAGGTTCTTGCCCAGCATCGCGAGCCAGCCGCCGCCCCACGTCCAGTTGGCATAGATCGGATAGATGAACGCCCCGACGAACACGCTGAACACCACGAATGCCGAGAACTTCCAGCGCTCGGCCAACGCGCCCGTGGGAATCGTCGCCGCCGTGTCCATGAACACCATCTGGAACAGGAAGTACGCGAACACGGGGGCCGTATAGGCGACGCCGGTGAGGAAGAACCCCGTCCCGCCGAACAAGCCCCAGTCCTTGCCACCGATCGTGAGCGAGACTTCATGGGCCAGCTTGTCGTAGCCGCCAAGCGTGCCGAGCGCGCCGACACCGCCAGCCTGCAACGCGAAGCCGACGGCCCAGTACGCCAGCATCGCGATGCCGTAGACCATGAAGTTCATGGTGATCGTATGGGCGGCGTTCTTGGCGCGCGTGAACCCCGTCTCGACCATGGCGAACCCCGCCTGCATGAACATGACGAGGAAGCCCGCAACGAGGGTCCACACGAAATTGATGGCGACCGTGTTCGCCGCCGCGGCGGCGTTCGCGGCTTGGGCGAGCGAATCCGCCGGGACTGCCTGCGCCGCCAGAACCAGCGGGCAGGCCAACGCCAACAGCAACCCAAGGCCGACCGAGCGTCTCATGCCATCTCCCGTCATACGGTCTCCCAGTCAGGGGGTGGAGCGGTGAATTCGATGCACGATGTTTCGCGCAAAATATGCACGAATCATGCTACACTGCGCTACTACCCAATCGTATTAAGCAGCTATACTGTACCAGAGAATGTGCAAAATATGCACGTTTTTGTCGACACACGTGTTGCTAGAACGCCCCATGAGGAGCCCCGCCGTGGCTGATCCCGTCGCCCCCGTGCTGCTCGCCCTCGCCGCGATCCTGGCGGGCGCCAAGCTCGGCGGCGATCTGGCCGAGCGCATCGGTCAACCCGCCGTGCTCGGCGAGCTGGTGGTCGGCATCCTGCTCGGTAACCTGGACCTGGTCGGCGTCCCCTGGTTCCGGGGGGTGGCCTCCGACCACACGATCGACGTGCTGGCGCGGCTCGGCGTCGTGCTGCTGCTGTTCGAGGTCGGGCTCGAATCCACCGTGGGCGATATGCTGAAGGTCGGGGGGCGGTCGCTCCTGGTGGCCGTGCTGGGCGTGGTGACGCCCTGGGTGCTGGGCTGGGGCGTGGGGGCGCTGCTCCTCCCCGACGCGAGCCCCTACGTGCACGCGTTCCTGGGTGCCACACTCACGGCCACGAGCGTGGGCATCACCGCGCGTGTGCTCAAAGACCTGGGACGGGCCCAGTCGCCCGAGGCGCGCATCATCCTCGGTGCCGCGGTGATCGACGACGTGCTGGGGCTCGTGATCCTCGCCGTCGTGGCGGGCGTCATCACCTCGGCCGAGCGGGGCAGCGGCATCTCGTATGGCGCCGTGGCGGTGATCCTGGCGAAGGCCGTGGTATTTCTCGGTGGCGCGCTCGTGCTCGGCGTGGCCGTCTCGCCCCGCCTGTTCGGGCTCGCGGGGCGGCTGCGGGGATCCGGGTTGCTCCTCACCACCGCGCTCGTGTTCTGCTTCACGCTCGCCTATCTCGCCTCTGCCGTGGGACTGGCCGCGATCGTCGGGGCCTACGCCGCCGGTCTCGTGCTGGAAGAGGCCCACTACGTCGATTTCCCGCGGCAGGATGAGCGCCGGCTCGGCGACCTGGTCCGCCCCATCGGGACTCTGCTGGTGCCCGTCTTTTTCGTGCTGATGGGCATGCGCGTGGAGCTCCGGTCGTTCGCGCACCCGGAGGTGCTCGGCCTCGCCCTCCTGTTGACGCTGGCCGCGATCGCCGGGAAGCAGGCGTGCGCCCTTGGCGGACTGGGCGCGCCCCTGGACCGGCTCTCGATTGGTATCGGCATGATCCCGCGCGGAGAGGTCGGCCTGATCTTTGCAAACCTCGGCCTGAGCCTCACCTTGCACGGCGAGCGGATCGTCAGCCCGGCGATTTTCTCGGGCCTGGTGATCATGGTCGTCCTGACCACGCTGATCACGCCGCCGGCGCTCAAGTGGAGCCTGGCGCGCCCAGCCGGGTGAGCGGCTGCACCGCCTTGCGCCGACCAGGCCCGTGCTTAAGTTTCGGCGTCCATCATGGCCACGTCCGCTTTCCTCAAGCGCCTCCCGTGTCGGGCTCCTTCTGCCGCGAAGCAGAAGAAGCCGGCGTCGGCGAGCGCGCGCGGGAGACGATCACTGTAGGGGGCTCGGGCCCTCGGGCGTAAGAGACAGATCGGCCGCGACGCGCAGCTCTCACGTCGCGGCCGATCGTGCTTTTTTGGGGAGAGGCATGGTGCAGCCGCGGATCCTGAAGTTCGGAGGTACCTCGGTGGCCGATGCGGCGGCCGTGGAGCGCGTAACGGGCGTGGTCCGCGGCCATGGGGGGCCGCGTCCTGTGGTTGTCGTCTCCGCGCTCGCTGGCGCCACCGACGCGCTGCTCGCCGCCGCGGATGCAGCGGCGTGCGGCGAGCCAGCCGGGACTGAGCCGAGCGTCCAGTCGCTGCTCGAGCGGCACAGCAACATCGCCCAACGGCTGGTGCGGCCGGAGGCGCGAGACGCCCTCCTTGCCGGGTTCGAGGCGGCGCGCCGCGAGATCCTCCAGCTGCTTGGCCGCATCGCTCACGAGCCGGATGGGCGACCGGCGCTGCGGGACGAGATTGCGTCGTACGGGGAGCGCCTCTCCGCCTCCCTCCTCACCGCGGTGCTGGCCGGGGCGGGCGTGGCCGCCCGCTACGTCGACTCACGCCACTGTCTCACCACCGATGCGACACACGGTCGCGCCAACCCCCTGATGCCCCTTTGCGTCGAACGCACCCTCGCGATTCTCACCCCGCTGCTGGACGACGGCCTCGTCCCCGTCTTGGGGGGCTACATCGCGGCGACGGCGGACGGCATCACGACCACGCTTGGTCGGGGCGGGTCCGACTACTCCGCGGCCCTCGTGGGCGCGGCGCTCGACGCTCAAGAGATTCAGATCTGGACGGATGTGAGCGGCGTGCTCACCGCCGACCCGCGCGTGGTTCCGGGCGCCCGGACCGTCGCCAGCCTTTCCTACGCCGAGGCGGCGGAGCTCGCGTATTTCGGGGCCAAGGTACTGCATCCCAAGACGATCCAGCCGGCGATGGACTGCGCTATCCCGGTACGCATCTGCAACTCGCGCGCGCCGCTCGATCCCGGGACGGTGGTGACGGCCGCGGGAGAGGTTCGCCCCGGGGGCGTGAAGGCGATCGCGCACAAGGGTCGCGTCACGATCCTGCAGATCACCTCCACCCGTATGCTCGGGGCGTACGGGTTCTTGCGCGCGCTGTTCGAGGTGTTCGATCGGCATCGGACGGCGGTGGACGTCGTCACCACCTCCGAGGTCAGCGTATCGCTCACCGTGGACGACACCGCGTCATTGGACGGCATCGTCGCGGACCTGCGTAGGCTGGGCACGGTGACGCTCGAGCCCGACCGGGCGATCGTGTGCGTCGTGGGTGAAGGCCTGCGGACGACGCCCGGGATCGCGGCCCGCGTGTTCGCCACGGTGGGTGACATCAACGTCTCACTCATTTCCCAAGGCGCGTCCCGCGTCAACCTCACGTTTGTCGTGGAGGAGGCCCGGGTGCGTGAGGCGGTGTGCCGGCTGCACCAGGCGTTCTTCGAGCCCGCACGGAGCGTCGCATGAAGCTCGCGCTGCTCGGCCACGGCCAGATGGCTCGCGTGGTGGAGGGACAGGCGCGCGAAGCGGGCCACGACATCGGCGCGGTCCTCACGTCCCGCAACGCGAGCGAAGCGCTGCGGCTGCTCCCCGGCCACACGGCGGCCATCGACTTCTCGGTGCCCGCAGCGGTGATCGACCACGTGAAGGCCGCCGTCGCGGCGGGCGTACCTCTGGTCGAGGGCACCACCGGCTGGCAACGCGACGAGGACGAGGTACGTCGGATGGTGGAAGGAAGTGGCGGCGCCTTGATCTGCGGGGCGAATTTCTCGGTCGGGGTCAACCTGTTCTACCGGCTGGTGGCGAACGCCGCGCAGCTGTTCGGTGGCGTCGCCGGGTACGACCCGTTCATCGAGGAGGCCCACCACGCCCGCAAGCGCGACGCGCCCTCGGGCACCGCTCTCGCGCTGCAGGCGATCCTGTCGCGGGGGTTGGGGCGTCCGAGCGTACCGGTCACGAGCACGCGAGCCGGTCACATTCCGGGCACCCACCGCGTGGGCCTCGACTCGGCCGGGGATCAGGTCCTGTTGGTTCACACCGCGCGCTCCCGGGCCGGCTTCGCCGCGGGCGCGCTGCTGGCTGCGCGCTGGATCGTCGGGCGGCGAGGCATGTTTGCCTTCGAAGACGTGCTCGACGACATCCTGACACCGGCGCAGGAAACCGAAAGGAAGGTTCCATGACGCAATACGTAGGCTGGCTGCGCGGCTGCGGGACCGCCCTCGTGACGCCCTTTACAGCGGCCGGCGTGGTGGATGAGAAGCGCTTTCGCGTGCTGGTGGAGCGCCAGATCGCGGCAGGCGTACGCCTGCTGGTCCCCTGCGGCACGACGGGCGAGGCGGCGACGCTGACGGCAGCCGAGCACGAGCGCCTCATCGGCCTCACGGCCGAGACGGCGCGCGGCCGGGCCAAAGTGCTCGCCGGCGCCGGGACTAACGCCACGGCCGCGACCATCGACCGAGCCCGCACCGCCCGCGCCGCCGGGGCGGACGCCCTGCTCGTCGTGGCGCCATACTACAACAAGCCCACGCAGGCGGGGCTCGCCGCGCACTTCCGGGCCGTCGCACAAGCCGTGGGCGACACGCCGGTCGTGCTGTACAACGTCCCGGGCCGCACGGCGTCCAACATCGCTGCTCCGACGACCCTCGCCCTGGCGCGCGAGGTGGAGAACATCGTGGGCGTGAAAGAAGCGTCGGGGGATCTGGCGCAGATCATGGCCATCCTGCGCGACCGGCCGGCCGGCTTCCGCGTATTGTCGGGCGACGACGCCGTTACGTTGCCTCTCATCGCCCTCGGCGCCGACGGCATCGTGTCCGTGGTGTCGAACGAGGCGCCCGACCTGATGGCCAACCTGACCGAGAGCGCGCTGCGAGGCGAGTGGGAAGCGGCCCGCGAGCTCCACTACCGCCTGCTCCCCCTCATGGAGGCGAACTTCCTCGAGTCGAACCCGGGGCCCGTCAAGGCCGCACTGGCGGCTATGGGCCTGCTGGAAGAGCACGTCCGCCTGCCCCTCGTCCCGGTCCAGGAGCAGACGCGCGCCCGCGTGCGGGCGCTGCTGGGAACGCTCGGCCTCGTGCCGGGTGTCGCGCATGTCGCTGCGTAGCCGCGTCGAGACCCTCGCCGCGGGAGCACGGGACCGCTACGACGCTGCCGACCGCGCGCTGTTCGCCGAGTTTCGCGCGGCGCTCACCCGCGGTGAGATTCGCGCGGCCGAGCGCCGCTCCGATGGCGCCTGGTGCGTCAATGCCTGGGTCAAGCACGGCATCCTGCTGGGCTTCCGCATGGGCGACCTGGTCGACATGTCCGCCCACCCCAGCCTCCGGTTCTTCGACAAGGACACCTATCCCGTCCGCCCCACCACGCTCGCGGAGGGCGTGCGCATCGTCCCCGGAGGGTCGAGCATCCGCGACGGGGCGTACGTCGCGCCCGGGGTGATCTGCATGCCCCCGATGTACGTCAACGTGGGCGCGTACGTCGACGCCGGCACGATGATCGACAGCCACGCGCTCGTCGGCTCGTGCGCGCAGATCGGGAAGCGTGTGCACCTCTCCGCCGCCGTCCAGGTCGGCGGCGTGCTCGAGCCGGTCGGAGCGCTGCCCGTGATCGTCGAGGACGACGTGCTGGTGGGCGGCGGCTGCGGGGTGTACGAGGGCACGATCGTGCGGGAGCGCGCCGTGCTCGCGCCCGGGACGACGCTGACGGGCTCCACGCCCGTCTACGACGTGGTGCGGGAGGTGGTGTATCGGCGCGACGGCGAGCGGCCGCTCGAGATCCCGGCGGGCGCCGTCGTGGTGCCGGGAGCGCGCGCCGCACCGGGCGCCGCCGCGGCGCGGTGGGGCATCTCCCTGTACGCGCCGGTGATCGTGAAGTATCGGGACGAGAAGACGGACGCCGCGACTCTGCTCGAGGAGTACCTGCGATGAAGCAACAGCGTGTGGCGGTACTGGGGCTCGGGAAGATCGGGAATATCCTGCTGCAGGGACTCCTCAAGGCGGGTCTGCCGCCGGGCAACGCGGTCGCGACGGTACGGCATCCGGAGCGGGCGCAGGCGCTCGGAAAGGAGCGCGCCGTTCCCGTGGGGACGGACAACCGGGCGGCCGCGCGCGGGGCCGACGTGGTCATCATCGCCGTCAAGCCTCAGAACGTGCGCGAGCTGCTCGAGGAGATCCGCGCGGACGTGACCCCGGCGCAGCTCGTGATCTCGGTGGCGGCCTCCGTGCCGACGAGCTTCATCGAGAGTCTCCTCGCCACACCGACCCCGGTAGTGCGGGCGATGCCCAACACGCCGAGCCAGGTGGGCGCCGGCATGACCGGCATCTGCAGGGGCAAGCACGCGACGGACGCGCATCTCGACACCGCCCGGCGGCTGTTCGACACGGTGGGCCGGACGGTGGTGGTGGACGAGAAGCACATGGATGCGGTGACCGGTCTCTCGGCGAGCGGTCCGGCCTTCGTTTACATCATCCTCGAGTCGCTCGCGGAAGCGGGCGTCAAGGTCGGGCTGCCACGCGACATCGCCACCGTGCTCTCCGCGCAGACCCTGCTGGGCGCCGCGAAGGTGCAGCTCGACACCGGCGATCACCCAGCCCTGCTCAAGGACACCGTGACCACGCCGGCCGGCTGCACCATCGACGGCATTCTCGAGCTCGAGGAGGGCAAGCTGCGGGTGACGTTGATCAAAGCCGTCGTCAAAGCCACGCAGCGCGCCAAGGAGCTGATGTTCGAGAAATAGGCGGCTAGGTGTAGTCCTGGAACGGCTCCGTCAGGAGCCGCGCTCCCGTCGGGTTGTGGCGGAACACGTGGGTGAGTCGCACCTCGTCGGCCACGCGCTCGACGCGCGTCTCGAGCAGCTCCAAGTCCGGCGCGTTTCCCAGACCCAGCTGATTCAGGCGCTCCGCTTCGCCCTTGCAGACATCGCCGGGCGTGGGCTTCGAGCTCGGATACGCGTCTTCGTGGTGCCGACGGAGCGCGTCCCAATGCTCGTCGCCGGCGCGCTCGACGGACGCGCGGACGTCGTCGCGGGTGAGCGCCACCGGTCGCGCCTCCCTACTTGAGCATCACGGCGGGGATGTCCTGCTCCCGCGCGGCCCGGTTGAACGCCGGCACGTCCGTCTCGATCATCGTCTTCAGGCGGTCGAGATAGCCCTGCAGCTCACCCGCGAGCTGGTCGAACACCTGGTACGACTGGTCGGTGGGTGCGGCGTCGGCGCTGCCCACCACCCCGCCGAGCGACGCCAGCTTGTTGTTGACTTTGATCGGGAAGTTGAGCGGATCCTCGGGGGCCTTGTTGCGGACCTGATGGATCGACTCCTGCACGGCGGCGAGCTTGCTCTTGAGCGAATCCGCCTGCCGCGCGAGCCCGGCGCCTTTGCCTTCGGGCAGTGCTCGGGCGCGCTTGGCGACCGCATCGATCTGGTCCTCGAGCTCCGCGATCCGCTGGACCGCGTCGTTCGCCGCGCTCACGCGGTCGCGGATGCGCACCAGCAGCTCGAACTGCTTGCGCAGGTCCTCGGCCGTCGCCGCGACCCGGGGGTCCGTCACCACCGTGAAGGGTTGCGTCTCGGACCAGGCGCCGAGGGTCAGCCGCGCCCGGTAGACACCGGGTGGCGCGAGCGGCCCGCGTGTGCCACCGGCCCAGAACACCAGTCCTTTGAACCGATGGGCGTCGGCGTAGCGCAGATCCCACACCAAACGATTGAGTCCCGCCTCGACCTTGAGCGTGTCCTGCCCTTCCGTGGGCCTGCTGGAGATCCGTCGCACCAACGAGTCGCGCGCGTCGAGAATCTCGAGCGTCGCCTCGGCCTCGGGTTTGTCCTTGACATAGGCGTAGATGATCGCGCCGTGCGGCGGGTTCGTGCCGACGTCCGTGACGGCGCGCTCCGGTGTGAAGCCGGGTCCCTGGAGCCGCACCGCGTCCCGCGGCCTGAAGAGGTGGTTGCCGCCCCGCGCGATGTCGTCGGTCAGCTGCTCGAGCGGCGTGATGTCGTCGAGGATCCAGAACGCGCGCCCGTGGGTCGCCGCGACGAGGTCGTGGTCCTTGAGCGTCAGATCGTGGATGGGAACGACGGGAAGGTTGAGCCGGAGCGGCTGCCAGGCGGCCCCGTCGTCGAGCGACATGTAGACGCCGAACTCGGTCCCGGCAAACAGCAACCCGCGACGTGCCGGGTCTTCCCGCACGACGCGCACGAAGTGATCGGCCGGGATCCCGGCGACGATCTTCCGCCAGGTCTTCCCGTAGTCGGCCGTCTTGTAGGCGTACGGCCGCGCATCGTCGAGCTTGTAACGCGTCGCGGCCAGGTATGCGGTCGCCGGATCGTGCGGCGACGCTTCGACCGTGCTCACGAGAGCGCCTTCCGGGAGGTCCCTCGGAGTGACGTTCTGCCACGTCCGGCCGCCGTCCCGCGTCACCTGCACCAGGCCGTCGTCGGTCCCCACCCAGATCAGCTGCGAATCCCTGGGACTCGGCGCGACCGTGAAAATGGTGTTGTAGTACTCGATGCTGGTGTTGTCCTTGGTGATCGGCCCGCCCGAGGGGCCTTGTTTCGCCGTCTCGTTGCGGGTGAGATCGGGGCTGATGACCTGCCAGCTCCGGCCGTCGTTGACCGACTTGAACAACACCTGCGCCCCGATGTACAGGTCGTTCGGGTTCGTGGGCGACAGCACGATCGGGAAGGTCCACTGGAAGCGGTACTTGAGCGCCGCCGCTCCCCACCCCATGGGGTTATCGGGCCAGGCGTTCACCGCCCTCGCCTGCCCGGTGCGCCGGTCGAAGCGGGTGATATAGCCGCCGTAGCTCCCCGCAAACACGACGTCGGGATCGTCCTGGCGCGCCGCGATCCAGCCGCTCTCGCCTCCACCCACCTCGTACCAGTCCTTGGCGGTGATCCCGAGCCGGTCGCTGCGGCTCGCGATGCAGACGGTGCTGTTGTCCTGCTGCGCTCCGCACAGCCGGTACGGGAAGTGGGTCGTCGTGATCACGTGGTAGAACTGCGCCGTGGGCTGGTTGTCGAGGGTGGTCCAGGTCGCTCCGCCGTTCTGGCTCACCGTGGCCCCCCCGTCGTTGCCGTTGATCATGCGCTGCGGGTCGCGCGGATCGATCCACAGCGCGTGGTGGTCGCCGTGGGGAGCGTGCAGGTTGGTGAAGGTCTTGCCCGCATCCACCGACTTGAGGAGCGTCACATTGAGGACGTAGACGCCGTCGAGGTTACCCGGGTCCGCGACCACGTGCGTGAAGTACCAGGCGCGCTGCCGAATCTCGTTGTCCCCGCTCGAGCGCGCCCACGTCGCCCCGCCGTCGTTCGAGCGGAACAGGCCGCCCGAGTCCGCCTCCACGAGCGCCCACACCCGCTCGTGGCTCACCGGAGAGACTGCGAGGCCGATCTTGCCGATGATCCCCTGCGGAAGCCCGCGGCTCCGCGTGATCTCCTTCCACGTGTCCCCCCCATCGGTCGACTTCCAGATCCCACTGCCCGGTCCGCCCGACACGAGCTCCCACGGCCGCCGCACCGCCTGCCAGAAGCCCACGTACAGGATGCGCGGGTTGGTGGGGTCCATCGCGAGGTCTATCGCCCCCGTGCTGTCGTTCTTGAAGAGGATCTTTTCCCACGTCTTCCCGCCGTCCTTCGAGCGAAACACGCCGCGCGTGGTGTTGGGCCCGAACGCATGGCCCAGGACCGCGACGTACACGAGGTCGGCGTTGCGCGGATGCACCGCAACGTGCGCGATCTGACCGGCGTCGGCGAGCCCGATCTTGGCCCACGTCTTTCCGGCGTCGGTCGAGCGATACATCCCGTCCCCGGGCGAGAGATTGCCCCGGATCGGCGACTCGCCCGTGCCGACGTAGACGACGTTGGGATCGGACGGGGCCACGGCGATGGCGCCGATCGATCCGGCGGTGAAGTCCTTGTCCGACGTCGCCTGCCACGTCAGACCGCCGTCCGTGGTCTTCCAGACGCCACCCCCCGTCGCCCCCATGTAGTAGACGAGCGGCTGGTCGAGCACCCCGGCGACCGCAGTCACACGCCCTCCCCGGAACGGGCCCACGGGCCGCCAGGCGAGCGCGCGGAACAGGCTGGTGTCGTACTTGGCGACCGTCTGGGCCGGGAGCGACACGGGGACGATCAACGTGAGGAGCGCGAGACGCGCAAGTCTTGGCATGGGCCTAGGGCTCTCGTACCGAAACGGGAACGAGCACGTGTCTCCGGGAGAAGCTCGCACTCCTCACGGCGCGGGCAGTTCGACGTGCAGATGGTCCGCGGTGCCCACGTGACGCATGGTCGCGAAACCCATACACCAGAAGTACGCCTGTACGAGCCGGTTCTTCACGAAGCTGCGGCCCGCGGTGCGGAGATCGATGGCGTGGACGTAGCCGTCCGCCTGGACGTAGTGCAACGAGCCGTCGTTCGCGGCGAGGCCCATCGTTCGATAGTCGGCGGGGCTGCGCGCGAGATCCGTCACCACCAGATCGCGGTCCACGAGGATGACGGTGGACAGCGCCACACGGAGCAGCGGGTGCAGGGACGCATAATAGGCCCGCACCTGCGGCGACTTGGCGTTGCCGGCCGAGAGGTAGACCAGGGCGTAGGCGCTGTAGGCGAGCACGAGCGGCAGCGCCAGGCGCCGCGCGGCCAGCGCGAGCCGGACGCGACCGGTGAGGCGGTGCCACGCCCAGGCGGCGTATGTCGTGACGACGACGGTGGTGCATGCCACGCCACCGGCGAGCGCGACGGCAGTGGAACAGCCTCCGCGCTGGTACAACACCACCGCCACCTTCACCAGGGCGAGGAACGGCAACGACGCTACCAGCACGACCCACGCCGCGACGCGCGTCCATCGGAGAACCCGCGGAACGGCGGCAGCCGTCCCGGGGCCCGCGGTGATCCGCTCCCACTCGCGGAGCGCGCTCGAGTCGAGTCGCTGGAGTGTCACGGGCCACCCTACGGCCCGCCCGGGCTGGGGGTTGCGCGCACGACCCCGAAGTCCACCGGCATCGTCACCATCTTCCCGACCCCCTTACGCCCCACCCGGGCGGGCGCGAAGCGACACCCCGCGGCCATGGCGATGGCCGCCTGTGAAAGTCCTGGATGCGGGCTCTCCCGCACCACGATGCGGTCGCGCGGCACGCGCCCCAGGGTATCCACGACCAGATCGAGCACCACGTGCCCGCCGATGGCGCGTCGCTTGAGCGAGTCGGGATACTGGGTCGCGGGGCAGGAGACCAGCTGGGGAGCGTGGTACTCGAGGCGCCGCGGTGGGACGGGGTCGAGCGGCTTCACCACGGTGATCTGAGCGGCGACCGGGAGGCCCGCGGACGCCAGCGCGAGCGCCAGGAGCAGGGTCGTGTGCATGCCGGTCTCCTTCATGCGTCTCTCATGGGACCCCGACTCCCCGGAGACACGCTCATGCGGACCCTGCTCCTCGCCGCCGTCGCCCTCGCCGCCCTCGCCGCGTGCCGTGACGTCGCGCGCCCGGAGCGACGGCCGTACTCGTACGGCCGGGCGGTCGCCGACAGCGCGGCGGCCTTCGCGCGCACGGACTTCGTGGCCAGGGCGGCCACCCCCGTGGCCGCGCAGGAGCGGGCCGTGGCCGCGCCCGGAGATGCCGTGCTGTTCCCGCGCTCCAGCGTCGCGGCAAGCATGGTGATCCGCACCGGCCAGGCGAGCATCGAGGTCGACTCGCTCGAGGCCGCCGTCTCCCGAGTGCGCCTGCTTGCCGGCCGCATCGGCGGGTACATCGCCAACACGACCATGCAGACCGGTCGCGGCCAGCTGCGATCGGCGAATCTCGAGGTGAAAGTGCCGGCCGAGCGGTTCGAGGAAGCGCTGGAGGGGCTGGCCCCGATCGGCAAGCTCGAATCGGTGAACGTCAACGCAGAGGACGTCGGTGAGGAGTTCACGGACGTCACGGCCCGCATGGGGAACGCCCGCCGGCTCGAGTCACGCCTGATCGACCTGCTCGCCACCCGCACCGGCAAGCTCAAGGACGTGCTCGACGTGGAGCAGGAGCTGGCGCGCGTGCGCGAGGAGATCGACCGTTACGAGGGGCGGCTGCGGTACCTGCGCGCCCACGCCGTGCTCAGCACGTTCACCGTTTACGTCCACGAACCCCTCCCGGTCGTAGGGCACGCCGGATCGAGCGTCATGGGCGAGGCGTTCAAGCAGGCGTGGCGCAACTTCGTCGATCTCGTCGCGCTGTGCGTCCGCTCCCTCGGCGTCGTGCTGCCGCTCGGCCTGGTTGCCCTCGCCGCCTGGCTCGCCGTGAAGCGCCGGCGCAAGCTGGGCGTGGCGGCTTAGCGCGACACCACCTTCACCACTTTCACCTCGATCGGCTCGCCCGCCACCAGGACCGGCGCCCGCCGCTCCTCCGCCGTCTTGTTGAACCCGGCCACGTCGGTCCGGACCAGGGCGTTGAACCTCGCGAGATAGTCGTCCAGCGTGGCGCGCAGCTCCTTGAACCGCGCCGCCACGACCTCGCTGGGCGGCTGGGCGTAGGCCAGGGCAACGCCGAAGCCGAGCGCCTGCAGCCGGTCATGGAAGCGGTTGAGGTAATGGATGTCGTCCTGCCCGGCGTCGCGCTGTACGTCGGAGTTGTACAGGCTGTCCTTGAGCTCCTTGAGCTTTCGCCCCAGCTCGCGCCCCTGCCGCATGACGGGCCCCACGGTCGCCGTGTCGCCCTCCCCGCCCGCCCCGCCCGCATTGTCGCGCAGCGCCTGCTGCGTGTTCTTGAGCTGCGTTTCGAGGCTCACGATGCGATTGAGCATGGCGTTGAGCGCGGACAGCGCGTTACGCCATTCGAGTCCGGCGACGAGCTGCGCCGCGAACCGCGCGGGATCGCCGCCCAGCACGGGGTCGGGCTCCACTCGCACCGTCGTGGTCTCGGTCCGGCCACCCGCCGTCACCGCGACGCTGTAACTGCCCGGCACGGCGCGCGGGCCGACGACGGTGCGGAACGGGTTCTCTTCTTCCTCGGCGCCCGCGGGACGGTCGAAGGTGAGCCGCACCGGCCCGGCGTGGCGCAGCGTCCAGACGTAGCGGTTGACGCCCTGCTTCCCCGGTCCGCTCGAGTCGACGACCACCGTGTCGCCGCGGGCGTCCGTGACCGTCACGATCACGC
The DNA here is from genome assembly GCA_003222155.1 of Gemmatimonadota bacterium. Classification (GTDB taxonomy): domain Bacteria; phylum Gemmatimonadota; class Gemmatimonadetes; order Gemmatimonadales; family GWC2-71-9; genus AG41. The sequence continues at coordinate 1,611 of QHUU01000039.1, read as the reverse complement.
GGCCGCGGCGGGAGCGCTCGCCGCGACGCTGCTCGCCCTGCCCCGACGTGGCCGTGTCGAGGGCGGTCTTGAGGTAGTAGTCGATCACGGCGCCGGCAGGCGCGTTCGGAGTGGTGAAGCGGGTCGGGGCCACGCCCGCGCGGCGCGGGCGCACCCGGATCTGCGCCGGCTGGGTCGAGAAGACGTGCAGGTCGGCGGCGAGGACCTGGGGCGTCAGCTCCTCCAGGGGCGTGATGTTGTCGAGGACGAACAGCCCGCGACCGTGCGTGGCCACCACCAGGTCGTGCGAGCGCTTGACGAACTGCACGTCGTAGACCGGCACGGTGGGGAAGTCGGCCTTGAGGGCCTGCCAGCTCCCGCCGCCGTCGCGCGAATACCACAAGGCGGCGTCCGTGCCGAGCACGAGGAAGCCGCGCAGGTTGGGATTCTCCCGCACCACGTGCGCGGGCACGTCCGGCGGCAGGCCCTTCCCGATGTCAGTCCACGTCTTGCCGTAGTCGGCGGTCTTGTAGACGTAGGGGCGCCGGTCGTCGAGCTCGTGACGATCCACTGCGAGGTAGGCCGTGCCCGCATCGAACGGCGAGACGCCGATCTGATACACCCGACCTTCGGCGTCCTTGGCGAGTGCCGGGAAGCGACCGGACACGTCGCTCCAGGTCTTGCCGCCGTCGCGCGTGACCTGGACGAGGCCGTCGTCGGTGCCGACCCAGATCACGCTCGAATCGGTGGGGGCGAGGGTCACGGTGAGGATCGTGTTGTAGGTCTCGGCGCCCGAGATGTCGTACTCGATCGGGCCGCCGCTCGTCACCTGCTTCGCCTTGTCGTTGCGGGTGAGATCGGAGCTGATCGCCGTCCAATGCTCGCCGCCGTCGGTCGTCTTGAACACGACGTTGGCACCCAGGTACACCGTATTCGCGTCGCGCGCCGAGACGGCGATGGGCGACGTCCAGTTGAAGCGGTACTTCAGGTTGGCCGGCTTCATCTCGTTCACGCTCGAGAGATAGGGCCGAATGGCGCGGGTCACCCCCGTCTTGAGATCCACGCGCGTGATGTTGCCGTTTTGTGAATCCACGTAGAGAATCGCCGAGTCGCTCGGCGCGGGCACCGCATACTCCCCGTCGCCGCCCGTGACCGTGAACCACTCGGACCCGTTCAACCCGCCGGCCGCACCGCCGCCACCTCCGCCCCCGCCGCCACCGCTTGCACCGCTCGACGGCCCGCACCACGCGTTGTTGTCCTGCAGCCCGCCGCACAGCATGTAGGGCGTGTTGTTGTCGGCCGCCACCATGTAGAACTGCTCGATCGGCAGGTTGTTGAGATAGCGCCAGCTCTTGGCGCCGGTCTCCGTCACGTAGGCGCCGCCGTCGTTCCCTTGGATCATGCGGTCGGGGTTCTGGGGATCGATCCACAGCGCGTGATGATCCACGTGCACGCCCCGGTCGATGGGCGTCGTCGTCTTGCCGCCGTCGTCCGAGCGCAGCAGCAGGTAGGACGAGAAGAACAGCTTGCGGTCGTCCACGGGGGAGACGTGCAGCAGCGAGAAGTAGAACGGCCGGGCGGACAGGCCGTGAAAGTCGGAGACCTTGGTCCAGTGGTCCCCCTGGTCTTTCG
>QHUU01000119.1 GCA_003222155.1 Gemmatimonadota bacterium | reverse complement strand
CGTAAGAAGGTTAAGCGATCGGGTCGCGGCGCCGCCTAACGAGCGCTTGAAGCTGTCGGGCGTGCTTTAAGGGAATCGGTCGCTCGCCCGCCCGGCACGTCGCCCGCAGCTCAAGCGCGATTCGTTAGCCAGCTACGTGACCCTTACATGGCCATGTAGCCAGCCGGAGTCACACACCAGAGACGCCTTCAAATGACCGATACGCCGACGGCCGTTCGGGCCGACATCGAGATCAAAGCCGCAGTGCCCACTTTCCTGGTGCCAGACGTTGCCGGCACGGCGCACTGGTACTCGGAGCATCTCGGCTTCCGCACCGCAGGGACGTTTCCGAAGCAGGCGCCCTACGCCTACGCGAGCCTGCAACGTGATGGGGCGGAAATCATGCTCCTTTCACTGGCCGGCTACGAGAAGCCGGACCTCTCCGCTCGACGCCCAGAAGGGCTTTGGGATGCCTATGTGCGAATGCGGGGCGTGCATGCGTTGTACGACGCTGTACGCGGGGAGCCATTTGTCCAGATGTCGCTCAAGCAACAGCCCTACGGCGACTGGGAGTTCGAAGTGCGCGATCCGAACGGCTATGTTCTCGTGTTCGGTGGTGAGTAGAGACGAGGCGCCCGCAGCTTAAGCGCGATCCGTTAGGCAACTCCCACCCTGCCTTGCACCGCGAGCGACACTTGGCACCTGCAGACTACGGCGCCCGGACATCCTGCTTCCGATCACCTGGCCGAGGTAGAAAACATGAAGAACGTTGCGAACTCCCGATTCACCATCAAGACCTGGGACGAGAAGCCTTATAGTGAGGGCCAGGACCTACCGAAGCTGACTCGGGCCGCCGTGACAAAGACTTTCACCGGCGACATCGTGGGCGAGGGGCATGTCGAATACCTGATGATGTACCGCAGCGACGGCTCGGCCACGTTCGTCGGCCTCGAGCGGGTCGTCGGCCACGTTGCAGGGAAAGCGGGCAGCTTTGTGCTGCAACGCACTGGAGTATTCGACAACGGCGTGGCGAAGGAGTCCTATTCCGTCATCCCTGGCTCCGGAACGGGAGAGCTCCGTGGCCTCCGCGGCGAGGGCACGTCGGCTGTTGGGCACGGGACTGAGCATCCTCTAACGTTGAACTATGAGTTGGGCTAGCCTCGCGCCATCAGGGAAGCGGAGTGTTGTGCCCTGGCCGGCACGCGGTGTTCGTCCACTACTCTTGCGCCGGCGGGCGGGTCGCCTGCAGCTTACGCGCGATCCGTTAGGCGGCACCTCGATCGAACCTGAAGGAGGAGGAAACCATGGCGGGCGCGAAACTTGTTGTTCTCTACCCCTCTCCGCGAGACGTGAAGGCCTTCGAGCGAGCTTACACGCAGGATCATGCGCCGATGGTCACTCCGCAAACTTTCAAGGGCATCAAGAGATTTGTCGCATCCAAAGTCGTAGGAACGCCTGACGGCAGCGCACCTCCCTTCTATAGGATCGCCGAGCTCCATTTCCCCTCGATGGAAGTTCTGCAAGCAGCTGCAGCGTCCGCTCCGGCGCAAAAGGCAGTAGCACACGCTGTATCTATTTCGACCGGCGGCAAACCCGTGTTTCTGGTTGCGGAAGAGGAAGCCAAGACGTTTTGAGGGGCCGCCTGCCGTGCGCTTTGGTTCGCATCGCTCCGAGATTCCTCGAGGTCTGTGTGAACGTATTCCCGATCGCACCTGCCGAGAGCCGCTACCTGTGGCTTCTCATTCCAGTAACCGTCCTGCTCCTCGGCCTCCTCGTTGGAGGTGTCGTACTCCTCGCCACCTCGGTGCGTGGTTCCCATGCGTCCCGTTTCGAAATCCGAGACGACGGTCTCCGCCTCCAGGGCGACCTGTACGGCCGTCTCGTTCCAAAGATGGAGCTGCGTATCGACGGGGCTCGCCGGGTCGATCTCGCACGAGAGGGCGGATTGCAGCCCAAGTGGCGCCGTGTGGGAACCGCGCTCCCGGGCTATCAGGCGGGGTGGTTCCGCTTGCGAAACGGGGAGAAGGCATTGCTGTACCTCACCGACCGCACGCGGGCCGTCTACATTCCCACCACGGCTGGGTTCAGTCTGCTGCTCAGTCCGGCGGATCCCGATGGGTTCCTGTCACGTTTGCGCGCCGTCTTAGGATCGCATTGATCGTTGCGCATATGAGTTCTTGCTGCTCTTCATTCTTCGCGGCCAACCAGCGTCAGTATCGAGCGGTCGGCTCGAAGTCGCTTACGCGTTAATGCGCGGCTCTCGCCTCCTTCTCGTCCTCCTCGTCGCGTTGGGCCTCGCGGTTGCCCTGCTCACCCTGAGCCGACTGCGCGCGCCCACGCCCACCATCACCGAGCGGCCTCCGGCGCCGGTCCCGGAGACGCCCAAGCCGCCCCTTCAAGCGGACGCCGAAGGCTACTATGTCCCGGGCTATAACTTTACGGTAGATCGTTTCCGATTCGTCCGTCTCACCCTCCGTCCGGAGGCGTTTGTCACCATTGCGCAGACCGCTACCGGTACCGACCAGGAGATGGGCTGCGATGAGGCCATAATCAAGGCCGATGCAGTCCACCTCCGCTGTGACTACTCTCGAGTCGGCACCATCACTATCGATGGCAGGTTCCTCACGCGATTAGCCACCACCCACCTCGATGCACCCGTCCTATCTGCGGTCGTGACGGTTCGTACTCCCAGCGGAGAGATCCTGTACCGCGCGCGTGACTCCTTCGTCTGGCACCCGGCCGAGTAGAGGGGGACCGCCCCCACTCCTTCTCTCGGTTCCCCAACCACGTCGACACCGGGCGCAAGAAGGGAAATGTCGTCATGACTCTCCATTAAGCCTGCGGACGATCGCCCGCGCGGGCGCCCCTTCGTGCCCGCGGACCTTGAGTGGTAGCACGATGAGATCGTAGTCGCCCGCGTGCACCGGACGCAGGTCCAGCCCCTCCACGATGGGAATCCCGCGGCCGAGTAGAATCTGGTGGGTCCGCGGCGCCGGAGCGCCGAATTGCTCCGCCGAGATGTAGTCAACGCCGACCAGCACGACTCCAGCGTCCGCGAGCAGCTGCGCCGCGTCCGGGGCGATGTACGCGAAGTCCTTGTGGAACGTGGATGAGTCCATCCAGCCGCGCAGCGTGCTCCGCGTCCGGAACAGCACGCGCTTGGCGCCGCGCCAGTCGTGCCTGTTCAGCTCCCTTGCGTCGATTGCCCGTACACTGTCGGGAATATCGATCACTCGCGCGGCACCGATGAGTGGGTCCAGCGCCACCTGGTCGATCGGTGCGCCATTGGCGACGAAATGCATCGGGGCGTCGATGTGCGTCCCGCTGTGCGCACCGAGCGAGTAGACCGACAGCGTCAGGATGTCACCCTTCCGCATGTCCTTGAGAAAATCGAACTTCATCGGCGCGTCGCCCTGGTACACAGGAGTCCTGGCAGGATCGAGCGTCGCCGTCACATCCATCCAGCCCTGAGCACTCAGCTCCCGCGTCCCCGGTTCGCGGCGGGAACACCCCGCCACGAGGCCGAGCAACAGCGTGAAACCCAATCGGACGGTCATGTAGAAGAACTCCTTGCGGTGTGCACCGCGCCCCATGAAGTAGCCCCAAACCTATACTAGAATACCATATGACCCAGATCGCCCTCGCCGGCGTCGGCGTGGATTTCGGCGCGACGAGACTGTTCTCGGACGTCTCCTTCACCGTCGCACCCGGTGAACGCTGGGGCATTGTGGGCCGGAACGGCAGCGGGAAGACGACCCTCTTCCGGCTGCTGACGGGCGAGCTCGAGCCCACGCGCGGCAGCATCACACGCGCGCCCGGCCTCCGCGTATCGCTGCTCGAGCAGCACCGCGACTACGGCGCCGCCACGACCGTCTGGGAAGCCGCGGCCGGCGAGCTCGCCGAGCTCCTGGCGCTGGAGCAGTCCCTGGTGGAACAGGCCGCGAATCTTGCCCACGACTCCTCGCCGCGAGCGCTGGCGCGGTACGGCGAAGACCTGGAGCGCTTCGAGCGCGAGGGTGGCTATGCCGTCACGGCGCGCATCGACGCCGTGCTGCACGGTCTCGAGTTCGACCCCGCCCAGGCCCGCGTCACGCCGCTCTCTGCGCTGAGCGGCGGCGAGCTGGGCCGACTCGGCCTGGCCCGCCAGCTCATGTCGACCGCCGACGTCCTGCTGCTCGACGAGCCGACGAATCACCTCGATCTCGAGACGACTCGCTGGCTCGAGCAATACCTGGCCGTGAGTGAGCGGACGGTCCTGCTCGTGAGCCATGACCGCGCCTTTCTGTCCGCCACCGTGGATCACGTGCTGCATCTCGAAGGCGGCGCCGCCGCGCCCTACGCGGCCGGCTACACCGATTTTGTGGCCCAGCGCGCCGAGCGCCGGCTGGCGCAGCAGCGGGCGTTCGAGCAGCAGCAACGGACCATCGCGCATGAGAAGGACTACATCGCGCGCAACATCGCAGGCCAGAACAGCAAACAGGCCAAGGGGAGGCGCAAACGCCTCGAGCGGCTGGCGCGGCTCGGCCCGGTTATCGGGGCCGAAGGCACGATGGCGCTGCGGTTCGCGGTGGCCGAACGGGGCGGCGATCAGGTGGTGACGGCAAAGAACGTGAGCGTGGCGGTCGGCGCGCGCACGCTGGTCGAGCGCTTCACCGGCACGCTCGAGCGAACCGGCGTGGTAGGGATCATCGGACGCAACGGAGCGGGAAAATCCACGCTCCTTCGGGCGCTCCTGGGGGAGCACCCGATCCTCGGCGGCGAGCTCCGGCTCGGCGCGTCGGTCAGCACCGGCTACTACCGGCAGGACCTTTCGCAGGTGCCGCTCGATCGCACGCTCTACGAAGTCGTTTCCGCGCTGCGCCCGACATGGGAGCGCGGTCAGATACAGGGGCACCTCGGCCGTTTCGGGTTTTCAGGCCAGGACGTGCTGCGCCATGCCGGCTCACTATCGGGGGGCGAGCGCGCGCGTCTCGCGCTCGCGATGCTGATGTTGTCGGGCGCCAACCTGCTCATTCTGGACGAGCCGACGAACCATCTGGACGTCGAATCGATCGAGGCGCTCGAGGACGCGGTCGAAGGATACGACGGCGCGGTGATCCTCGTGAGCCACGACCGGGCGCTGCTGCGCGCGTTGACGACGCGGATCTGGATCCTGCACGAGCGGCACATGACCGAGTTCGCCGGCGGTTTCGCGGAGTGGGAGGAAGTGAGCACCGAGCGGGCCCACGCCGCCGCGGTCAGCGCCGCCGAGGAGCAGGCGTTGCGGCAGGTACACGAACGCCACCGCGTCGCGCCGTCCCCGACGAACGACCCCCGCAAAGAACTGCGCCGGGCGCAGCGCGAGCTCGAGGAAGCGGAAGCCGCGGTGGCGGAGCTCGAAGCGCAGGTGGCGAAGGTCGTGGCGGCGCTCGAGGACCCGGCCCTCTACACGCGTCCCGACGGCGCAGCGAGAGCCCACGAGCTCGGCGCACAGCTC
>QHUU01000118.1 GCA_003222155.1 Gemmatimonadota bacterium | reverse complement strand
CACGCGCAGTGACGGCAAGACGTCAGATCAAGGCGAGACGGCTCGCCGACCCCCACCTAATAGCACCAATCGCCGCAGTGCGCCAGAGCGACATAGGGTTGCAGGTCGTTTCATAGTGAAACATTCGCCAAGCGCGGACTGCGGGTGCCGCACAAATTGATCGCCGGAACTCCTCCATGATTACGCGCGCGCTCCTCGTCGCCTTCACCGCGCTGGCGCTCCTCGACGCCCGAGGCTCCCGCCAGACGCTCGACCCGCTCGCGGCCCGATCCAAAGGCCGCCGCGACGCGCCCGTCACGCTCTACGAAATGTCCGACTTCCAGTGCCCCTACTGCCGTGCCTTCGCCCTCGGCACCATGCCGCTGCTCGAACAGGAGTACATCACCACCGGGAAAGTCCGGCTCGTCTACATCAACCTGCCGCTCACGAGCGTCCACGCGAACGCGCAGGCGGCTGCCCAGGTCGCCGTGTGCGCGGCCCGGCAGGATCGCTTCTGGCCGATGCACGACCTGCTGTTCCGCCACCAGGACGACTGGGCCAAGCTCGCGAAGCCCGACACGTTTCTCCTCGGCCTCGGCGACTCGGCACAGCTCGATCGCGCCGCGCTGGCCCGCTGCCTCGTCGCCAAGGCGACCGCCTCCGAGGTCGACGCCGACGCCGCGCGGGCACGACGCGCGGGGGCCGTGAGCACGCCGACGTTTTACGTGGAAGGCGGCCTGCTCGAGGGCGCCGCGCCGGTGACGGTGTTCCGCGCGGTGCTGGACTCGATCTATCGAACCAAGACTGGGCGCTGATGGCGCGCCCTTCCTTCCTGTACCGGCTCGGGCTCGGACTGGCGCAGCGCGCCCTGCCGCTCGCCGCCCGCTTCGACAAGAAGCTCGCCCGCGGCCTGGACGCGCGCCGCGGCGTGACCCAGCGGCTGGCCGCATGGGCCAAGAGCGAGCGCGACCCCGGGCGTCCGCTCGTGTGGGTGCACGCCGCCTCGGTGGGCGAGGGCCTGCAGGCGAAGCCGGTGCTCGAGGCGCTGCGTGCCGAAGCGCCCAGCTGGCAGCTCGCCTACACGTTCTTTTCCCCATCCGCCGAGCGGCTGGCGCGCACCCTGCCGGCGGACGTGGCGGACTATCTGCCGCTCGACCGCCCCGTGGACGTGGCGGCGGTGCTCGATGCGCTCAAACCCACCGCCCTCGTGTTCTCGAAGCTCGATGTGTGGCCCGAGCTGACCCTGGCGGCCGCACGCCGCGGCGTGAAGCTGGGCCTCATCTCCGCCACGGTCGCGCCGACCAGCTCGCGGCTGCGCTGGCCCACGCGCGGCTGGGCGGAGCCGGCGTACCGGGCGCTCGACCGCATCGGCACGATCAGCGAAGAGGACGGGCGCCGCCTGGAGCAGCTGGGGGCGCGCCGCAGCGCGCTCGAGGTCACGGGGGACACGCGCTACGACAGCGTGGCGGAGCGGGCCGAACGCTTCGACCGCACGCGCGACCCGTTCGCCCGCCTCGCCATCGCCCGGGCCGGCACATTCACCATCGTCGCTGGGTCCACCTGGCCGAGTGACGAAGCCGTCGTCCTCCCTGCATTCGTCGACTTAGTGGCGCAAGTCCCCAGTGCCCGGCTCGTACTCGCGCCGCACGAGCCCAATCCGGACCACCTGGCGGGCATCACGCAGCTGGCCGCGAAACTGGGACTCCCTCGACCGGTGCGCTTGTCGCAAGTCGAGCACACCTCGCCCGCGCCGGTGATCGTGGTGGATCGCGTGGGCATCCTCGCCGACCTGTACGCGCTCGCGGACGTGTCGTTCGTGGGGGGCGGGTACCACCGGGCCGGGCTGCACTCGGTGCTCGAGCCGGCGGTGTTCGGCGTCCCCGTGGCCGTGGGGCCGCACTGGCACATGAGCCGCGACGCGACGCTCTTGCTCGAGCGGGGCGGCGCCGTCGCGCTCGCCTCCGACGGGCGTCACGCGCTGCACTCGCAATGGCTCGTGTGGCATCACGACCCCGCGACGCGAAAGAAAGCGGGAGACGCCGGGAAGAAGCTGGTGCGGGAAGGGCGCGGCGCGGCGGAGCGAACGACGGAGCTAGTAAAAAAACTGGTTAGAGGAGGTTAGGGGAGGTTGGAGCAGGTTTGGGGAGGTTGACGTCAGCGGAGCAACCTCCCCAAACCTCCACCAACCTCCCCAACCTACTTTCCCGCGACGACGCCTTCGAAGGTGACGGACCTCGGCACCACGAGCCCCAGCGTCAAGCCGGTGACGAGCAGATCGCTCCAGCGGCTCCGCACCTTGACGCGCAGATTGGCGATGCGCGCCCCCGTCCCCATCTGGCCGGCCAGCACGTCCTCGAGATTCGGCTGCGCGACCGGCACAAGACCGACGAGCAGGTAAATCGAGTGCTTGGTCACGCTGAACGCCGTGCCGGAGTCCGGCCCCTGTGCCGAGCCCGCCAGCGACACCGGCACGCCGAGATGCGTCGCGTCGAGCGTGAGCGCGCAACCGCTCAACACGATCGCCAGCGTGAGGACCGCCGCCCGCGTGACCTGCGATCGATTCACAGAGCTCCTGGAAACAGACGGGGCGCGCCGGGTTTGGCGCGCCCCAAAGGTAGCGGCTTCAAGTGGTCTTGTGAACCGGCCTTACAAGCCCATCGGCAGCCGCAGCCCAACGTTTGCGCCGAGACCCAACACCTTCTGCGTCGTCCCGTCGTCGAGTTTCTCGGAATCGTAGGCCACATGGACTCCGACCAGGCCGAAGCTGAAGTTCCCCCCGATCACCCAACCGAAATTCGTCTCATGGTCCTTCACACCCGTCGGGGCGTTGGAGACCTTGTGATAGCGGATGCCGGGTGAGAAGTACGGCTCGATGCTGATCCCCGGCGTCGGCAATGGCACGCTCAATCCGACGGCTCCCAGCACGCTGGTCTGCCCCGGGAACGTCGACGTCCCCGACGTGACCTCGGCACTGTGCGCCGCGCCCACCTGAAGATCAACCGACACCGGGATGAGGCTGCCGCCGATGAGACGGAACGCGCCCGTCGCCCCGTACGACGTCACGCGGTCGTTCATGGCGTCCGGTTTCCAAGACGCGACGCCCGCGGTCAACGTGATCGTGCCGAGCCCGAGGGAGGCGCGACCGCCGAACGCGTTGCCGCCGCCCGAGCTGTCGTTGGGCGCGCCGTAGTCGCCATAGAACGTCACGCCGGTGCCCCCCTTGGGGGCGTTCCACGTCGGCATGCCGAGCCACTGCGCGGTGAGGGGCGTCGCGAGAAATGCGATCAAACCCAGAATTAACGCCGTCTGCTTCATAGAACTCCTTTACAGAGGTTGGGGAGGTTAGGGAAGGTCAGGGGAGGTCAGGGGAGGTTGATGCGTCCGGAGCAACCTCCCCTAACCTCCCCAACCTCCCGAACCTCCTTCAGTTCAGTGCACCCACACCGCGCCGATCGACACCCCCGTGAACGGGTGATCGCCGAGACCGCCCGAGACGCGCGCGTCGAGCACCCGGGACAGTCGGAAGTCGGCACCGACGCCGAACCCGAATTCCAGGGCCGAGGATCGGCCGCTGCCCGCGACGAAACCGACCGTGGGCTGCACGTAGGGCACGATGCTGACCGTCGATCCCCGCGGATCGACGCGGCGGCCGAGCGACAGACCCACGGGAACGAACAGCGTCGAGCCGCCGCTCACGAGGCCGGCCCCGGCGCCGAACACGACGGCACCGTCGAGCGGGAAGTCGATGGTGTGGGTGATCACGCGCTCGCGCGCCTCGGCGCCGACGAGCAGGACCGCTTTTCCCGAGCCGGGAGGATCGAAGATGCCCCCCCGCAGTCCGACGTCGAGCGTGCCGCTGGCGTAGCGATAGGCGCCCTCGAAGCCCGTCCCGCCGCCGTTGGGGAAGCTGAACACGGCCCCCAGCTCCGACCGTTGAAACGCGCGATAGGGCGCGTTGAACGACGGCATGCCCGTCGCCTGCGCCCGGGCGACCGGCGCCACTCCCGCCACGGCCGCCGCCACCAGCAACGCCACCTCACGTCCCATGGCTTCCCTTGCCTGAAAAGAATAGAGAGCGTGAGACAGGGTACCCAGGCGGCCGCCCATCGTTCCGCCCCCAAACGCGACGGCCCGCCCTGCGCGGGCGAGCCGTGCGACGGGCCGTCAGACTAGAACCGAATGCCGCCCGTGAGAATGAACGTCTTCCCACCACCGACTTCTCCGCGGGCCTCCGCGAACGGCGTGAGGTGCGAGCCCCGGACCCTGAATGTGGTGCCGCCGAACAGGTTCAGGCCCGCTTTGGTCGCCCCAATGCTGGTGCCGCCGGACGGGCCGGCGGACGCGTGCGCGACGTTCAGACCCCCGCCCGCGTAGGGCCGAAGCGAGCTGCGCGAGGGGACCGTGAAGCGGTAGGCGACGTCGCCGTTGATCTCCCAGTAGTGCCCGCTGATGCCGGCTGGCACGCTGGGGAAGAAGTAGTCGAACGAGACGATGCCATCGAGCGGTGTCTTCGGAAACAGCGACTCGAGCGGGATCACGGCACGTCCGCCGATCCCGAAGTCCACGTCGCTACTCCAATTCAGCTCGAGCCCGAACGATGGGCGGTCCGCCGACCGGGCAGCCGGGCGTGCGGCCCCGCGCCGCTGCGCGACGCCGAGCGCCGGGTATGCCGCAAGCATCACGAGGAGCAGCGCGCTGCCGATGCACTTCCGCATGTGGAAGCCTCCCGTTGCCTGTGATGAAGGGAAGTAATGAAGGCACATCGCTAAGGGCGATGCGCGGATCTGTCAAGCCGGTTCGACCCGATCGGCCACCACGCGCACCGCGTCCCCCATCACCTGGAGGAAACCGCCGGCCACTGTGAACCGGTTCGAGCCGCCGCCCTGTCGCACCTGCAGCACGCCGGCGCCGAGCAACGTGAGAAATGGTGCGTGGCGCGGCAGGATGCCGACCAGACCGTCGAACGCCGGCGCGACCACCGCGTCGGCGGCACCATCGAATACCGCCCGCTCGGGCGAAACCACTGTGACGTGCATCACTCAGGCGCTGGCCAGCCGTTTGGCCTGCTCGAGCGCTTCGTCGATCCCGGCCACCATGTAGAACGCCTGCTCGGGCAGGTGGTCGAATTCGCCCGCCACGACCCGCTCGAACGAGCTGATCGTGTCCTCCAGTTTCACGTACTTGCCCTCGAGGCCGGTGAACTGGGTCGCAACGAAGAACGGCTGGGAGAGGAAGCGCTGCACGCGCCGCGCCCGCGCCACGAGCTGCTTGTCTTCTTCCGACAGCTCGTCCATGCCGAGGATCGCGATGATATCCTGGAGATCCTTGTAGCGCTGC
>QHUU01000029.1 GCA_003222155.1 Gemmatimonadota bacterium | reverse complement strand
GACTACTTAAAGAAATAGAGACCAGCAACCCGACCAGAGCCAGTATGGCGGGGAGCTTGTACATTTGTCTGCCGTGATTCGCCGGGCACATCATGAAAGGAGTCGGTCATGAGCGGAGTACGAGTGCTGGTGGGTACCCGCAAGGGTGCGTTCGTCCTGACCGGGGACGGCAAGCGCAAACAGTGGAACGTGAGCGGTCCCCACTTCGCGGGGTGGGAGATCTATCACATGAAGGGGTCGCCCGCCGATCCGAACCGGTTGTACGCCTCGCAAACGAGCGGATGGTTCGGGCAGATCATTCAACGCTCGTGCGACGGCGGCAAGACGTGGGAGACGCCCGGCGGTGGCATGACCAAGACGCCGGACGGCATGCCCGCGGGCGAGAGCAACAAGTTCGTCTACGACGCCTCGCGCGAGACCGGCAAGCCCCTCACCACGCACCAGTGGTACGACGGCACACAGCACCCTTGGGAGTTCAAGCGGGTCTGGCACCTCGAGCCGTCCCTCACCGATGCGGACACTGTCTACGCGGGTGTGGAAGATGCGGGGCTGTTCCGCACGAGCGACGGCGGCAAGACGTGGCTGGAGCTCGCCGGGCTGCGCGGCCACGGTACCGGACCCAAGTGGCAACCGGGCGCCGGCGGGATGTGCCTCCACACGGTGCTGCTCGACCCGAAGAATGCGAAGCGGATGTACGTCGCCATCTCGGCGGCGGGCGCGTTCCGCTCCGACGACGGCGGCACCAGCTGGAAGCCGATCAACCAAGGCTTGCACTCGCAGTACATCCCCGACCCCAAAGCCGAAGTGGGCCATTGCGTCCACCGCATCGCGCTGCATCGCTCGCGCCCCAACGTGCTGTTCATGCAGAAGCATTGGGACGTGATGCGGTCGGACGACGCCGGCGACTCGTGGCGCGAGGTGAGCGGCAACCTGCCTACCGACTTCGGGTTCGTGATCGACGTGCACGCCCACGAGCCGGAGACGATCTACGTCGTCCCCATCAAGAGCGACTCCGAGCACTACCCGCCCGACGGGAAGCTGCGCGTGTACCGCAGCCGCAAAGGCGGCAACGAGTGGGAGCCGCTGACCAAAGGGTTGCCGCAGCAGGACTGCTACGTGAACGTGCTGCGCGATGCGATGGCCATCGACTCGCTCGAGCCATGCGGTGTGTATTTCGGCACGACCGGCGGGCAGGTGTACGCGTCGGCCGACGCCGGGGACAGCTGGGCGCCAATCGTGCGCGACCTGCCCGCGGTGCTGTCGGTCGAGGTCCAGACGCTGTGATGATCCGCGTGGTGCTCCCGCCGCACCTCCGGACGCTGGCGCAGGTCAAAGGCGAAGTGCAGGTCGACGTGACGGGCCGGGTCACTCGGGGCGCGGTACTGGACGCGCTCGAGGCGCGCTATCCCATGCTGCGCGGCACGATCCGCGACCACGTCACCGAGCGGCGGCGGCCCTTCCTGAGGTTCTTTGCGTGCGAGCGGGACCTGACCCATGACCCGCCCGATGCCCCACTGCCTGAAGCCGTGGCTTCGGGGGCAGAACCATTTCTCGTGATCGGGGCGATCGCCGGGGGGTGAGGACGTGAGATACATGCTGTTGATCTACCTGGACGAGCAGGCCCTGAGTGCCGACGAGCGGGAGCAGTGTTACCGCGAGTCTACGCAGCTGGCCCACCAGCTCGACGTCGCGGGCCAATACGTCGCCGCCTCGCCGCTCCAGCCCGCCTCGACGGCGACCAGCGTCCGAGTGCGGGCGGGCAAACGCGTGGTGACCGACGGCCCCTTCGCGGAGACCAAGGAGCAGCTGGGCGGCTACTTCCTGATCGATGCGACCGATCTCGAAGAGGCGATCGCCATCGCCGCCCGGATTCCCATGGCCCGTCGTGGCACGGTCGAGGTGCGGCCGGTCGTGCACCTGGCGGATCTGCCGGACTAAGGCCGGGAGACGCTCATGCCGGCGACGGCACTCGACGCGCATGGCGCGATCGACGCGGTGTGGCGCATCGAGTCCGCCAGGCTGATCGCCGGGCTCACGCGCATCACCGGCGACGTGGGCCTGGCCGAGGATCTGGCACAGGACGCGCTGGTCGTGGCGCTGGAGCGCTGGCCCGAGTCGGGCGTCCCCGACAATCCGGGCGCGTGGCTCATGGCCACGGCGAAGCATCGCGCGATCGACCAGCTGCGCCGGGGCAAGATGCTCGACCGTAAGCACGAGCAGCTCGGTCACGAGCTCGACGCCGGGCGGGACAGCGCGCTGCCGGATCTGGACGCCGCGATCGACGATCCCATCGGCGACGACCTGCTCCGCCTCATGTTCATCGCCTGCCATCCGGTGCTTTCGACCGAGGCGCGCGTCGCGCTCACGCTGCGGTTGCTCGGGGGGCTCACGACCGACGAGATCGCGCGGGCGTTCCTCGTGCCGGAGTCGACGGTGGCCCAACGCATCGTCCGGGCCAAGCGGACCCTGCGCGAGGCGCGCGTCCCGTTCGAAGTCCCGCGCGGCGCCGAGCTGACCGCGCGCCTGGCGTCGGTGCTCGAGGTCATCTATCTCGTCTTCAACGAGGGTTACTCGGCGACCGCCGGCGACGATTGGGTGCGGCCCGAGCTGTGCGAGGACGCACTCCGGCTCGGCCGCATTCTGGCCGAGCTCGTTTCAGAGGAGCCCGAGGTCCATGGCCTCGTGGGGCTCTTGGAGATCCAGGCGTCGCGACTGCGCGCCCGCGTCGGGCCGGCGGGGGATCCCATCCTGCTGGCCGATCAGGATCGCACGCGCTGGGATCAGCTGCTGGTGCGACGTGGCCTCGCGGCGCTGGAGCGCGCCGAGTACCTCGCCGGCGCCCTCGGTCCCTACGCGCTTCAGGCCGCGATCGCCGCCTGTCACGCGCGCGCCCGCACCCCGGAGGAGACCGACTGGACCCGCATCACCGCGCTGTACGATGCGCTGGCCCAGCTCACGCAGTCCCCGGTCGTGGAGGTGAATCGGGCCGTGGCGTACACCATGGCATTCGGCCCGGCGTCGGGCCTCGAGATCGCCGACGCGCTCGTGTCCGAGCCCGCCCTCGCGAAGTATCATCTGCTGCCCACCGTGCGGGGCGACTTCCTCGCCAAGCTCGGCCGCTTCGAGGAGGCGCGGGCCGAGTTCGAGCGCGCTGCCGCGCTTACGCGTAACGCGCGCGAGCGCGACCTGCTCCGCGCACGTGCGGCCGGGTGTGCGCGGGGAGAGCCCTGATGCCCCCTACCCCGGCTTCCCCAACCAACGGCAAGATCTGCTACGTCGAGATTCCCGCGGTCGACATCCCTCGTTCCGCCGAGTTCTATGCCAAGGTGTTCGGCTGGGGCATCCGGCGGCGCGGCGACGGATCGACCGCCTTCGACGACGCCACGGGCGCGGTGAGCGGCGCGTGGGTGGTCGGCCGGCCGCCGTCGCCGCAACCGGGCCTGCTCATCTACATCATGGTGGACAGCGTCGCAACGACCATCGACACGGTGGTGACGCACGGAGGCGCGCTGGTACAACCGATCGGGAAGGACGCGCCCGAGATCACCGCACGAGTCCGCGATCCCGCGGGGAACGTGATCGGTCTGTACCAGGAACCCGCCCGCTGACCGGGGGGGCGGCGGTACGATGATCGCGCATCTCATCGACGGCACGTACGAGCTGTTCCGTCAGTTCTACGGGCGCCGCCGCGCCGGCCAGGGAACGGATACACCCTTCGGCGCCGTGAGCGGCGTGCTGCATTCCGTACTGGAGATGATCGAGCAGGGGGCCACGCACCTCGGCGTGGCGACCGACCACGTCATCGAGTCGTTCCGCAACGACCTCTGGCCCGAGTACAAAACGGGAGACGGCGTCGACCCCGCCCTGCTCGCGCAGTTTCATCCCCTCGAAGAAGGGCTGGTCGCCCTGGGCGTGGCGGTATGGCCCATGACGGACCTGGAGGCCGACGACGCGCTCGCATCCGCGGCCCGGATCGCGTCGCAAGACGACCGCGTGCAGCAAGTCTGCATCTGGACGCCCGACAAGGATCTGGCGCAGTGCGTGCGCGGCGATCGCGTGGTGCAGGTCGACCGCAAGAGCCGGAAGATCCGCGATGCCGCAGGCGTGCGTGAGAAGTTCGGCGTCGAGCCCGGCCTGATTCCCGACTTCCTGGCCCTCGTGGGCGATTCGGCCGACGGCTATCCGGGCATGCCGGGGATCGGAGCGGTCACCGCGGCCCGCCTCCTGAACCAGTACGGCCCCATCGAGGATTTCCCGGCGACGGTGCTGGGAGATGGCCGCGACCGGGCGCTCCTGTTCAAACAGCTGGCGACGCTCCGCACGGACGCGCCGCTGTTCCGGGATGTGGACGAGCTCCGGTGGCGCGGGCCCACCGACGATTTCGCCGCCCGGGCCGAGCGTTTGGGTGACCCTCGCCTGCTGTCACGCTGTACAGCCATCCGTGAGACAAACCATCGGAGGAGCGCATCATGACCGCACCGAACCTCGGCGCGAAGTGGTCGAGCTGGACCCCGCGCCTGCTCAGCGTGCTTCGCATCGTCGCGGCCTTTCTCTTCATGCAGTTCGGGACGGCCAAGCTGTTCGCGTTTCCGGCAGCCATCATGCCGGGCGGGGGCACCGCGCCGATCGCGTCGCTGCCCGGCATCGCGGGAATGCTCGAGACGTTTGGCGGCCTGTTCCTCCTGGTAGGGCTGTTCACCCGCCCCGTGGCCTTCATCCTCGCGGGCGAGATGGCCGTCGCATATTTCCTGGGTCACGCGCCAAACGGCTTCTGGCCGGTGCTCAATCAGGGGCATCCGGCCATCCTGTTCTGCTTCATCTGGCTCTATGTCTCGGCCGCCGGCGCGGGGCCGTGGAGCCTCGATGCCAAGCGGGGCACGTGACCCACGCGGCGAAGCCGCTCGACCGCTCCATCGTCGAGGGCCCGCTCGCTCGCGCCGTGTGGATGCTCGCCTGGCCCACGATGCTGCAGAACCTGATCGGCGGGCTCCAGGGCGTGGTGGATCACGCCCTGGTGGGCCACTTCGTGGGGTACGCCGGCAACGCCGCGATCGGCGTCGCGATCCAGATCTTCATCGTCGTGATCGCGTTCGTGATGTCGGTGTTCAGCGGCATGGGCGTCCTGGTAGCCCGCTTCGCCGGGGCCAACGAGCCCGAGAAGGTCAACCGCACCACGTACCAGGCGTTCCTCGCCGCGCTGGCGCTGTGGGGCCTGGTGCTGGCACCCCTCGGGTGGATCCTGGCACCGTCGCTGCTCGGCGTGGTGAACGCCGCACCGGCGGTGCGGGTCGAGGCCTTGCCGTTCCTGCGGATCATGTTCGTGGGCAGCATCGGGTTGCTGCTCTTTTTCATGGTGGGCGGGGCGTTGCGGGCGGCGGGCGACGCGCGCACCCCGCTGCACCTCGGGATTCTCCTCACCGCCCTGAACATCGCGTGCAATATCGCATTCATCACGGGCCTGGGACCCCTGCCCCGGCTGGGGACCGCCGGCGCCGCCGTCGGCACCACGGTGGCGGGCCTCACCATGAGCGCCGTCGCCGTTTACCTGCTGTTTTCAGGACGGCTGCCGGTGGTGTGGCACCGCGGCATGAATTGGCGGCCCGACTGGAGCGTGATCCGGGCCCTGTTCCGCTTCGGCCTGCCCACCGGCGTCCAGGGGATCGCCATGAACGTCGCAGGCGTGCTGCTGCTGCGTTTCATCGGTTCGCTGCCGCAGAGTGCGCAGGCGCAGGCCGCCTACGCGGTGGGGTACAGCGAGCTGTTCTCCTTCATCACGTGGACTTCGGTGGGGCTGATGGGCGCGGCGGCGACCGTCGCGGGCCAGAACCTGGGAGCGCACCGCCCCGAGCGCGCCGTGCAGGGCGTGCACGTCGCCGCGAGCGTCGGCCTGGGCCTCGCCGCGGCCATCGGGGTGCTGTTCCTCACGATCCCGCGCTCCCTGCTCGGGCTGTTCGGCATGAGCGACCCGGTGGTGGTCGGCATCGGCGTGCAGCTGCTCCGCTTCCTCAGTGTGTCGGGCCTGTTCGTCACCGTCGCGCTCGCCTATACGGGCGGGCTCCAGGGAACGGGCGATACCCGCTCGCCGCTCTACATCTCGATCGCGTCCCAGATTGTGGTTCCACTCGGCCTGTGCAGCGTGCTCCAGGCGACGCGGGGCCTGCACGCCGCCGACATCTGGACGGCGATCCTACTGGGCCACATCACCCGGAGCGCGTTGAGTGTGGCGCGGTTCCGCCAGGGAAAGTGGCGCGGCATCCGGGTGGAGATGGAGCCGGCGCGCCCGTAGATGGGGCGGGCTAGCGCGGAGCGATCGGGAGGGAGACGGGCTCGCCCACCGAGAACCGCACGCCCTGACGCTTGAGCTGGGCCTCGAGCGCCCGGTTGACGGCGCGATTCCGGCTGGGGCTGTCGGTGACGATCAGGATGTGGCTGACGCTCGTCTGCAGCACGACGCGGCCTGCCCACATCCGGGCCGCGCGCCGC
>QHUU01000028.1 GCA_003222155.1 Gemmatimonadota bacterium | reverse complement strand
GATGCCGCGTGCCCAGATCTCCATCCGTCCGGTTTCCGACTTCCCGCTCCAGTTGTAGTCTTTCGACGGATGCAGGATCGTCTGGATTCGCTCAAAGTACTTGTCGCTCGCCACCGCCACGAGCATGGTGCCGAGGAACGCGACCGTCGTCACCCGCTGGATTTTCGAGACTCCGCGCAACCGCAGGAGGAGATAGGCCACGACCGCCAGGAATCCCAGAAACCCCCCACGTGATTGGGTCTTTCCCAGCGTGACCATCAAGAACACAGTAGCCGCCACCAGCAGGATGCGGGACCACGGCTGCGCCGGCTTGCGCCACAGGTATACGACCAGCGGCAGCGTGCATACGATCAACATGGCGAGATCATTCACGTCGTAGTAGGCGACTTCCCGCAGCCGCCCGTCCTCTCCCATCTGTGCCCGGGCGACAATCACCGCGGAAAACAGCGTCACGCCGGCGAGCTGGAGCCACGCAAGCCGCCGCAGATCCGCGAGCCCCCGCACGCTCGCGGCCACGAGCACCATCAAGAGCACCGTGCGAAGGTAGTCCTTGAGCAGGAAATTGAGGCTGTGCCCGGGGTAGAGGCTTCCCGGCACCGAGAGTGCGACGAGCGCGACTATCCCGAGCGCGGCCCACACGACGGGCGCGTTGACGCTCCCGATGCGACGTCGAGGATCACGGCCAAGCAGGAACAGGCCGATCGCCACCACCGTCGTCAGGATCGGCAGCCCGTGCACCGCTAGGGTCGGAAACAGCTCGTGGACACGCCACACCTGCAGCGAGACCAGCAAGAAAAGGGTCAGCTGCAGCGAGTCCCACGGCAAGCGAGGCGCTGCGACGGGCCGCGGCGGGCTGGGGTATGCGATGCTGCCGGGAACGGTCATGGAGCTCGGGAGTTGCATGTCACGCCCAAGCGAGCAAGATTTGGGCTGGCGTCGGCTCACCAGAAGGTAATTACATCGGTCGCCACCGGTGGTGTTGCGTCGAGGCAACGGTCCATCGTATAGGGACCGGCCTCAACATCCGATCCGTTGGGTGCTCAGCACGATATTGTCCAGGTAGCGCTCCTGGGTCGCAGGCGCCCCCTCGTTCCAGTAGTTCTCGAAAAAGACGGCGTTAATCCCATACGTGGTGAACGCGCCCACAAAGTTCAAGCCCTCCTCTCGCGCCGCCAGGTCACCGTTTACCCAGAACTCGAACACACCGTTGGCTTGGTCCGGGTCGTTGAGGCGCGCGTGCGCTTCGACGCACGACCACCGGCCGACGCGGGACGGGTCGGCAAGCGGCGTGGCGCCACGCTTCTTCCCCAGCCAGTGAAACCGCGCGAAGTCGTTGTACTTGGTGGGCTGGACATTGCCCAACGGGTCGGTGCCCGAGACCGGGTCGAGCTGCAGGTAGTTCGTGTCGGGCGGATCACCCCCCCACAGGTGCGCCACCATCGCCTCCGCCCAACCGGAGCTCGTGAAGCTCATGGCCCGGGTGAGCTTCGCGCCGACGCCACCGACCCACCCGGGCTGATACCGCACGTACAGACGCCAGTAGAGGTCCCGGTATCGCGTTGTTCCCGCGTCCACCGGGCGGAAGTACTTGTCTGGGACCTTCCCGACCGCGAGGTGCAAGGCGCCTGCGGACGTTTGCCCCCGGGTGAACCGCGCCCGCATGCCGAACGACCCCTGCACACCGACCCCCGCGGCCCGCACGAAGCCGCCCGAGGCATCGTCGTACTCGAAGTACTGTGGTAACCGATCCTCTTCGAAGTCGTCGCACCAGATCCACTCCCGGTGCGGAGTGGCGCACTCTTTCGCGGACGGCGCGGCCTGCGCCGCGGTACGAGGCGGTCGTGCCGCCAGACCGGCGACCGCGAGGACCGGAAGCAGCGCTCGCAAGGCCATCAGGTGATCGCTAGACGACCGGTGTCGGCGGCGCCGGGCGGACGTGAAGGAGCACGGCGGCTTGGTCATCGGTCCGGGCGAGCTCGCGCGGGTCTGTCCATCCAGCCTCGGCAAGCGCGTGCTGCAGCCATCCCTCCCCGGTTGTCGACTGTAGCAGGTAGGCGTCGCCTTCGGGCCGCAGCACGCGCCCCAGGTCCCGCAACAGCGCGGCCCGATCGTGCCGGGGCACCGTGCCCAAGGTCGCCACGACGCGGTTGAATGTCCCATCCGGAAGCGGGAGCCGCCGTCCATCCCACAGCTTGAACTCGAGTTTCCCGGGAACTTCTCGAAGCCGCTTCGCGAGCTCGACGTGGGCGACCGACGTGTCCAGTCCGCACACATAGGCGCGCACGGCCCGCCGCCACGCCTCCTCCGCGATCCATCCGTCCCCGCATTCGACGAACAGAATCCGCTCCCAGGCGCGGATGCTCACGCGGTCAAGCACGAGCAGATCCGAGGTGCGGCGGGCTTGTCCGGCGACCGGCGCGGCTGCAAGATGGCGCGAGCTCACATGGCAGGCCTGCGCAATGCCCGTGCCGGAGCGCCTCGCGGACGCCGTGTGTGGTCCCTACTCGGTTATTTCAGGAGCGTCCCCTATTTCAGGAGCGTCCGCTCCGCCACGCGCTGCGGCGAAGCAACATTCGGCGTGTGTCGTCGCGTGGGTTCTTCGACGGCATCGACGACACCCAGCAACGTGGCCTCATCCCGACCCCAATGGTATTTTGCCACTACAGCCTCCCGGCCGCGTGCGCCGAGCGTGTGGCAACGGTCAGGATCCTTCAGGAGGGTCACGAGCTGTTCGGCCAACGCCCGGGGGCTGCCCACGGTGTACAGGACCCCCGCCCCGACCTCCTCCAACACGCGACGCATGGGCGGCAGGTCGGCAGCGAGCACGGCCAGCCCCGCCCCCATGTAATCGAACAGCTTATTGGCCAGGGTCACGCGAACGTGAGGCGTGTCCAGGAACGGCAGCAGACCCACCTGGCAATGCTGGTAGAACTCAGTGAGCCTCTCGTGGCGCTGCCAGCCGAGCAGCGCGACGTGATCACCCAGGCCGAGGCGTTCGACGGTTTGCGCGATGCGGGGGCGATCGGGCCCATCGCCGACGACCACGAGACACGCGTCCGGGACGGCGCGTCTCACCAACTCGAGTGCCTCGACTGTCTCCTTGACTCCCCGGTCGGCGAGCAGGGTGCCGACGAACAGGGCTCGTGGCCGCCGGGCCCAAGAGCGGAGCTCGGGCGGAAATGGCTGCGCCGTGGTGAGCTCGGCGACGTTGTCCGGTGTATTCCCCACCAGCACGACCCGGTCCGCGCGGGCCCCCCGGCGCACGCACCGCAACCGCGATTCCTCGCACACCACCGAAATCGAGCTCGCCGTTCGCAGGACGCAGCGCTCCACCAGCGCGGCGGCGCCGGGACTGCGAATCACCCGGTCCGACAGTGGTCGCACCGAGACCGCGTGCAGCGACTTGAGGAACTCGGGGTAGACCTCGGCCATGTCGTAGTGCACGCGAATTCCCAGGAGCCGACCGAGCCAAATCGCAGACGGGGCCAGCGGCAAGTCCGCGACCACGATGCGGCCCGCACCGGTGCTCCGGGCGAGGCGCCACATCGCCCACGCC
Source organism: Gemmatimonadota bacterium (assembly GCA_003222155.1). Classification (GTDB taxonomy): domain Bacteria; phylum Gemmatimonadota; class Gemmatimonadetes; order Gemmatimonadales; family GWC2-71-9; genus AG41. The sequence goes on along the minus strand of QHUU01000028.1, from coordinate 2,156 downwards.
CACAGCGGATTTACGAAGACCGGGAAATTGAGGACGCGGTTCAACCAGCGAACGCGCACCCACGGGAGCCGGTGGACCGTTACCTGCTCCCATGGCTCGAGGCGGGGAGCGCCCTCGTAGTTGCGAGCCAGGAGATGCACGTCGTGTCCAGCGCGCGCCAGGCTACGCACCTGCTTGGCCACGCGCGTCGCGCCACGCGGCCATTCGCCCTGGTAGATGTAGAGGATGGTCACCGGAGTGGCCCTGTAGGCGTGCTCATCGAGAACGAGAGGAGTGCGCAAAACTCGGACTAGCACCGTCGCGCCGCCGGGACGGAGCCGCGCGAGATCGACGTAACCAGCGGCCATGCAACCGGTTGGTGTCACGGCACCGGTGCGGCGTCGCGCCCACTGCCACCGGCACGTGTTGCGGCCGAGCGGCGTTCGCGGCCGCCCGGACGCCGGGGGTTACGGCCGCCCGGTGGCGAGCGTCAGATTGTCGACCCACATGGTTTGATCGACCGGCGATCCGTTACCACCGATGTAGGGCCCGATGACGAACTGGGCGAACTTGAGGTCGGTCCGGGCACCCGCCCGGAAGAGCACGTCGTGGCGGTCGATGATCAGGCGGCCATTGAACCAGTACTGTACCACACCGTCCGGTACTCCCCTGCCGCCCGCGATGCTGTTGATCTGCAAGTACACCTCGACGTGGTTCCAGTCGCCCTTGTAGCCCGCGGCGCCCGGCGCCGCCTGAAACGTGACGGTCTTCCCCCGGTTGAACTGCTTGTCGTTATAGGTCCCGCTTGCGTAGCACTCCGAGAAGATGTTCAGCTCGACGACGCCGTTGCAACCGCTCACGGAGCGATTCTCGGTGACGCCCACCAAGTTCATCGGCAAGGTGCCGTAGCTCGCGTTGATCGCTCGGTTGTCCTGCAGCGACACGCGCGGCGTCCCGGCGCCGTTCACGAAGTTGGCCTCGATGTAGGCGGTTAGCCAATCGTTGGCCAACGGCGCGTATTGCCCGTCCTGATTGCTGAGCACGTAAAACTCGTGCGGATGGTCACGCGTCCCTGAGCCGACCCAGTTGTCGCCGTACTTGACCCAGTAGCTGACATACAGCGTCGGTGTAGGCTGGAAGGCGTGCCGCGCGGCGGCGCCCCATGTCGGTTGCATCGCGCCGGGCGTGAAATGGATCTCGAGCGCGCCGGTGGCGCCAGCCACGTGTTGGGCGTGGGTGACCGCCATCGTCGCGTTGTCGTACCAGCCACGGGCGGCAAAGGCAACGTCCGCGAAGCTCTCTTCGAGCAGCAGCCCGGGCGGAGGAGGTGGTGGCGGCGGCGGCGGTGGTGGCGGAGGCGGTTGATTGGGCGCGACCGACTCGACAGCCAGGCACGCGACCAGCGTCGACACCAAGAGCCACGCAGTCACGTCTCTCAAACGCGAGGCACGAGGCCCAACTCTCTGAGCGAACGACATCGGCAAGCCCTCCGGCGAGGTCCGAACCAAACGGAACCGCCGCTGCTCGAACCCGCCTCAACTCCGTGATCCGGCGTCGCCGCCCTACGGGGGCTTGCCTGCGAACACGGTCGATTTACTTGCAACCCGTGCGCGCGAACTCCCGGCGTGCGCGCTACGAGTATGAAATCACACCGGCAGCGACGCCATGCTAGCGACTGGTACGCGAGCTGCGCAAGAGGGAGCGTCCAACTCGCGGCCGACCGAGCAACGGCGGCGACCTCTTGCCTTGTGACCGACGTCACACCAGCCCGGCTGCCGAGTTCCCGGTGCTTCACCATACGAGCCCGTGCTACCCCGGCGCTCCCGGGCGGGGTCCCGGCGATGGGTCCCGGCGATGGGTCCCGGGATATTTGATGTAATTGATGTAACGGATGTAACAGATCGAACAAGGGGAGATCGACCTGTGGGCCGACCTCCCCTCGCTGATTCGTTTCAGCTTACCTCGTCCCTTACGGATGCCTCGTGGCGATGGTGAGGTTGTCGATCCACATGTACTGATCCACCGGCGAGCCGACGCCGATGTAAGGGCCGATGACGAACTGGGCAAAGCTGAGGTTCGGTCGCGCCCCGGTCCGGAGCACCACGTCGTGCCGGTCGATCACCAGCGTGCCATTGAACCAGTACTGCAGCACACCGTCGGGCACCCCCACGCCGCCC
>QHUU01000038.1 GCA_003222155.1 Gemmatimonadota bacterium | reverse complement strand
AGCTGCCGGTGGTGACTTTCCTTCCTGGTGCCAGGGAGTTTCAGCGTGTGCTGTTGAGTGCGTGCAGCACATGTTGCTCGTGAGCATCGCTCGAAACCGGCGCCGCCGCGTCTCCGCCATCGCCGTGTCGGCCGTCTCCCTCCCTCAAACGTCCCTGGAGCCGTGCCTATGACAGCGACGAGTGCCTGCCTCGTTGGTTGCGTTGCGCTGTTCGGGGCGGGAGCCCAGGCCCAGGCCCCCACGGGACAGATCCAAGGCACTGTGCGGGGCGAGACGGGGGTGCCGCTGGAAGGGGTCGGCGTCGTGGCGATCGGGACGCACTTCGGCGCGGTGACCCGACCGGACGGACGCTACGTGATTCCGCGAGTGACCCCGGGGACCTACCAGCTCCGCGCGACGCGCATCGGGTATACGTCGCGGGACCAGGCGATCACGGTCGTCGCGGGAGAAGAGGCGAGCGCCGACTTCGCGTTGCCGAGTGCGGCGATCGCGCTGGACCAGGTGGTGGTGGTGGGCTACGGCACCGAGCTCCGGAAGGACCTCACGGGCTCCATCGGTTCGGTCTCGAGCGACGATATTTCGAACATCCCCGTGGCCCGGATCGATCAGGCGATCCCGGGGCTCGTGTCCGGCGTCCAGGTCCAGACCACCAACGCGCAGCCGGGCGCCGTGATGCGGCTGCGCGTCCGCGGCAGCGGCTCGCTGCAGGCGAGCAACGATCCGCTCGTCGTCGTGGACGGCGTCATCGGCGCGGACTTGAACGCGATCAGCCCGAGCGACATCGAGTCCGTCGATGTCCTGAAGGATGCGTCGGCGACCGCGATCTACGGTACCCGCGGCGCGAACGGCGTCATCCTGGTGACGACCAAGCGGGGCCGGCCGGGGCAGATCACCTTCGACTACACCGGATACACCGGCATGCAGGACGTGAGCAAGCACATCCCGCTCCTGAGCGGCCCCGAGTTCGCACGGCTGTACATGCTCAATCCGAACCACGACAAGAGCGTGACGTTCGCGCATCCCGAGTCTCTCGCGACGACCGACTGGCAAAACGTCATCTATCAGACGGCGCCGGTCCGGAGTCACGATGTCCGCATCTCTGGAACCGCGGGCACCACGAGCCTGATGCTCTCCGCCAACTGGTTCGATCAGGATGGCGTCGTGCTCGGCTCCGACTTCGGCCGCGGGTCGCTGCGCGTCAACCTCGACCAGGGCCTCGGCGAGCGGGTCCGCGTGGGCACGCGCGTCAGCTACAGCCGCTCCGTGGGCAACCAGGTCCGGGTCAACACGGGCTACGGCTCGGCCGGTGGGCCGGTGACCATGATGGCGCTGCGCTTCGCGCCGACCATCCCGGTGTACGACACGAGCGGCAAGTTCAGCGGCCCGCTGCTCGCCGGCCAGGTCATGGACAATCCGCTGGCGATCGTCGATCTCCGGAGTGACAAGAGCACCACGGATTATTTCATCGGCAATGCCTTCGCCGAATTCGACCTGGTGCCGGGACTCACATTGCGTTCGAGCCTCGCGTACACCTCGCGCAGCTTTCTGGAGCAGCAATACACGTCCCGGCAGCTGCAGGCGTCGTTGAACCTCGGGCAGGCCAACCTCGACAACACCAAGGGGAGCACCTGGCTGTCCGAGAACACGATCACCCTGCGACGCACGCTGGCCGGCAAGCACGACTTCACGGTGCTGGGTGGATTCACGGCCCAGGAGACGCGCAGCGTTTCGAACGGGGAGCAGGGGGTCGGTTTCACGAGTGACCAGCTCGGCTATGCGCGCATCAACGCGGCCGATCGGGTGACGGGAACGTCCAGCTTGTCCCGGTCCCGGCTCGCCTCGTTCCTCGCTCGCGTGAACTACGGATTCGCCGGAAAGTACCTCGTGACCGGGACGATTCGCGGCGACGGCTCTTCCAAGTTCGCCGTCAACAACAAGTGGGCGACATTCCCATCGGTGGCGGTGGCATGGCGGGTGAGCGACGAGCCGTTCTTCCGCCGGCTGGCGCCCGCGGTGAGCGAGCTGAAGCTGCGCTTGAGCGCCGGTCGCACCGGGAACGAGGCGATCCCCGCGTATCAGTCCCTGGCGGCGTGGAGCGTCGGTTCGCCCTACGCGATCGGCCTGACGACGTTCAACAACGGAGCCACCCTCGACCGGATCACGAACCCGAACCTGCGGTGGGAGAGCACCAACGAGTACGATGCCGGCCTCGATCTCGGCCTGCTCGAAAACCGGGTCAGCGTCACCGTGGACGCCTACCACAAGACCACGAGCGACCTGCTGTACGCGAAACAGGTGCCGTACTTCACGGGCTTCGACAGCTACCTCGCCAACATCGGGAAGGTGCAGAATCGAGGGCTGGAGCTGGCCGTCGACACGCGTCACACGGTCGGCCCGCTTCAGCTGCGTCTGGGCGGCAACCTGTCTCTCAACCGCAGCAAGGTGCTCGATCTCGGCGCGGACCGGGAATTTTTCCTGGCGGGCGCGAACAGCTCGTTACCGAATATCCGGGACGGGGCGATCGTGCGCGTCGGGGAGCCGTTGGGGAATTTCTACGGTTACGCGTGGGATGGGATCTTCCAGGACTCGGTCGAGGCCGCCCACAGCGGCCAGCCCGGGGCCAAGCCGGGCGCCGAGAAGTTCCGGGACTTGAATGGCGACGGGGTCGTCAACTCCGCCGACCGGACTATTCTCGGGAACGCCCAGCCGCGGTACCTGTTCGGCCTGACCGGCGTCATCGGGTACAAGGGCCTCTCCTTCAGCTACATCGTGCGTGGGGCCCTGGATTTCCAGGTCGTGAATCTGAATCGCCTCGGCATGGAGACACCCGGCGGCTCGACCAACATGCTCCGCTCGGTGCTCGACTACTGGACTCCCACCAACCACACGAACGCCATGACCGGCCTGGGCATCGGGCCGGACAACAGCCGCATGTCGTCGCGCTGGATCGAAGACGGCTCGTTCGTGCGGCTGCAGAACGTGACGGTCGATTGGGCGGTACCGCCCGAGCTCACCCGCCGCTTCGGGGCGCGTCAGCTGCGGCTCTACGTGAGCGGCCAGAACCTCTTCACCGCCACCAGATACTCGTGGTACGACCCCGAGGTCAGCTCGCGCGGCACCGGCGATCGCGACCTGGGCTGGGACGACTCGAGCTATCCGGGCACGCGCACCGTCACCTTCGGCATGAACGTCGGCTTCTAGGAGGCATACTGATGAGACGCAACCCCCTCCTGCCCCTTGTGGCCGCGCTCACGCTGGCGGGTTGCAACGCCTGGCTCACGGAGGCGCCCGAGGATTTCTTCACGCCCAACGACTTTCCTTCGACCGAGTCGGACCTGAAGATCGCGCTCGCGGGGATCGACGACTGGTACACCGGCGGATCGAACCAGCCGTACTTCATCCGCGGCTGGCCGATCCTCACCGAAGTGCCGTCCGACCAGACCATCACCACACAGACCAGCGGCTCACGCTACGAGCAGGACAGCTACACGCTCGGCCCATCGAACGAATGGCTGTGGCGTGTGTGGCAGCAGATCTACGGCGCGATCAACCAGGCGAACGTCGTCATCGAGCGGATCCCCCGGTTGACCACGTTGCCGCAGGACGTGCGGGACCGCTACCTCGGGGCCTTCAAGTTTCACCGCGCGTTCAATCACTTCAACGCCGTGCGCGTGTGGGGGAGTGTTCCTCTCATGATGCGGCCGACGAGCGAGTTCGCCTCCGCCAGCGCGATCACGCGCGCGCCGATCGCGGAGATCTACGACTCCATCGCGCAAGACCTCGAGGACGCGGCGACGCTGCTACCGATCCGCTGGCCCGACTCGGCCACGCCCGACGACGGCCGGCCGACGCGCGGCGCCGCCAATGCGATGCTCGCCGACGTGTACATGAACATGTCGGGGGCACTCGTCCAGGAGAACCACTGGGCCGACGCGGCGCGCGCGGCCAAGGCGGTGATGGACGGCAAGGCGTACAGTCTCGTGCCGAACTTCGCGGACCTGTGGCTGATCAGGAACAAGAACGGCCCCGAGCACATTTACTCGATCCAGTTCGCGGGCGTCAAACGCAACCTGTACACCTGCCAGTCGCGGCCGTCAGGCGTCGGCATCGAGTCCTGCAGCAACTACTGGTTCTCGACCGCCGCCTTCATGAACAGCTTCAACGCCGTGGACGCCCGTAAGCCGGTCACCTTCCTCACGCAGGTGATCGCCGGCACCAAGACGTATTCGTATCACAAGGCCGATTCCACCGGGTTCGGCGACTTCCAGAAACGCGGGCCCGGCTTCGAGCAGCCGATGCCGTACTACGGCAAGTTCTACGATGCTGGCGGCCCCGGAGCCATCGCGCTGAACAATTCGCGAACCGACCTGAACTGGCCGATCTACCGTTACGCCGAGGTGCTCCTGATGTTCGCCGAGGCGGAAAACGAGGCCACTGGGCCGACGCAGCCGGCGCTCGACGCCATCAATCTCGTGCGGGCCCGCGCCCAGCTGCTGCCGCTGGTCGGTCTGAGCCAGGATTCGCTACGGAAGGCGGTCCATCAAGAGCGCAGCTGGGAGCTGGCGTTCGAGTCCAAGCGGGTGTTCGACCTGAAGCGCTGGGGGCAGTTCTACAACACGCTGAAGGACGACCCCGTGGCGAAGATCGCCATCAAGGACTTCATGGTGTTCATGCCGATCCCGCAGCGGGAGATCGATCTCGACCCCGCGCTGGGGCAAAACCCGGGGTACTGACCCATTCGCGCGCTCCCGCTGGCTCTGGTCCTCGGCCTGCCCGTCGCGGCGTTCGGGCAGGGCGCCCGCCTCGTGATCCACGCCGACCTGGGGCGCGACACCATCAGCCGCCACATCTACGGCCAGTTCGCCGAGCACCTGGGGCGCGACATCTACGACGGCTTCTGGACCAAGAGCGGCACCGGTCGCTGGCACCTCCGCGACGACGTCATCGCGGCGCTGCGCAAGATCCAGGTTCCCAACGTCCGCTGGCCGGGCGGTTGCTTCGCCGATCGCTACCACTGGCAGGACGGCATCGGTGCGCCGGAGCAGCGCCCGACCATCGTCAATACGATGTGGGGCAACGTCACTGAAGACAACAGCTTCGGGACGCACGAATACCTCGAGCTGACCGAACGACTCGGCGCCGCGCCGTTCATCGTAGGCAACGTCGGCAGCGGCACCCCGCGCGAAATGGCCGAGTGGTGGGAGTACGTCAGCTTCGACGGCACGAGCCCGATGACCGCCCTGCGGGAGAAGAACGGCCGCCACACGCCCTGGAGCGTGCGCCTCTGGGGCGTGGGCAACGAAAGCTGGGGCTGCGGCGGCAACATGACGCCCGAGTACTACGCCGACGTCTACAAGCGGTTCGCCACCTTCCTGGCGGCCTACGGGCCGGTCCGCCCGTTCCGGATCGCCACCGGCCCGAACTCCGAAGACTACCATTGGACCGACGTCGTCATGCGCGATGCGGGCCGCATGATCGACGGCCTCGACCTCCACTATTACACGGTCGTCGGCTCCTGGGCCCACAAAGGGTCGGCCACCGATTTCAGCGAACGGGAGTGGTTCACCGCCTTGCAGAAGGCGCTGCACGTGGAGGACTTGATCACTCGCCATGCGGCCGTGATGGATCAATACGACCCGCGCAAGCGCGTGGCGCTCGTCGTCGGGGAGTGGGGCCTGTGGCACGACGTGGAGCCGGGAACGAATCCCGGGTTCCTGTACCAGCAGAACTCGCTGCGCGACGCGCTCGTCGCCGCCGTGTCGCTCGACATCTTCAACCGCCACGCCGACCGGGTCCGCATGGCCAACATCGCCCAGACGATCAACGTGCTGCAGGCGATGATCCTGACGCAGGGCGACCGCATGATCCTCACGCCCACGTACCATGTCTTCGAGCTGTACACGGTGCACCATGACGCGGTACTGCTGCCGCTGACGTTCGAGGGCGCCCAGCCACGTTACGAGTATGAAGGCCAATCGATTCCCGCGGTGAGCGGGTCTGCGTCACGAGACAAGGAGGGCCGTGTCCACGTGACCCTGACGAATCTCGACCCCAATCGCGCCTGGACGGTCAACGGAGAGATCGCGGGTGCGCACGTGTCACGCGCGTCCGGACGGGTGCTGACGGCGTCCGCGCTGAACGCGCACAACACGTTCGACCAGCCCGCTGCGGTCGAGCCGGCGCCGTTCACCGGTGTACGCGTGTCGGGCGAGAAGCTCACCGTCGAGCTGCCCCCCAAGTCGATCGTCGTGGTCGAGCTGCAATAAGCCAGCCCTGACATGCGAGGGTGTATCCCGGTCCTGACGCTCATGCTGGCGGCGGCGCCGGCCGCGGCGCAGCTCGACTCCACCGAGGTCGCGCATCTCGAGCGGCCGCGCGTCGTCGCCGCTGCGGAACGGTATCTGCGCCAGGCGCCCGTGACCATCACCACGTTCCCGGCGTCGCGCAGCGCCGGCGGGGCGCACGACTTCTATTCCGAGGGCGACTACTGGTGGCCCGACCCTCGCAGCCCCGACAGCCCGTACGTGCGGCGCGACGGGGAGACCAACCCGGCCAACTTCGTGGCCCACCGCGACGCAATGCGGCGGCTCAGCCAGATCGTCCCGGCGCTGGTCGCCGCCTACCAGCTCACGCGCGACGCGCGCTACGCCCGTCACGCCGCGGCGCACCTGCGGGCCTGGTTCGTGGACGACGCCACCCGCATGAACCCGAGCCTCCTGTACGCCCAGGCGATCGAGGGTCGCGCCACGGGGCGGGGCACCGGCCTGATCGACACGATTCACCTGGTGGAGGTCGCGCGGGCCGCCTGGGTGCTCGAGCACCTGGGGTACAGAGACCCGGCCCTCGCCGGGACCAGGGAATGGTTCCGGCAGTACCTCCAGTGGATGACGACCCACGCGTACGGCAACGACGAGCGGACCAGCGGCAACAATCATGCGGCGGCGTGGGCCCTGCAGGTCGCCGAGTTCGCCCACCTGGTGGGCGACGCGCGGCAGCTCGCCCGCATGCGGCGCTTCTTCGCAGACACACTCGTCGCCGGGCAGATGGCCGCGGACGGCAGCTTCCCGCGGGAGCTCGGGCGCACCAAGCCGTACGGCTACTCGTTATTTCAGCTGGACGTCATGGCGACCCTGGCGTGGGTGCTCGACGCCTGGACGTTCACCACTCCCGACGGGCGCGGCATGCGCCGGGCGCTCGCGTTCATGTATCCCTTCATCAAGGACAAGCGGACCTGGCCCAAGCCTCCGGACGTGATGTATTTCGATCAGTGGCCGGTCCGTGATCCGGCTTTACTATTCGGGGGCCTGGCGCTGCACGAGTCGCGCTACATAGATCTGTGGAAGACGCTCGACCCCGATCCGACGGTGGACGAGGTGATCCGCAACTACCCGATTCGCCAACCACTCCTATGGCTCTGGGAAGGAGCCGGACCATGACGACCCGCCGCGCGTTCCTCGAGACTGCCGCTGCGATCCTGGTCTCACCGCAGGGGGTGAGGCCCGCCGCACGCCTCCCGCTCGGCTTCTCGACCCTCGGCTGCCCGGCATGGACATGGAAGCAGATTCTCGCCTTTGCCCAGTCGCACGACTACGCGGCGATCGAGCTGCGCGGGCTCCAGACGAACATGGACCTGACCCTCGCGCCCGAGCTGTCACGCGACGGCGGACGTATCGAAGAGTCGAAGCGGGAGCTGCGCGAGCGCGGGCTGCGGATATCCGACCTCGGCGCCTCGGCGCAGCTGCACGAGCAGGACCCCACCAAGCGCGCCGCCCAGCTCGACGAGGCGCGCCGCTTCATCGACCTCGCAGAGACGCTCCGGGCCCCCTACGTGCGCGTGTTCGGCAACAATTACGTGAAGGGTGTGCCGCGCGAGATGATGCTCGCGCACATCGCCCGGGGTCTGCGCGAGCTGGGCGATTACGCCCGACCCAAGGGCGTCACCGTGCTGATCGAATCACACGGCGACTTCACCGACTCGCCTTCGCTGCTCGAGCTGCTGCAGCAGGCGGCGTCCCCCGCCGTCGCCCTGCTGTGGGACGCGCATCATACGTTCGTGGCGGGCAAGGAGCAGCCGGAGGACACCGTTCGCCAGCTCGGGCGCTATATCCGGCATACGCACTTGAAGGACTCGGTGCCCAAGGGACCCGACGGGAAGGACCGCCGCTACGTGCTCACCGGCACGGGCGAGGTGCCGGTGCGGCGTCAGATCGAGGCCCTGGCGCACAGCGGGTACCGCGGCTTCTACAGCTTCGAGTGGGAAAAGCGCTGGCACCCCGACATCGAGGAGCCGGAGGTGGCGTTCGCGCAATTCGCCACCGTCGCGGGTGGATATCTCCGCCAGGCCGGCGTGGCGGAGTTACCGGCGCAATAGAAAGGTCACCGTCGGATCGAGCGGATAGCGCCCGAAGCGCCGGCCGTAGATCGCGAGTCCCCCGGCCAGCTCGGCGTCGACCTCCAACCGGATCACCAGCTGTCCCAGCGCGGCCGCGCGCTCGAGCGCGTCGCGCGGTACCGCGACACGCAGCAGGGTGCCGTAGGAGCCGGCCTCGCGCAACCGCCGGTCGTGCTTCTGATAGTGCCAGGACAGGATGCCACGGTGGTCGGCCGGGTCGTCGGCGAGCGTTTGGCGCCCCGCGATCACGCCGTTGATACGCACTGTCACCGCGCTGGCATAGAGCCGCTCGTCGGTCATCGGGTAGGCGTTCGGGTTCAGGCTCGGGTCGAACGTGCCCCGGCCTCGCATGAAGTCGCCCTCGATCCGAGCGGCGTCCTCCCGGTCCTTGCCGAACAGCTCTTTGGACGAGACTTCCGCCACGAAGAACGCAGTGTCGACGTCGGCGAGCTGCATTCCCGAGGGCCACGCGACCCGATACTCGAAGAACCCCGACCCCGCGCCGTTCACCTTCAGTCCGTCCATGACGGTCCATTGCTTGAGCGACCACGCCGTCGAATCGAAGCGCGCGGGGTCGATCGGCACGAGGCGCGCGCGCCGGCCGTCGTCCAGCCGCACCTCCTGCGGCGGCTCACCCTCGACCACGAACGTGCAGAAGTTGCGGTGCAGCACCGTACCGGCCCGGTCTTCCAGACGCACGGCGAGCACGAGGACGGCCGGACCCTCGGGCATGGTGACGCGCAGCGGCTCGAGCGCCCCTGTCATCCACGGATGATAGGGCACATGATGCGTCGTCTCGGAGTAGCTGCGCTTCCGGCCGAGGGCATCCCAGCCGTACAGCTCCGACCGCAGCGTGAGGCTGTCGCCCAGAGCCTTGCTGGAGGTGAGGAACGACGCGTACAGGGGCACTCGCAGCTCGGCCCCGGCGGCCACGGTCTGGCTCAGCGAGTCTCCCACGACGACGTAGACCGGGGCATGCAGATCGCGCAGCGACATCCCTTCTACGAGCTCGCCCAACCCGGTCTCCTTCGTGGAGCGGTCGTAGCGCCAGTAGCCGTTCCATTCGTTGACCACGTCGTGCAGCTCGGTGTAGAGCCAGCCGGCGATCTTCGGATGGCGTCGGAACGCGTTCACCGCGCGGTGGTAGTCCCAGCTCCAGTCGACGTCGCCCGTGCTCCCCTCGTAGCCCCAGACGTTGCCGAACTCGCTGTTGAGATTCGGTTGCCGCGCCTGGCGGTAGCCGGCCTCGAAGTTCCACGGTGAGCCTGGATAGGTACTGTCGCTCACCAGCCGGTCGTGCTCTTCCCACGCCCACCCCGGCAGGTAGGAGTGCCACGAGTTCAGGTCAGTCTCGGTGTGGCCGCGGCTGCAGCAGGGGGAGTTGTCTTCCACCAGGCGGGTGGGGTCGAGGGCCTTCGCTGCCCGATAGACAGACGCGACCCATTTTTGCGTCTCGGGGCGGTAGACCTGTTTCCCATCGGCCTTCGTGAACAGCCCCCACGTCTCGTTGAACAGCACCCAGGCGAAGATGGCCGGATGGTTGTAATCGCGCGCCACCATTCCCTGGAGCGTCGACTCCGCCTCGCGGCGCATGGCAGAGTCGGGTTCGCCCCAGGAGTTGGGCACGTCCGCCATGATCAAGAGCCCCAGCCGGTCGGCCCAATAAAGCTTGCGCGGCGACTCGACCTTGACGTGCTCGCGCAGCCCGTTGAGGCCGATGCTCTTGGCACGCAGGATTTCGGCACGCACGAACGAGTCGCTCGGGTACGTATAGAAGCCGCCCGGGTGGAACGCCTGGTCCAACGTCAGCTGCAGGTACAGCGGCTTGCCGTTCAGCGCCACATACCGGTAGTCGGTTCCGGGAAGGTTCACGACGGAAATGTTTCGCATCCCGAAGTAGCTGCGTACCCGATCGTCGCCCACCGCGGCATCGACCTCGTAGAGGAACGGATCGTCCAGCGACCAGAGGTGGGCGTGCGGGATCGGCACGTCGAACGTCACCCGGTCTGCATCCTTCGGTATGCGCCAGCTCACAGTCGGCAAGTCGGCGTTCCTGAAGCGCAGCGTCAGCGTGAGATCGCGGGGCGCCTTCTGGAGCAGCCCGGCCGCCACCACGACGCGGCCGCGGTCGACGTCGGGCGAGAAGTGCAGCGTGCGGAGCGGCGCGCCGCCACGCGCCTCGAGGTAGGTCGTCTGCCAGATGCCGCGCGCGTTCCCGTATCCCTGCTTGCCCTCCAGCTTGAAGGCGCGCGGCGCGTCATCGACCCGCAGCGCGAGCCGTTGCTGCTGTCCCTTCTTCACGTATCTGGTCAGCTCGAACTCGAACGGGATGTAGCCGCCTTCGTGCGTGCCGAGTTTCTGGCCGTCGAGCCAGGCGGTGGTGCGCCAGTCGGCGGCGCCGATCACGAGGAAGACGCGCCGCCCCGCCCATGCGGACGGCACGGTGATCGACCGGGAGTACCAGGCGATGACGGCGCTGTCCGGGACCCCAGACAGCGGGCTGCCCCAGGGGAAGGGCACGACGATCTGCCGCGGCGACGGGAGCTCGCCGCGAGACCAGCCGCGCGCCTCTCCCGAGTCCGGTGCATCGAACTGGAATTGCCAGGGTCCGTTGAGGTTCTGCCACAGGTCCCGTTGGAAGTCGGGGCGGGGATGTTCGGGGAGGGGGGTCCTCACCCCCTGTCCCCCTCTCCCGTCGGGAGAGGGGGCACTCAAGGCGAGCGCCGCTGCGGCAACCGTGATCGTCGCCAACGTTGGTGTCTTATCCAGTGCGATCATCGGCACTGACCCGAGGGAACGTTAATCGGCTCGCCCGAGGGAACCGGTGTGCCGAAGTCGGGCGAGCCATCCGGATGCCACGCGAATTGCTGCATCCGGATCACGCGGTCCCACCCCGGCTGCGAATCGACCTTGGAGTGATAGACGATCCAGTCCTCCAGGCTGTCCGGGGATGTGGTGAAGCTGGCGTGTCCCACCCCGTACACGGTCGTGCTACCCGTGAACACCGGCCCTGTCTTGAGCCAGCTGCTCGAGTCTATCGGATCGGCGTCGGGGCTCCTCAGGCGGAGCTGTCCCAGCCGGTACTCCTTGAGCCAGGACTCGCGGGTCGAGTAGATAATGAAGGTCTGGTCTCCGTGCGCGAGAAACTCCGGCCCTTCGTTCAAGTCCAGCTCGGTGCCTCGCTCCCAACTCTCGGTCGGGGAGGAGATGCGCACCCGGCTCGCAGCGATCGTCCAGGGATTGGACATCCGGGCGATGTACAGGTGTTGCGGTGTGCGGTCGGTGGGAGCGTTCGCTTCCCACCCCGACCACACGGCGTACAGCTGCCCGCCCAGACGGGCGACGGTGAGGTCGATCGCCCAGATGCCGCCCGTGTCCAGCATTCCTTTGTCGCGGTACTCTCCCTGGGGATCATCGCCAGTGGACTGGAGCACGCCGCTCCGCTGATGGATGAACGGCGGGCCCGCTCGCCCCGCCGCGTAGTAGATGTACCAGCGGCCATCGATATGGTGGAGCTCCGGCGCCCACACGTTGGTCCGGTTCCACCCGCTGTCCGGAGCCGTCCAGACCCGGACGCCGGTGCTCGTCGGTTCTGTCAGCTTGTCGGACTTGTAGACCCAGATGGCGCGGTCCCTCGACTGGATCAGATAGTACCAGCCGCTCCACCGCACGACCCAGGGATCGGCGCCCGGCGCAACGGGATTGACGAAGGTGCACGCTCGAGCTGGGGGCGTCTGGCCGGCCGTCGCGCTGGACGGATTGACGCACGCCGCGACCAGCAACGGCAGCACCGCGCGCCGCAAGCCGCGGAAAGAGGGGACGTTGACAGTCCGTCGTTCCCCCTCTCCACGCCGTGGAGAGGGGGTCAGGGGGTGAGGTCTCACCACCCCGGGTTCTGTTTGATGTTGGGGTTGAGATCGCGCTCCGACTGTGGGATCGGCAGCAGCTCCGACTTGCCGGCGACGAAGAACTGGAACTCGGCGTCCTCTGCCTGGAGGGCAGGCGTGAGCAGGTCGTGACGCGCGAGATCGGCCCAGCGCTGTCCCTCGAGCCCGAGCTCGAACATGCGCTCGCGCAGGATGCGGTCCCGCATTTGGGCCTGGGTCAGGCCGGCCGGGAGCGGTGGCATGGTGACGCGCGCCCGCACCCGGTCGACGAACGGGTACGCTTCGGCCGTGCGTCCCAGCTCGTTCAGCGCCTCGGCCTCCATCAGCAGGACGTCGGCGTAACGGATGACCCGGAAGTTGATCCCTGCGTCCCAGTCCTGGTCCCGCAGGCCGAGGTAGTACTCCCCGTATTTCTTGAAGAAGATGAGCGTGTCCTCGCGGATGTTGTGCGTCGTCGTGTCGTCCGCGAAGTACGTGGCGTTCGCCACGCCGTACACGTCGCTGCCGCCCTTGTAGTACAGCGTGTAGTCCAGACGCGGATCGGGCCGGCCGGTGACCGTGGTGTCCTGCAGGAACTGATCGATGTACCAGCGCGTCGGCCGGCCGTCGCAGTAGCTCGGCCCGCACGGGCCCACCATGCGCGAAATGTTGAGCCCGCGGGTCCCCGCGCTCAGGAACGAGCGGTCGCCGAACTGCACCTCGAACACCGACTCCACGTTATTCTCAAAGCGGTCGGTGAAGTTGTCCCCGTAGTTCGCCATCAGGTCATAGCGGCCGGACCCGATCACTTCGCTCAGGGCCGCCTCCCCCTCGCTCCACTCGTGTTGTTGCAAATGCGCCTTGCCGAGCAGCGCCGTCGCCGCGCCCCAGGTCGCGCGGCCCACGTCGGCGCCGCTGTACGCCTGCGGCAGTACGGCGCGCGCTTCGGTCAGGTCCTGCTCGATCTGCGCCCAGAGCTGGGGCGGCCCGACCGTGGCGGGACGATCGGTGAGCTCGGGCGGCGTGGTGATGAGGGGGACGTTGCCGTACAACGTCACCAGATTGAAGTACAGCAGGGCCCGGAGGAACTTCGCCTCCCCGACGATCCGGTCCCGCAACGCTGCATCCATGGCGATCCCGGGCACCCGGGCGATGACCTGATTGGCCCGGAAGATGGCCTGGTAGTGGTGCTGCCAGAGATCGTGGTTCACCTCGAAGTCGTAGCTCGTGAAGGTGAACTTGGTGAAGTTCGAAAGATCGGTCCACGGGCTATTGATCAGCCCGACGTCCGAGCGCAGGTCGGTGGCGAACACGAGCCAGCGGCCGTACGTGCCGTTGTTCTGCAGGCCGTTATAAACGGCGTTCACACCCGCTACGGCGTCCGCCGTGGTGCGCCAGAAGGTGTCGGTGCTCGGCTGGTTGGGGTCCGTCAAGTCCAGATTCGTGCATCCGGCAAGGACCGCACCGGCGAGCAGCGAAGCGACGAGTCTCCGGAGTCTCATGGGGGGAGCTCCCGTGGAAATCACAGCCGAAAATCGAGGCCGAAGGTGATCGTGCGGGGATTGGGATAGATCGCGCCATCGTCGATGCCGCGCGCCAGCGCATCGCCGAATCCGAGCGTCTCCGGGTCCCAGTTCGAAAAGCCGGTGAACGTGTACAGGTTTTGCACGCTGACGAAGACTCGCGGCTCGGCGTCGGCGACGCCCAGCCACCGTACGACCGCGGCCGGCACGCGGTAGCCCAACGCGACGTTCTGGATTCGCAGGAACGAGCCGCTCTCGATCCAGCGATCCGACAGCGGGTTGGCGTTGCTTGCACCTTGCGGACCGATCACGGCGCGCGGCGTGGTAGTGCTCGGGTTGGTGGGCGACCAGGGCGAGAGCCCCTGGCGGAAGTTCGAGATGTCGTCCATGCGGTCGGTCCAGTAGCGCGCCACGTTGAAGATCTTGCCGCCGAAGGAGCCGCGCAGGTTGACGGTGAAATCGAACCGCCGGTAGTGGCCGTCCAGAAACAGACCGCCCGTCACGTCGGGGATGGCGCTCCCGGCGGCGTAGCGGTCGTCGAGGGTGATGCTGCCGTCGCCGTTCCGGTCTACGTATCGCACGTCACCCGGCTTCGCGTTGGGCTGTGCGCTGGCCTGGACCTCGGCCGCGCTCTGGAAGATGCCGTCGGTCTGGAGCACCCAGAACGTTCCGATCGGAGAGTTCTCGGCGGTGCGGGCGACGCCGAACGGCCCGGCGAAGATCGGCTGGCCGCCGTTCCCGAGGTGGAGCACCCGGTTCCTGGTGGTGGTGAGTGTCAGGCTCGTGGTGAGCTGGAAATCGCCCCGCTCGAGCCGGTGCGTCGCGGCGAGCTCGAAGCCGGTGTTGCGGATCGTACCGGCGTTCACGACGGGGAACTCGGTGACGCCAAGGCTCGGCGGAATCGGCGCCGGGACCAGCAGCCCATCCGATGTCGAGACATAGTAGTCCATCGTGACGGTGAGTCGGCTTTGGAACAGACCCAGATCGACGCCGACGTTCGTCTCGCGGTTGCTCTGCCAGCGGATGTTCGGGTTGGCGAGCGTGAGCTGCGTGGCTCCGCTCGCGACCACGTCCGACCCGAACAGATAGTTCAAGCCCTGGACGATCGGCGCAGAGAACCGGTAGTCGCCGATGTCTTGGTTCCCCAGCACGCCGTGGCTCACCCGCAGCTTGAAGTAGTCCACGCCGCGGCCGAGCAGGGGGATCGACGGGTAGAAGCGTTCCTGGCTCAGCACCCAACCCACGGATGCCGCCCCGAACGTGCCATAGCGATTCCCCGGGCCGAAGCGCGACGAGCCGTCGCGTCGCAGGCTCCCGGTGAAGAGGTAGCGATCTCTGTAGGCGTAGTTGGCGCGTACCAGCAGTGCGCGCAGCGCGTTTTCGAGGCGGGACCCGCCGTTATTCAGGTTGCTGCGCTGGCCCGCATCGATCACCTGCAGGTTCTCGTTGGTGTAGCCCTCGCGATACGCGACCAGTGCGTCGCGCGTGTCTCGCTGCTCCGTGAAGCCGGCGACCGCGTTGAGCCGGTGCGCGGATCCGAAGCTCCGGTCGAACGTGAGGAGGTTCTCCACGAGGAGCGACGTGCGCTCGTCCTGCGTGCTCGTCAGCCGGGCGGGCAGCAGCGGATCGCGGAAGCGCAGCTGTCCCCGGTGGACGAAGTTCTCCTGCGTGTAGGCTTCGAGGTTGACGCCGAGGTTGAAGCGGTAGCGCAAGCTGGACGCGAGCTGCAGCTCGGCGAACGTGGTCCCGATCAGCTGATTGGAGCGGCCCCAGTTGTTCTGCATCATCAGCTCGCCCACGGGGTTGGTGCCGAACGTGGGGACCGCGTCGCTGCCGAAGGCGAACCCGCTGGACGTAGTGCTGTCGCGCACGGGGATGGCGGGAGGAAACCGGACCACGTCGATCAGGGGAAAGCCGTCCAGGAACTGTCGCCGCGTGCTCGAGAGCGCCATGGTCTCCCCGAGCGTCAGCCGCCCGCGCTGCAGTTGGGAGTTGATCCGGAAGTTGTAGCGGTGGAATCCGGTCTGAACGATGGCGCCATCTTGCTGCAGGTAGCCGCCCGAGATCAGGTAGCTGGCGCCGGCCGTCCCGCCCGATACAGTCACCCCGTGGTCCTGGATGGCGCCGGTCGTGAACACCGCGTCCTGCCAATCGGTGCTGATCGGCGGCGGGTTCGCGGCACCGGGGATCACCTGCTGACCCGCGTTCTGGTACGCCTGGCGGGCGATCGCGGCCCAGTCGGTGGTGTTCATCATCGGGACGCGCTTGGGGATCTGCTGGTACCCGTAGTAGGACTGCAGCTCGACCCGCGTATCGCCGCGCCCGCGACGCGTCCGGATGACCACCACGCCGTTGGCCGCCTGCGCGCCGTACTGCGCGGCAGCCGACGCGTCTTTCAGCACTTCGATGGATTCGATGTCGTCGGGATCGAGGTTGGGGTTCTGTCCCAGGTACATCCCGTCCACGACGTAGAGCGGCGCCGAATTGCTGAGGAAGTTCTGACCGCGGATGACGACGTCCGCCGGCCGCCCCGGCTCCCCCGACGCGGAGATCTGCACGCCCGCGAGCCGGCCACGCAGGGCCTCTTCGACCGTGGCTACCTGTGCCCCACGCACCTGGTCCCCGGTGACCCCCGCGCTCGCATCCGACACGTCGCGGCGCTGTTGCGTGAGGTACCCCATCACCACCTGCTCCTGCAGCGTCAGCGGTGCCGCCTCGAGCGACACGTCGACGACCGCACGGCCCTCGATCGCCACTTCCAGTGTCTTGTAGCCGATCGCGCGGAACAGCAGCGTGCGGGCGCCGGGCGGCAGCTCGAGACGGTACTCCCCTTTGTCGTCGGTGAAGGTGCCCTGGGCGGTGCCGCCCACGAGCACGCGCGCCGCTGGCACCGGAGATGCGTCGCTCGTGCTGACCACGCGGCCGCGCACGCTGTCGGGCGTTTGCGCCGCGCCGACCGCCGCCGGGACCAGCGACAGGAGAACAAGAGCGCCTGCTGGCAGGCATCGCGTGCCAAGTCCAGACGAACGGGTCATACGCCCCTCCGAATGGTGCGGGAAGACGGTCCTGCTTGGCGGTCGGACGCGATGGCAAATCGGCAAGTCCCATGCCGACGCGTCCCGGGTGGCGCGTCGGAGCGAGGCGTGTGAAGTTTTCCCAGGAGACAGAGCATGCACCCCATTCTCGACCGCAGACCGTCCCGCTGGTTGGTGATCGTGTCCCTGAGCGCTGCCTGTTCTGGTGGGGGAGGTGGGGGCGCCCGGAAGCCGTTCGGCGCCACCGCGCGGGGGGAGGCCGTGAGCGTGTACACCCTCAAGAACGCCCACGGGATCGAGCTGCGGGTGCTCGACTACGGCGGCATCATCGTGTCGCTCCGGGTCCCCGACCGGAACGGCCGGCTCGACGACGTCGTGCTGGGATTCGACTCCCTCGGGGACTACGAGCGGGGGTCACCCTACTTCGGCGCCCTGATCGGCCGGTACGGCAACCGCATCGCCCGGGGCCGGTTCACGCTGGACGGCCGGACCTACACGCTGGCCACGAACAATGGCCCCAATCACCTGCACGGCGGCGCGCGCGGCTTCGACAAGGTGGTCTGGGCCGCCGCACCCTTCGAGCGTGGTGACAGCGTCGGTCTCGTCCTGAATTACACGAGCCCGGACGGAGAAGAGGGCTACCCCGGCACGCTCCGAGCGACGGTGACCTACACCCTCACGAACGCCAACCAGCTGATTTTCGACTATCACGCGACCACGGACCGCGCAACTCCGGTGAACCTCACGCAGCACAGCTACTTCAATCTGGCGGGCGACGGCAAGGGCGACATCCTCGGCCACGTGGTCACGCTCAACGCCGACCGCTTCACGCCGGTGGACTCGACGCTCATTCCGACGGGCGAGATCAGGAGCGTCGCGGGCACGCCGTTCGACTTCCGCACGCCCACGGCCATTGGGGCCCGCATCGACCGGGACGACGAACAGCTCCGCAACGGGCGGGGCTATGACCACAACTTCGTGCTCGACAAGGGCGGCATAGGCGGCAAGGGCGGCATAGGGGAAGACATCACGCTTGCCGCACGAGTGTACGAGCCGACGAGCGGGCGGGTGATGGAGATCTCGACGACGGAGCCGGGACTGCAGTTTTATTCCGGCAACTTCCTGGACGGCACGCTGCGGGGCAAGCAGGGCGTCGTCTACCGGCACCGCTACGGTTTCGCCATGGAGACGCAGCACTTCCCCGACTCGCCGAACAAGCCCGCGTTCCCGTCGACGATCCTGCGTCCCGGGGAAGACTACCGCACGCGTACCATCTACCGGTTCGGAGTTCAGCCATGAGGGCTCGCAGTCATCGTGTACTGCTCGTGCTTCCGTTGGTGTGGAGCGCGATCGCCGCCCGGCTTGCCGCGCAGACGGCCGACTACCTGAACCCGGACGTGCCGCTGGGGCGGCGCGTGGACGACCTCGTGTCCCGCATGACGCTCGAGGAAAAAGTGTCTCAGATGCAGGACGTCGCACCGGCGATCGAGCGGCTGGGGATCCCGCAATACAACTGGTGGAACGAGGCGCTGCACGGCGTCGCCCGCTCCGGCTTGGCGACCTCGTTTCCCCAGGCCATCGGCCTCGCCGCCACCTGGGACGACTCGCTGATCTTCCGGATGGCCACGGTTATCTCGGACGAGGCGCGCGCCAAGCACCACGAGTACGTCCGAGCGGGCTCGCGCCAGCGCTATCAAGGCCTGACCTTCTGGTCCCCCAACATCAATCTGTTCCGCGATCCGCGCTGGGGGCGGGGCCAGGAGACCTACGGCGAAGACCCGTTTCTCACGGGCCGACTCGCGGTGCAGTTCATCCGCGGCATGCAGGGCGACGATCCGAATTACCTGAAGACCGTGGCCACGGTGAAGCATTTCGCGGTGCACTCGGGTCCCGAGCCGGAGCGGCACACCTTCGACGCCGTCGTGAGCGAGCGCGACCTGCGCGAGAGCTATCTGCCGCACTTCGAGGCCGGCATCCGGGAGGGCGGGGCGTATTCGCTGATGTGTGCCTACAACCGGGTCGACGGCAAGGCGGCGTGCGGCAGCGATCTGCTGCTCGAAGCCATCCTGCGGGGCGAGTGGGGCTTCAAGGGCTACGTCGTGTCCGACTGCGGTGCCATCGACGACATCTATGCCCGCCACAAGGTCGTCGCGACTGCTGCCCAGGCGGCGGCCCTGGCCGTGAAAACCGGCACCGATCTGGAGTGCGGCCACGTCTACGCGAACCTCGGCGACGCGGTCAGGCAGGGGCTCGTTACCGAGCAGGAGATGGACACGTCGCTCAAGCGTTTGTTCCTGGCGCGGTTCAAACTGGGGATGTTCGACCCGCCGGATCGCGTGCGCTGGGCGCGCATCCCGGCGGGTGTGCTCGACCAGCCGGCGCATCGTGCGCTCGCGCGTCAGGCAGCGCGTGAATCAATCGTCCTTCTGAAGAATGCCGGCAGGCTGCTCCCGCTCCGCAAGGACCTGGGCACGCTCGCGGTCATCGGGCCCAACGCCGATCAGTGGCGCATGCTGCTCGGCAACTACAACGGGCTCCCGGCCGATCCCGTGACCCCACTGCGCGGCATTCGCGAAGCGGTGGGGAAGGGGACGCGCGTGCTCTACGCCCGCGGGGCGGACCTGGCCGATGGCTTCCCGGTGCTGGACGTCACTCCGTCCAGCGCGCTCTCCACGAGCGCCGGCGCGCTCGGCCTCGACGTCGCCTATTTCAACAGTCGAGCGATGGCGGGCGCTCCCGTGTCCACTGCCGTCGACACGGCGCTGGATGTGAACTGGAACGACGGCGCGCCGCGTGCGGACCTGAACCCCGACGACTTCGCGGTACGCTGGACGGGTGCTTTGCGGCCGCCGCACAGCGGGACGTATCGGCTCGGCTTGATCGGCACCATGCGGTTCCAGCTCTTCCTCGACGATAGTCTGGTCGTCCGCTCGGTGTATCCCACACACGACGGGGAATTCCCGGACCCGCGCCCGGTACGGAGCGAGCCGCTGCGGCTCGAGGCGGGCAGAAGCTATCGGCTACGCGTGGACGCCCAGGAGTCCTACGGCGACGCACAGCTCCACCTGCTCTGGTCTACTCCCCAGGAGATGCTCGAGGCCGAGGCGGTGCGGGCGGCCGCGCAGGCGGATGTCGTCGTGCTGTGCCTGGGCCTCACGGCCCAGCTCGAGGGCGAGGAGATGCGGGTCGAGATCGACGGCTTCCGAGGCGGAGACCGCACGCAGATCGACCTCCCCGCGCCGCAAGAGCGGCTGCTCGAGCGCATCGTCGCCGTGGGCAAGCCCACGGTGCTGGTGCTACTCAACGGCAGCGCGCTGGCGGTGAACTGGGCCGAGCAGCACGTCCCCGCGATCGTCGAGGCTTGGTACGGCGGGCAGGCGGCGGGCAGCGCGCTCGCGGATGTGCTGTTCGGAGACTACAACCCGGGCGGGCGCCTGCCAGTGACGTTCTACAAGAGCGTCGCCGACCTGCCGCCGTTCGACGACTACGCCATGTCAGGGCGGACCTACCGATTCTTCAAGGGCACGCCGCTCTACCCCTTCGGATACGGTTTGAGCTACACGAGCTTCGCGTACAAGAACCTGCGCACGAGCGCCGCGACGCTCGCGGGAAGTGACACGCTCACCGTCCAGGTCGACGTGACGAACCAGGGCAAACTGGCCGGCGACGAGGTCGTCCAGCTCTACGTGCGACATGTCGGCTCGCGCGTCGCGCGGCCCCGGGAGGATCTCCGGGGCTACCGGCGCGTCGCGCTCCAGCCGGGGGAGACCCGAACGGTCGCGTTTCCGCTGGCCGCATCCGCGCTGGCGTATTGGAGTCCGGACGCACACCGCTGGGTGGTCGAGGACGAGCGCGTGGAGATCGCGGTCGGTGCGTCTTCCGCCGACATCCGGCTCCGGCGGACGCTCAGAGTCGCGGCCCGGCCGTGAACGTGCGCCGAGCCGTCGTCAGCCTGCTCGCGCTGCTGGTCGCCCCGTTCGCGCCGGCGGTGGCGCAGCGGGAGCGGGCGATGCTCCCCTTCGACCGCGCCTGGCGGTTCCACCTCGGCGACGTCGCCGGCGCTCAGGACGCGACGTTCGACGATTCCGGTTGGCGCAGCCTGGATCTGCCGCACGACTGGAGCATCGAGGGGGAGTTCAGCGACACGAACCCCGCCGGAGCGGGCGGCGGCGCGCTTCCCGGCGGCGTGGGCTGGTACCGCAAGACGTTCTCCGTAGCCGAGGGGGACACGAGCCGGCTGGTCTTCGTGGAGTTCGATGGCGTCTACCGTAACAGCGAGGTCTGGATCAACGGCCATTACCTGGGGAAGCGGCCGTATGGATACAGCTCATTTCGCTACGAGCTGACACCGCACCTCCGCCGCGGCCCGGCGAGCAACGTGATGGCCGTGCGGGTGGACAACGCGCAGCAGCCCAACTCGCGCTGGTACTCGGGCTCCGGCATCTACCGGCACGTCCGCCTGGTCACGACCGACCCTGTACACGTGGACCACTGGGGCACCTATGTCACGACGCCCGAGGTCGGCACGGCCTCGGCCCGGGTGACCATGCGCACCACGATCCGCAACGCGTCGCAGTCCGATCAGCCGATCACGCTGCGGACGTCGCTGTACGACGCCGCCGGCAGGGAAGTGGCGGCGGCCTCGACCGAGGCCGGCATCCCGCACGACTCCATCGGCGAAATCGCGCAGGACCTGGTCATCAGGGACCCGACGCTGTGGTCGCTGGAGCGACCGTACTTGTACCGGGCCGCGTCGCGGGTGGTGTGCAGGGGAAAGCCCTGCACAGACGACTACGGCACGTCGTTCGGAGTGCGGACGTTCGCGTTCGATCCCGACCGCGGGTTCATCCTCAACGGCGCGCACGTGAAGATCCGCGGCGTGTGTCTGCACCACGACCTCGGGGCCCTGGGTGCCGCCGTGAACACCCGCGCCCTCGAGCGGCAGCTCGAGATCATGCGGGACATGGGTGTCAACGCCATCCGCACGTCGCACAACCCGCCCGCCCCCGAGCTGCTCGATCTCACCGATCGCATGGGCTTCATCGTGCTGGACGAGGCCTTCGATATGTGGAAGAAGCAGAAGACCAAGTACGACTACCACCTGGACTGGGACGCGTGGCACGTGCGCGACCTGTCCGATATGGTGCGGCGTGACCGGAACCATCCCAGCGTCTTCATGTGGAGCATCGGGAACGAGGTCATGGAGCAGTGGACCAACGACGATACCACCGCCGCTCCGATCGCTCGCGAACTGGCCGGGATCGTGCGACGCCTCGACCCGACACGGCCGATTACGTCAGCGAACAACAACGGCAGTCCGGCGAACCCGCTGTTTCACGCCGGCGCCCTCGACCTGCTGGGCCATAACTACCACCACGAGGCCTGGCCGAACCTGCCGGCGCAATTCCCGGGCGCGAAGTTCGTCATCACCGAGGCCATGTCCGCGCTCAACAGCCGCGGCGTCTACGAGCAGCCCTCCGACAGCGTCGCCAGCTATGAGACGCCGTACGTGAAGGACCACGGACCGCAGCCCAACAAGGACTACCGGCTCTCGTCGTACGACGACCGCAAGGCTTTCTGGGGCTCGCTGCACGAAGAATCGTTGCGGCTGTTCGAGCGGTACCCATTCCTCTCGGGGATGTTCATCTGGACCGGGATCGACTACCTGGGCGAGCCCACGCCGTATCAGTGGCCGGCGCGCAGCTCCTATTTCGGCGTTGTCGACTTGGCTGGTTTCCCCAAAGACCCGTACTACCTGTACCAGAGCGAGTGGACGCACCGGCCGATGCTGCACGTCTTCCCGCACTGGAACTGGACGGCGGGCGACACCGTCGACGTGTGGGCCTATACCAACGGCGAAGAGGTGGAGCTGTTCCTGAACGGCACCTCGCTGGGCGTGAAGCGGAAAGAGGGCGACGTCCTGCATCTGATGTGGCGTGTCGCGTATACGCCGGGGACATTGCGGGCGGTGGCGCGCAGGGGCAGTCACGCGATCGCGACCGAGGAGGTGCGGACCGCCGGTGCGCCCGCGCGCCTCGCACTCGCCCCCGACCGTTCAGTCGTCCATGCCGACGGGAGCGACCTCTCGTTCGTGACCGTCACCGTGCTGGACCGCGCGGGCATCGCGGTGCCGACGGCGGATCACCTGGTCCGGTTCCGGGTGGCCGGGGATGCACGGATCGCGGGAGTCGACAACGGGGACCAGATCAGCCATGCGCCCTTCGAGGCCGATCGCGTGCGGCTGTTCAACGGGAAGGCGCTGGTCATCGTCCGCGCGGGCGAGCGGGCGGGAACGGTGACGCTGACGGCGGAAGCGGACGGACTCGCGCCCGCTACGGTTCGTGTTGGGCTTCGATGAGCAAGACTCCGGTCTCCGCCGCTCCCGGCCCGGAGGTCGTGAAGACGCCCGCGTCGCGACCGGTCTCGGCTCGGTAGCGCGCCGCCACGTCGCGCACCAGCCCCTCCGCCCCGCTCGTGCCCAAGACCGCCACGGTGCCGCCGCTTCCCCCGCCGGTGATCTTCGCGCCGAACAGTCCCTGCTCCGGACCCGCGGCGGCCACCAACTCCACCAGGCGATCGGTCCCGTCGCTCCCGAGCCCGCAAGCGCCGTAGCTCTTGTGGGATTCGGACATGAGGGCCCCCAGCTCGAGTGCCGCATGCGGCTCGTCCGCCAGCGCGCCGAGCAGCTCGGCGAACCGCTCCACGCGCGCCTGCTCGCGGACCGGGTGTTCCGTGGCCCGTCGCACGGGGTAGCGGCGTTCGGGACGGACCCGGGTGGCCGTGTCGGTCAGCCCGTCGTAGCGCTCCAGGAACTCCGCCCCGGACATCTCGTCCGGTAGCAGGCCGCTCAGCCCCGAGAACTCCGGCCCCGTCAGATTCGCGAGATACCCACCCCAGCGCGGATCCTCGATGCGCACGCGGGTGCCGTCGCGCACCGCCGGCAACCCCGCGGCGGCGGCGATCATGCGGTAGCCCATGAACGCCGCCGTACGGACCGTGCCGTAGTCCGCTCCGGCGACCGCGTGGCTGATGCCGGAATCGATGCCGTAGAAGCGGTATCCGTCGGGAATGGCGACGTACCCCTCGATCGTGCCCGGCTGGCACCGCAGCCGCAGCAGCCGATCGCGTTGACCACAGGCGCTGGTCATCTGATCCATGATGCCGCACGGCGCGCCGACCACGTGGTTCTCGACTGTCTGGCAAGCCGCCGCCAGCTCCGTTGCAGTCATCGGGCTGCCGCACCCGGCGGCGACGGCCGCTCCGGCGGCGACCTCGAGCGCCGCGGACGACGCGACGCCCCTCCCTTCCGGCACGGTCGAATCGACGAGCAGGCGGACGCCCGGGGGGATCCGTCGCCCCGTTCGAGCGGCGCATGACAAACAGTGCTGCACGATGCCCACGACATAACTCGCCCATCGGTCGGCGTCCCGTCCTGCGAACCAAGCCGCGAGCTCCGCCGGCGCGCGGGCCGGCAGCTCGACCCCGAAGAAATGCCACCGTCCCGCGCGGCGCGTCGCGATGTCGCAGCGCGGCGTATCCTGTAGCTGCAAGAGCGCCGCCGTCGAGCATTCGAGCGGCAGCTCGAGCACGCGCGCGCCGCTGTAGTCCGCGATCCCGCCCATCACATCGAGTCGCCCGGGCGCCCGCGCGATGTAGACGGGCGCATCGCCTGCGAAGAACTCCCGGAGGTGCGGATCCGCTTCGTGCCGCAAGGCGCGCAGGCGGTCGAGGGCGGGCTCGAACCACACCAGATCTCCCGCGCTACGGACCTCGGGGAGGCGACGCAGCCGGATCACCGCAGCAACCCGCGCCTCCGCAGCGCGTCTTGCAGCATCGGCTCGACCCGGGTGCGCAGCCGCTCGTTCGCATACCCGACCCACGCCACGTCGGCAGCTACGTCGAAGGGGGCGTCGACCGGCGCTCCGCTCGGATCGCGCAGCACCACGCCTGACTCCTCCGCGATGAGCGCCGTACAGAGATCGTAGGGGTGGCAACACAGTCCCGGAGGCAGCCCCTGGGTCGCGCGGACTGACTGCACCAGGGGGCGAAGGTCGGCGATCAGACGATCATGACCGGCCATCAGCTCGTACAGCTCACCGCCGGTCGACGCGTACTGGTCTTCGAAGCAGGCGGCACGCCCCGGGGTCGGCTGCACCAGCGCCTGCACGACTTCGTCGTCGATGGCAGCGAGCGTGTCCCGGGCTCCCGGGAAGAATCGCACGACCGTCGCGAAGCCGTGCGCGATGGTGTCCGCCCGCGACGGTTGGAGCGTGAGACGCTCCCGCGCGCCGGAGAGGCGATTGCATCGCCGCGCCTCCATCCCCCGCCCGCGCAGCGCCCACAACTGGTCCGAGAGATGCTGCTTGACGAGCGGAATCTCCGTCTGCACCGCGAGGACGATGTCACGCAGGCGAGTCTCGGCGCCGCGGTTCGGCGCGATGCCGGTGAGAATCCAGGCGCTGCGCTTCTGATACATGAGTCCACGCGTGCCGTCGATCGGATCCACCAGCAGGCGCCAGCGGCAATCCCGCTCCCGCGCTCCTTGGGGTAGGACGAGGACGTCGCCCGGGAGTCCCTCGGCCACGACGCACAGCGGCTCCTCGCGGGCGAGCTCCGCAAGGCCCTCCACCAGGGTGTCCTCGCCCACGCGGTCGATAGCGTAAATCGTGTCGCCCCCCCCTCCTCCTCCCGTGTCGGAAGCCACGGCGGCAAGCAGCTCCGACCCCTGCCGGGTGCACGCCTCGACCACCGCGTCCCGGAGGCGCTCGTGCAGCGCGAGGATGGGCTCCAGCAGGCGCTCGACGTCCGCCACCTCAGCCGCCCTGCGTGTAGTGCACGCTCGCGACCGCCTGCAGCTCGGCCGCCTTTTGCTCGGGGGCCGTGTCGTTCAAGAAGTTGCCGCCGCCGATCTCCGGACCGGCGAGGTACTTGAGCAGGCCCGGCTTGCGCAGCGGCGGATGGATCTGAATGTGGAAGTGGAACCCCGGGTGCGGCGACCCGTCCGTCGGCGCCTGGTGCAGCACCATCACGTACGGGAACGACAGGCGCCACAGGTTGTCGAGGCGAATCAGCGTCTCGCGCAGCACGGCCGCGAAGTCCCCGAGCTCGGACGCCGAGAGGCGAGCCAGGCTGGGGTGCGTGGCCCGAGGCGCCACGAGCGTCTCGTACGGGTAGCGGGCGAAGTAGGGGATGAAGGAGAGCGCCTGGTCGCGGCGGACCAACAGCCGTCGACCGTCCGCCTCCTCGGCGGCCAGGATGTCCTGGAACAGCGGTCGGCCGTGCTCCGCCAGGTGCGCCGCTTGCGCCTCGGCCTCGAGCTCGATGGTCTTGAACACGAAGTTCGTGGCGTAGATCTGGCAGTGCGGATGGGGGTTGCTCACGCCGACCACCTCGCCCTTGTTCTCGAACACGAGCACGTGCCGGACGTCGTCGCGCGAGCCGAGGTCCCGATATTGTGCCTGCAGCACCTCGAGCAGATTCACCATCTCCGCCGCCGGCAGCTGGGCGAGGGTGAGATCGTGGCGCGGCGTGAAGCATACCACTCGGGCACATCCGCTGGCGGGCCGGTTCCGATAGATTCCCCGTGGCGCGGTGAGCTCCGTGGGCGCCCCGGGGCCGACGCACGGATGGTCGTTGTCGAACACGAAGACGCCGGTGTAGCGGTCGTTCCGCTGCCCCGAGCTGCGCACGTTGCCGGGACACAGATAGCAATCCGGGACGTAGGGCGGCAGCGCGCGCGCGGTGTCGTCCACGCGCTCGCCCTGCCAGGGTCGCTCGTTGCGGTGGGACGACACGACGACCCACTCGCGCCGCAGCGGATGCCAACGCTGTTCCCAGACCATGCCCGTTAGAGCGGCAATCTAACCGGCCATTTGGGGAACCCACCACATGAGTCCGAGAGCCACGCAGGACGCCTACACGCCCCGCCCGGAGCACCATTTCACCTTCGGACTCTGGACGGTCGGCAACCCGGGCCGGGACCCGTTCGGGGACCCCGTGCGGCCGGCGCTGTCCCCCGTTCACATCGTTCGCAAGCTGGCGCCGCTCGGCGCCTACGGCGTCAACCTGCACGACAATGACCTCGTGCCGCGGGATGCGAGCGCCGCGGAGCGCGATCGCATCGTGCGCGAGTTCAAGCAGGCGCTCGCCGACACCGGGATGCGGGTGCCGATGGCCACCACCAACCTCTTCTCCGACCCCGCGTTCCGCGACGGCGCGTTCACGAGCAACGACGCGCGGGTGCGGGCGTACGCCCTGCAGAAGACCATGGCCGCCATCGACCTGGCGGTGGAGCTGGGGGCCACGACGTACGTGTGCTGGGGCGGGAGAGAAGGAGTGGAGACCAACGCCGCCAAGGATCCGCGCGCGGCGCTCGGCTGGTACCGCGACGCTATCAACTTCTTGTGCGAGTACGTGCGGTCGCAGCGCTACGACTTGCGGTTCGCCCTCGAGGCAAAGCCCAACGAGCCGCGCGGCGACATCTTTCTCCCGACCACCGGCCACATGCTGGCCTTCATCTATAGGCTCGATCACCCCGACATGGTCGGTGTGAATCCGGAGGTCGCGCACGAGCGGATGGCCGGCCTCGATTTCTCCCACGCCGTGGCCCAGGCGCTGGAAGCGGGCAAGCTCTTCCACATCGATCTCAACGGGCAGCAGCCGGGGCGTTTCGATCAGGACCTGCGGTTCGGAAGCGACGATCCCAAGGCGGCGTTCTTCCTCGTGAAGCTGCTCGAGGACGCACGCTGGCCCGGGATGCGGCATTTCGACAGCCACGCCTATCGCACGGAGGATGCAGACGGGGTCTGGGCCTTCGCCGCCGGGAGCATGCGCACCTATCTCATTCTGAAGGAGAAGGTGGAGCGCTTCAACCATGACGCCGAGATCCAGCAGCTGTTGGGAGAGCTGCGCGACCGCGGAGGTAGCGCCGCGGGGCGTGTGCAGTTCAGCCCCGAAACTGCGCGCGCGCTCAAGGCCGAGGCGTTCGACCTGAACGCGCTGCGCACCCAGGGCTTTGCTTACGAGCGGCTCGACCAGCTCACGATGGAGCTGCTGCTCGGTGTACGGTAAAATGGGCGACTCGCTGTTCCTCGGGCTGGACGTGGGTACGAGCGGCGTGAAGGCCATTCTCGTGAGTCCCGCGGGGGCCGTCGCGGCCGCCGCCACCGTTCCGCTTTCGCTCGACACGCCACGACCCGGCTGGGCGGAGCAAGATCCGGAGGCATGGTGGCAGGCGAGCGGCACGGCCATCCGGCGCGTGCTCGAGCAGCGCGCGGGCGCGCGGGTCGCCGCGGTCGGGATCTCGGGTCAGATGCACTCTTCGGTATTTCTCGACAAGAGCGGCGCCGTGATCCGCCCCGCGCTGTTGTGGTGCGATGGGAGAACCACGGCCGAATGCCGCGAGATCGTCGAGCGAGCAGGCGGCGAGCCTCACCTGCGCGAGTGGGTGTGCAATCCCGCGCTGGAAGGGTTCACCCTCCCCAAGGTGCTGTGGCTGCGCAATCACGAGCCCGCAGCCTTCGCCCGCCTCGCGACCGTGCTCCTCGCCAAGGATTTCGTTCGGCTCCGGCTCACGGGCGTGGTGGCGTCCGAGCCGTCCGATGCGTCCGGCACCCTCATGTTCGACCCGGGCGGCCTGCGTTGGAGTCGTGAAATGCTCGATGCGGTCGAGCTGCCGCGATCGTTGTTACCCGACGTCGGGGGATCGGCGGCAGTCCTCGGTCGTGTCACCGAGCAGGCGGGGGCGCTCACGGGCCTGGCTCCGGGCACGCCGGTGGTGGGTGGCGGAGCCGACAACGCGTGCGGTGCCGCGGGCGTCGGTGCCATCTCGCCCGGGGATGCGGTTTCGAGCTGGGGCACGTCGGGGACCGTGCTCGCTCCGACGGCGGAGCCGCGCGTCGACCCAGGATTGCGGGCGCACACCTTCTGCCACGTGGCGCCCGGCGTCTGGTACGTAATGGGCGTCGTGCTGTCGGCGGGAGGTGCCTTCGCCTGGTACCGCGATCAGGTCGCGCGTGAGCTCCCCGACACCGATCAGCGCGACGCGCGTCTGGTCGAAGAGGCGGCTGGCGTGCCCCCGGGCGCCGAGGGGGTGACGTTCCTCCCCTATCTCCAGGGCGAGCGCACGCCCCACCGCGACGCCTCGCTGCGCGCCGCCTTCGTCGGCCTGAGCCTCGCTCACTCGCGCGCCCACATGACGCGGGCGGTGCTCGAAGGCGTGTGCTTCGCGCTGCGTGATTGCCTGGCGGTCCTCCAGGAGCTGGGCTTGGCCCCGAGCTGCCTGCTTTTGACGGGGGGCGGGGCCCGCAGCGCGTTCATTCGCCGGCTGCAGGCGGACGTCTTCGGGCTGCCGGTGACTACGGTCAACCGGGAAGAGGGACCGGCCTACGGCGCGGCGCTGCTCGCCGCCGTGGGCGTCGGCGTGTTTCCGGATCTCAAGGCGGCGGTGCAGTGCACGCTGACCCGGGCGCCGCTGACGGAGGCCACCCCCGAGGCGCATCGCACGTACCAGCGCGTCTACGAGCGCTTCCGCGCCTGCTATGCCGCGGCTCTGCCGGCCCGTTCATAGGCCCTGCCCGTGGCTGCCACCACAGGGGATTCGATCGTGAAGCCGTGCTTGGTCGCCTGCATCGTGCTGCTGCTCGCCTGGTCCACGCCGGCGGCCGCGCAGACAGAGCCGCACGCCCAGCCGCAGCCGCGGATCCTGGGCGACCTGGTGGACGTGAGCGAGGAGTTCGAGCAGCCGGATCAGATCCATTACGTAGGCAGCCGCGTCACCCAGTTCGATCCGGCCACCGGCGTGGGCGTGCTCCGCTGGGATCGCTACCTGCGCCAGCCCAGCTACTCGTTCAATAAGATGGACATGGCGCTGGCGCGCGCCGGCCTGAACGAGTTTCCCGGGACCGAGTACGATCGCGACCCGGCGCTCCCCTTCGAAATCACGTTCGTCAGCCCGCGAACGGTGCGGCTGCGCTGCTTCACGCGGGACCTGCCGCCCGCCGCGCGCCAGGACGCCGATTCCCTCATGCTGGCCGGCCCCGTGCGCATCGACCGGTCGTGGAAGGTGCAGAGCGGCGACAGCATCGTCCGCTACACGAGCGCCTACGGCGAGCTGCGGCTCATCAAGAACCCGTGGCACATCGAGTTCTACGACGCCGCGGGAAAGTTGCTGACCCGCACGCAGACGCTCGGCGACCCCGCCTCGTTCCAACCGTACGCGCCGTTCTCGTTCATCCGGCGCGCGCGGGACCTGGGCCGCAGCACGGCCGCCACGTTCGAGCTCAAGTACGATGAGAAGATCTTCGGGACCGGCGAGTCGTTCACGCGCTTGAACAAGCGCGGCCAGAAGATGGTCATGTACTTGCGCGACGGGCAAGGCGTGCAGAACTACCGCCAGTACAAGGCGGTCCCCTTCTTCTTGAGCAGCAACGGCTACGGCATGTTCGTGCACACCAGCGCGCCCGTCACGTTCGATTTCGGCCATGATTTTGATCAGCACACCGTCATCTACACGGGCGACGAGGTGATGGACCTTTTCGTCTTCCTGGGGCAGCCGAAGGACGTGCTGGGCGAGTACACGGCGCTCACGGGGCGCAGCCCGGTCCCGCCGCTCTGGTCCTTCGGACTGTGGATGAGCCGGATCACCTACAAGGCTGAGGCGGAGGTCCGGGACGTGGCGGCGAAGTTGCGTCGCTATCTCATCCCGAGCGACGTGATCCACCTCGACACCGGCTGGTTCGAGACCGACTGGCGGAGCGACTACGAATTCTCCACCACCCGCTTCGCGAACCCGCGCGCCATGATCGCG
Source organism: Gemmatimonadota bacterium (assembly GCA_003222155.1). GTDB lineage: Bacteria > Gemmatimonadota > Gemmatimonadetes > Gemmatimonadales > GWC2-71-9 > AG41. The sequence continues at coordinate 17,992 of QHUU01000038.1, read as the reverse complement.
GACCTCGGGCATTTGGGCTTTCACATCAGCCTGTGGCAGTACCCCTACTTCACGCGTAAGAACAGGATCTGGACCGAGCTGCTGGAGGGCGGCTACGGCGTCCGGAACGAGGGGGGCCGCATCGCGCCCGAGGACGCCACGCTCGACTTCTCGAACGCGGACGCGGTGCGCTGGTACCAGGGCAAGCTCAAGAGCCTGCTGGACCTGGGGGTCGGCGTCATCAAGGCGGACTTCGGCGAGGGCGCGCCGCTCACGGGCGTGTACGCCTCGGGGCGCACCGGCTGGTACGAGCACAACCTCTACCCGGTCCGCTACAACAAGGCCGCGTGGGAGATCACCAAGCGCGCGACCGGAGACGGCATCATCTGGGGGCGGAGCGCGTGGGCCGGTAGCCAGCGTTACCCGCTGCACTGGGGCGGCGACGCCGAGAACACCAACTCGGCGATGGCCGCGACGCTGCGGGGCGGACTGTCATTCGGGCTGTCGGGCTTCACCTTCTGGAGCCACGATGTGGGCGGCTTCGTCAACCGGGCGCCGCGCGCGCTGTACCGCCGCTGGCTCCCATTCGGCGCGCTCACCTCACACACGCGCACGCACGGCGCGCCCCCGCGCGAGCCCTGGGAATACGACTCGGCGTTCGTGCAGGACTTCCGCCGAGCGGTCGAAATGAAGTACCGGCTGATGCCCTACATCTACGCGCAGGCCAAGGCGTCCGCGGCGAACGGGTATCCCATGCTGCGCACCCTGTTCTTCGAGTACCCGGACGATCCCACGTCCTGGCTGATCGAGGACGAATACCTGTTCGGCTCGGACCTGCTCGTGGCGCCTCTGTTCGAGGAGGCGGACCACCGCAACGTGTACCTCCCGCCCGGCAGCTGGATCGATTATCAGACCGGCCGCGTCTATTCCGGTGCCGTGTGGCACGATATCCCGGCCGGGCCGATCCCGATCGTGGTCCTGGCACGGAACCACGCGGTGATACCGCACGTCGCCGTCGCGCAGCATACGGCGGCGATCGACTGGAGCGACGTGGAGCTCCGTGTCTTCAGCACGGACAGCGGCTCGACAACGGGCCGCTTCGCGCTCCCCACTGGCGAGCTGTACACGCTCGAACTGCGTCCGACCGCGACGGGCTACACGCTGCTGCGCGATCCGCTCGGGGGACGGGTCAAGTGGCGGATCACGCGGGCCCCGCCCGGCTCATAACCCCGCCCACGCCTTGGCCTGCGCAATCACGGCGGCCATCTGCTCGCGATACCCGGTGAACGTGTCGTCCACCACCATCAGCGTCGGGATCAGCCCGTCCCGCTTGGACAGCGACAGGGTGGCCGGGTCCCAGCGGCCGAACCCCGATTCGTGCACGCCGCTCGAGCCCCGCCCCGGCGCGGGATGCGAGAGGTGCGAGAAGAAGCGGGCGAACGGCACGGCCCGCGGCGTGTACACGTGGTACAGCGGAATGAACTCGAGCAGCGCGTCGTACAGAAACTCACCGCACGCGAGCACCTGCGGGTACCGGGCGCGCAAGTCGGCCACGAGCCGGCGCGTGCCCTCGTGCATGTCGGCCTTGGTGTTGTTGACCCAGCCGCCCACGATGTCGAGGAAGTAGGCGTCCACGCCGTAGCGCTCGATGACGTCCGCGATGCGCGCCGTGAGCCAGCGGCGCCACGAAGCGACGCCCAGGTTCATGTAGACCCCGAAGCCCTCCTGGTGGCGGTCGTTGTCCCAATCCACCCAATTGAGATCGAAACGATCGCCGTCGACTCGCGCCGTCGCCGCATCGGCGAGCTGCGTGAAGTTCGGCAGGCGGCGATTCGCGGCGTTGGCGCCGAACATCGGCATGATCCGGAAGCCGAGCCGGTGGCCTTCCTGCACCAACCGCCGGAACCCCGCCTCGCCGCCCAGGCGGGGGGCGGCGCGGTACGTGGGATAGTCCCAGTAGTAGCGTCCGTCCCAGGCCGAGATGAACACGAGCACGCGCTCCGCCGGCATCTGCGTGGCGATCCACTCGAGGATCGCGAGCATCCTGGCGTAGTCGTTGAAGACGTATCCGGTGTAATGCATCCCGTGCAGCGTGACGACGAGCGCCGTGCGTCGCAGCCAGGCGGGAACGTCGCCGCGCGTTTCCCAGCGGGGCCACCGGTACGCCCGTTCGAGGTGCCCGTAATGCGGCGCGACCGCCGCCTCGAGTGTGGCGGCGCGGCCCACGCGCCACGCCGGGACCTGCACGCGGGACTGGTCGAGCCAGCCCTCGACCTCATGGACCAGCTCCACGCGGTATCCCCGCTCGCCCGGCTGAAAGTAGAAGCGCTTGGTCCGCACCCGGTCGTCCAGCGACGAGAGCCCGACAAACTCCTGTTCGCCCGCTTGCACGACGGCGAGCGGCGTCCCCATGCCTCCCGCGGTATTGCCGCCGAACAAGTCGCCGCCGCCGAAGGGATAGCCCCACAGCACTTCGTTATCCTTGGGGTCGAACGGGTCCGCGCCGCCGCTCGACAGCTTGCCGCGCGGCACGCCGCGCAGCACGGTGGTCACCGCCTTGATCGGTTGGTCCATCTCCGCGGTCACGTCCCACACGACGGCGTCGTCCTCGGCGCGGAGCCGCGCGCTGACGCGGCCCGGCGCGCGCTCCTGGCCCCCCGCCCACACCAGGCCGGTCGCCATGATCTCGAGGCCTGCGTCCGTCTGCGTGGCCGTCATCTGGCGCGCGTCGAGCGCGTACGCGTTCTCGCGCGAGAAAACGAGGAACCCGAAGCGCAGTCCGGCGAACTCCACCGACGGCTCGGGAAAGTCGAAGCTGAACTTCTGAAAGGCGCGGCCACGCGGCGGGACGAGCACCTCGCTGGTGGACGTGAGTGGAAGAATCTGAGGGGCCCCGGACTTGCGTCCGGCGTCAGCACTGACCCCGGACGCAAGTCCGGGGTGCACCGGATGTGCCAGCGCGCCCGCACCGGCCGCGCCCACGGCCTTCAACCAATCGCGACGGGAGAGTGGGTCGATCATGTGCTGAAAGATGGCGACGAGGGGGTTTCATTGACACGGGCCCCCTGACGTGTAGTGTGGCCCTCCGACCTGCTCCAGGGAGCCCTCGTGACCGGCTGGGACTGGCTGATCATCCTGCTCTACTTCGGTCTCCTCCTGGGCCTCGCCTGGTGGGTGGCGCGGCGCAACCAGGACACCGCCGACGACTACTTCCTCGCGGGCCGCAACCTCGGCTGGTTTCTCGTCGGCGCGACCATCTTCGCGTCCAACATCGGCTCGGAGCACGTGGTGGGGCTCGCGGGGGCGGGCGCGACGAGCGGCGTGGCGCTGGCGCATTACGAGCTGCACGCCTGGTGCCTGCTCGTCCTCGGATGGGTGTTCGTCCCGTTCTACGCGCGAGCCCTGGTGTATACGATGCCCGAGTTCCTGGGCCGCCGCTTCTCGCCCACGGCCCGGTGGGTGCTGTCGGTGATCACCCTCGCGGCGCACGTCCTCACGAAGTTCGCGGTGGCGATCTTCGCCGGCGGCGTCGTCTTCGCCACGCTCTTGCCCGATGTGGCGCTGCGTGTGGGGGGCGCCACGTTCAACAGCTTCTGGATCGGCACGGTGGCGGTGGTGCTGCTCACCGGTCTGTACACCGTGCTGGGCGGGATGCGGGCCGTGGCCTATACCGACGCGCTGCAAACGTTCATCCTCCTGGTGGGCTCGGGACTGCTCACCGTCTTCGGCCTCGCCAAGCTCGGTGGCTGGCATGAGCTGCGACGCGTGATCGACCCCGATCTGTTCAACCTCTGGAAACCGATCGTGCCGGCGGGCATGGAAGGCTCGTGGGCGCCGGTGAAAGAGACCGGTCGCATCGCCTGGTACTTCAACGGGAACTACCCGTGGCCGGGCATGCTGCTGTGCGCGCCCATAATTGGTCTCTGGTACTGGTGCACGGACCAGTACATCGTGCAGCGCGCCCTCAGCGCGAAAAACGAGCGCACGGCGCGGCGGGGCAGCATCTTCGCGGCGTACTTGAAGCTGTTCCCGGTCTTCATCTTCATCATCCCCGGCTTGATCGCCCTCGCGCTCGCGAAGACGGGCCGGGTCCCGGGACTCGGCGTGATCGTGGACGCGCAGGGTCACCCCATCCCTCAGGCGGCGCAGGCAGTGTTCCCCTTGATGGTGAAGGACCTCTTGCCCGCGGGCGTCCGCGGCATCGTGGTCGCCGGCTTGTTGGCGGCGCTCATGAGCTCGATGGCGGGCGCCTTCAACGCCTCGTCCACGCTCTTCACGATGGACCTGTACCAGAAGTTTCGGCCGCACGCGCCACAGCACCGCCTGGTATGGGTGGGGCGCGCCGCCACCGCCGCGATGGTCGTGATCAGCCTGCTGTGGATTCCCGTGATCCAGGGCGCGCGCGGGCTGTACGACTATCTCCAGGGCGTGCAGGGCTACCTCGCCCCGCCGATCTTCACGGTGTTCGTGTTCGGCATCTTCAACCGGCGACTGAACGCCAAGGGGTGCCTCGCCGCGTTGATCGTCGGCTTTGTGCTCGGCGTCTTCCGCCTGGCCGTGGACACGCCGGTGAGCCTGCACCTGGCGGGATTCGCCGACGGATATGCGCCCGGCTCGTTCCTGTGGATCGTCAACAATCTCTACTTCCAGTACTACAGCGTGTTCATCTTCGTCGTCTCCGTCGTCGTGATGTTCGTCGTGAGCTACGCGACGGCGCCGCCGACCCCCGAGCAGGTGGCGGGGCTGACCTATGCGACGGTCGCCGCCGAGGATCGCGTCCAGTCCCGCAGCAGCTGGAACCGGCGGGACGTGATCGCCTCGGGCGTCGTGCTGCTCCTGATTCTCGCGGCGTACCTGTATTTCCGGGGCTGACGAGGACCGGCAGAACCCCCCGTGCCGTCGCACTGATGCATCAGCCCCGTAGCGTGCCCGCCACGAAGAAATAGCGGTAGTCTCAGAGGATCGGGGGTCACCCTGGCCCCCTCAACGGGTTATGAGCCGGCGCTGCGTGAGTTGCGTCACGCGCAGGGGTACGGCGCTTGCAATCTGATATATCAGATGCCCTCGCCGTCGGGTCCCGCAGGGGGAGCCTGCGGCTCGATAAGGCGAGCGAGACGCATCGCCGAGGTCGGGTGCTGCAATGTGTGCGCGCCGGGCATTTGGTCGTCCCCTCCGAATCGTTCCCATCACAAGCTGGGCTTCTCTTGCCGCCGTCGCCGGAGGCCTGCCATGAACCGCGCCGTCGTCGTGTCGCTGCTCGCGTTGCTCCCACTCGAATGGGCCCGCGCCCAGGATGTCGGCACAGTAGCCGGAGCGGTTACGGACAAGATGACCGGCGCCGCGCTGGTCGGCGCCGAGGTGAGCATCGGGGCGGCGACGCGGCTCTCGGCCGTCACCGGCGTGGACGGCCGGTTCCTGATCGCGGGGGTGCCGACGGGGGAGACCACCGCGCGCGCACGCCACATCGGATATGCCACAGTCGCACTCAGCGTCACCGTCGTCTCCGGGCAAACGGCAACCGCCGATTTCCAGCTGCAGGCACAGGCGGTGGAGCTCGAGGGGCTGGTGGTCGTGGGCTACGGCACCCAGCGCCGTGAGGACATCACCGGCGCGGTTGGGAGCGTAACTGCGAAAGATTTCGTGCAGACGCCACCACGGGATATCGCGTCGCTGGTCGCGGGGAAGATCGCCGGCCTCGTCGTGAATACACCGAGCGGGGATCCCGCCGCCGGGACCGAGGTCCTGCTGCGCGGGTTTGGTACACTCAACGCGTCCACCTCTCCCCTGGTCCTGGTGGATGGCGTCCCGGGCGACCTGAAGACCGTGGCCCCCCAGGACGTCGCGTCGATTGACGTGCTGAAAGATGCGTCGGCCGCGGCCATCTACGGCTCGCGCGCCTCCAACGGCGTCATCCTGATCACCACCAAGCGGCAAGACAGCGACCGCCCGGTGCTACGGTATGACTCCTACACCAGCATCCAGAGCATCTACAAGATGCCGGCCTTTCTCACCGCGGCCGATGTTGAGCGCCTAGCGGCGGACAGCTTCAAGACCCCGGCGGGAAACACGTTTACCGACCTGGGCTACGCGACGGACTGGCGCCGAGTGGTGATGCGAGGGACGCCCATCAGCCACAATCAGAACTTGAGCATCCTGGGCGGAACGTCGGGAGCCACGAACTACATCGCCTCGCTCACCTACCAAAACGATGACGGGATCTTTCAGAAGTCGAACAACCGGGCGGTCACCGGTCGTGTGAACATCGGCCACTCGATGTACGGTGGAAAGCTCACCGCCGACCTCAACATGGTGACCGGCTGGGAGAAGCGCTTCGACGGCGTGGACTTCAACTACATGTGGCGTCAGGCGACCATCCGGAATCCCACCGACCGGATCTACGACGCCGCCGGCAATTACCAGGTCCGGGGGACCTACTTCTACACCAACCCGATACAGATGCTGAATACGTACGGGGGGGATTTCGAATCGCGTGACCTCCGGTTACACGGGACCCTACGGTTCCGGCCGGTGGACCCGTTGAGCCTCTCGCTCCTGGTGGGTACGGACCGCGGAGAATGGATCCGAGGCACGTGGCGTAGCCTGGACAACCCGGACGTTCCCGGGATCAACAGCGCCAGCCGCAGCACCAGCTCCAACGAGAGCCAGGTGCTGGAAGCCACTGGTACCTACACCGGCGCGTTCGGCGGTCATCATGTGACGCTGCTGGGCGGCTACAGCTACTTGGACCGGCTGGACGAAGGCTTCAACGCCAACAACAACCGCTTTCCCACCGACCTATTCGGCTACAGCTCGCTGGAGTCGGGAAGCGGGTTGCCGCAGGGCGTGGCAGGAATGGGAAGCAGCAAGTCGTCCTACCGGACGATCGGGTTCTTCGGCCGGCTCAACTGGGACTGGAACGACCGCTTCCTTGCCATGCTCAGCCTGCGCTATGAAGGCGACAGCCGGTTCGGCGCGGCTCACAAGTGGGGTGTGTTCCCCGGCGTCTCGCTGGGGTGGCGCCTCTCGAAGGAGAGCTTCGTCCCGGCGGTCTTCAGCGATCTCAAGCTGCGGGCCGGGTACGGCGTCACCGGCATCGCGCCCAGCAACCCGTATCTGTCGCTCACGACCTACGCGTACCAGCTGCCCGACGGGACAACCTTCAATTTTCCGGTGGGCGGCCAGTGGGTGCCGGGGCTTGTGCCGGTCCGGAACGCCAACCCGGACCTGCGCTGGGAAAAGAAGGCGGAGTACAACGTGGGGGTGGATTTCTCGCTGTTCGACTACCGCATGGCCGGCACGCTGGATCTGTATCGGCGGGATACGCGGGACATGCTGTATAACTACAACGTGCCGGTGCCGCCCTACCTGTACAATAGCATTCTGGCCAATGTGGGTCACATGCGGAACGAGGGCGTCGAGGCGTCCCTCACCTACGACGTGGCGCGCGGGACCAAGTTCCGCTGGCAGGCCAGCGCCAACTGGTCCACCAACCGGAACCGGCTCCTGAGCTTGTCCAACGATGTGTACCAGGCGGACGAGTGCTTCGAGACCGGGTACACCGGCGAGCCCATTCAGACTTCCACCCACCGAGTCTGCATCGGCGGGCCCATTGGCGACTTCTACGGCTACAAGTCCGTGGACATCAGTAATACCGGCGAGTGGATCGTGCTCGATTCCCTGGGCAACCGAATCCCGATCACGCAGGCCACGGCCAAGGACCGACGGGTGCTGGGGAACGGGGTCCCGAAGCACTATGTGGCGTTCAACAACTCCGTGCGATGGGGGAACCTGGACCTCACGGTGAACATGCGGGGCGCGTTCGGGTTCCAGATCCTGAACTTCGGCCGCCTGTACTACGAGAATCTGAACAACACCCAGTACAACATGCTTCGTTCGGCGCTCGATCCCGTGTACGGCAAGCATGTGCTGGACTATCCGCTGGTGTACGTCAGCTACTACATCGAGGACGGCGACTACTGGAAAGTGGACAACGCCACCCTCGGGTACACCTTCGCCAGGCTCCCGGCGTTCTTGTCCGGCACGGTCCAAAGGGCCCGGATCTATCTGGCGGGCCGCAATCTTCTGACCATCTCGGGTTACAAGGGAATGGATCCGGAGGTCCGCACGGTTACCGGGACAGATCTCAATCCCGGCACCGACCACCGGGACCAGTACCCAACGACACGGGTGTTCACCCTCGGCTTCAACCTCACGTTCTGAAGGAGTGCGACCATGCCGACCTTCTCCACCGTAAGGGCCGCACTCCTGCCGCTCGGCTTCCTGCTTCTGGCAGCAGGTGCCTGCACCGACCTCAACGAAACGGTCTACGACGAGATCACGGACACAAACTTCAAGCCCGGCGAGAAGGACCTGGGCTCCCTGGTCGCGCCGGCTTACCGGGTCCTCGCCGACATGTACATGGGGTGGTACGGGATTGTGGACGTGGCGCAGGAAGAGCCGGCGGACGTGCTGGTGACGCCGGAACGGGTCAACGGCTGGTGGGACGGCGGGGTGTACTACCGGCAGCACACGCACAGCTGGACGCTGAACTCATACACCTTCAGCCATACCTGGGGCGACTGCTTCAGCTCCATCAACGACGTGAACCGGGTGATCTACCAGATCGAGTCCGGGACCATTCCGGTGACGAATGACAGCGCAAGGGCGGGCATTCTGGCCGAGCTCCGGGCGTTGCGTGCCTACGACTACTCGCTGTTGCTCGACGACTTCCGCAACGTTTCCATCGTCACCGATTTCACGGCGAAGGACCTGCCCAAGCAGAACACCGCCCAGGAAGTCTACGACTTCGTGGTGACCGAGCTGACCGCCGTGATCCCGGGTCTTTCGAAAGAAGCCGGCGTGGCGATGTACGGCCGGATGAATCGTTGGGCGGCGGAAGCGATCCTGGCGCGGGTCTACCTGAACGCCGACGTGTACGTCGGGACCCCGGCGTACGACAAAGTGATCCCACTGACCCAGGACATCATCGACGGCGGCAAGTATGCGCTCGATCCGTCGTATCGCACGCCGTTCTCCGTGGCTGCCGGGCCGCTGGACGGCGGACAGTCCCACGAGGTGATCTGGGCCGTACCTTACGACCACGTCTATCTCCCCGTCAGCAACTTCCACATGAAGACGCTGAAACCGGAACTCAGGTACGTATTCAACATGGACGCTCAGCCGTGGGGCGGGAGCGCCGGCAACCCACAGTTCGTTGACTCCTACGATCCGGATGACCACCGGAAGCAGGACACCTGGCTCATGGGCTCGCACTTCACGGCGGACGCGCAGTTCGGCTACGATTTCACCGACACCATCCCGCAGTTCCGGGGCCCGAATGCGTTCCGGCTCGGCTTCCCGGTCTGGAAGTACGAGATCTACTCTGGCGAAACGGGGTCGTCCGACGTGGATTACCCCATCGTCCGCTATGCCGAGGTCCTCATGATGCAGGCGGAGGCGCTCCTCCGGACTGGCCAGGCGGATGCAGCTGCCGCGCTCGTCACCCAGGTGAGGCAGCGGGCGTTCGCGGCCACCAACCCGGCCAAGGCCACCGTGACCGGCGCGGCCCTCATGCAAGGCAGTACCTATCTGTACGGCTGGTATGATACGGACGGGATCGTCAAGACCGGACCGGGCGGCACGCCTGTGACGGCCACCACGGGAGGAGCGTTCGGGGGAGCGGACATCCAGTATGGGCGCTTCCTGGACGAACTGGGGTGGGAGTTCGCGGTCGAGGGCCACCGGCGGCAGGACCTCATCCGGTTTGGGGTGTTCAGTACCAAGGCCTGGTTCAATCACGCGGCGGACGCCGACACGCACTGGCGGATTTATCCGATTCCACAGTCGGCGATTGACGCGAACCCAAACCTCAAGCAGAACCCGGGATACTAGGGCGATGACCATGCCTGCGAGAAGCCTCCGAGCGGTGGCGCTTGCCAGCACGGCGGCGGCGTGCGGCGCTGGGGGACGGGAAGGTTAGGTCGGCAGCCCGTATGGCCCGTGCGTTGGTCTCCGCCGCCTGGTGCATGATGCTGCTCGTGCCCGGATGCAGCCGTGCCCCTGGTCGATCCGACGCCGGCGCTCCAGCCCCGAGCCACGAACCTGACTCGATCCCCGTCCCTTACGGTGCGCAGGAGGCGGCGAAGAGCACCGGGGCCGTGACCAGCGTCCCGGCGCAGGAAAGCGACGATCTCCGGGACGTGCTCGACATGCTGCGGGGACACGTGGCGGGGCTGCAGGTGACGGAGCTACCCGGCGGGGAGATCCGGCTCAGGATCCGCGGCGCGTTTCAATCGCTTCAGAGTGACGACGCGTCGAACCAGCCGCTCCTGGTCATTGACGGGATGCCGGTGCATCCGCGAGCGATCCGGCTGGCCTTGAAGGGGCTGAATCCGCACGATGTGGAAAGCATCACCGTTCTCAGGGACCTGAGCACCACGGCGATCTACGGCAGCCTGGGAGCCAACGGCGTCATTTTGATTAGGCTGAAGCGCTAAGCGTGATCATCATTACCACGAGGCGAAACTGATGACCAGCGCGCCCCCTCGCTCCGCAGCCGCACGCCGGGTGAAGCGACCGCTCCGCTCGCTCCGCGAGGAGGTGTACGACCGCCTCCGGGCGCTCGTGAACCGCGGACGCCTCCGCCCCGGCAAGTACCTCGATCTCAATGCCCTGGCGCGAGAGATCGGGATCAGCCGCACCCCGTTGCGCGACGCCTTGCTGCGTCTCGAATGTGAGGGGTTCGTCGAGATTCATAACCGCCGGGGCGTCCGTGTCGCGCCGCTCAGCCTGGACCGCATCAGGCACATCTACGAGATCCTCGGCGCGCTGGAATCCACCACCCTGCGGTCCGTCGCTACCCGCGTCACGGCCGAGACCGTGGCCCGCATGCGCCAGCTGAACTGCGAGATGGTTCGGGCGTTGGACGCATCCGACTTCGCTCGCTTCTACGACACCAACCTGGCGTTCCACGACACGTATCTGAATCTGTCGGACAACGCCGAGCTGGTCCGGCAGGTCCACCTGCTCAAGCAGCGCCTCTACGACTTCCCCCGGCTCAAGGGCTTCGTGCCCGAGTGGGAGCGCGCCTCAGTGGAGGAGCACGAGGCCATGGTCCGCTGCCTGGAGCAGGGGAACGTGGGCGCCGCGGCGGACCTGCTGCGCGACGTGCACTGGTCGTTCAGCTACCAGGAACCGTTCGTGCGGCGGTACTACGCGGCCCAGAGCGGTGACGCCGCCGAGAAAGACGGCCGCCCAGATGTAGGTTCGGTATGACGCTTTCCCGCCGGAACGCCCTCAAGCTCGGTCTTGGCGCGGGCGCCGTGCCGCTGTTAGGCGGCTTTCCGGTTCTGGCCCGAGACCACGCCACACACAGTCCCCGCGGCCGAGCCGTCCTCCGGGCCCGCCCCCTCCCCTTGAGCGCCGTCCGCTTGACGGGCGGGCCGCTAAAACATGCACAGGAGCTCGATCGGCAGTACCTGCTCGCGCTCGAGCCCGACCGCATGCTGGCGTATTACCGGCAGCGCGCCGGCCTGGCGCCGAAAGCCGAGCCGTACGGTGGGTGGGACGGCGGAGGCCGCAATCTCACCGGCCACATCGCCGGTCATCACCTCTCGGCCGTGAGCCTGATGTGGGCGGCCACGGGCGACGCCAGGCTGAAACAGCGCGCGGCGTACATGGTCCAGGAGCTCGCGGCCGTGCAGCGCGCTCACGGCGACGGCTACCTCTGCGCGCTCGAGGGAGGGCGCAAGGCGTTCGCCGCCCTCGCCCGCGGGGAGATCCGCTCCGCCGCCTTCGACTTGAACGGGGAGTGGTCCCCCTGGTACACCCTGCACAAGATGTACGCCGGTCTGCGGGACGCGTACCGCTACACGGGTAACGGCACAGCGCTCGCCGTCGAGATCAAGTTCGCGGCGTGGGCGGAGCGCGTGCTCTCGGGGCTCGACGACGCGCAGATCCAGCACATGCTGAATACCGAATTCGGCGGCATGAACGAAGTGATGGCCGATCTGTATGCCGACACGGGTGACGAGCGTTGGCTCCGGCTCTCCTACAAGTTCGAGCACCGGGCGTTCATCGAGCCGTTGGAGCGCCACCAGGACGACCTGGGCGGCACGCACGGCAACACCCAGATCCCCAAGCTGCTCGGATCGGTGAAGCGCTTCGTCTACGCCGGCGCCCCGGCCGACCTCTTGGCGGCGGGCTTCTTCTGGGATCAGGTGGCGCAGCATCATAGCTTCGCCACCGGCGGTCACGGCAAGGACGAGTACTTCGGCCCGCCCGACAAGCTGAGCGACCTGATCGACGGGCGCACCTGCGAGACGTGCAACGTCTACAACATGCTGAAGCTAACGCGACAGCTCTTCGCCCTCGAGCCCGACGCGCACTACGCCGATTACCACGAGCGGGCGCTGTTCAATCACATCATGGCGTCGATCGACCCGGAGGACGGCCGCGTGTGCTACATGGTTCCGGTCGGCCGGGGCGTGCAGCACGAGTACCAGGACATGTTCCACGGCTTCACCTGCGACGTGGGGACGGGAATGGAGAGCCACGCCCTCCACGGCGACGGCATCTACTACGAGGCCGGCGACAAGCTGTGGGTGAGTCTCTACGCGCCCTCGACGGCGGAGTGGGCCGCGGCCCGGGCGCGGCTGGCCATGGACACGGGATTCCCCGAAGGGGAGACGGCGAAGCTCGTGCTCAGTCCGGCAGCCCCGAGGCATTTCACCCTGGCCCTGCGTCGTCCCTACTGGGCGGGCGCGGGGTTCGCCGTAAAGCTCAACGGCGAGCCGCTGCGGCAGGACGAAACGGAGATTGTCGATCGGGACACGGCGCGTGGGCGCCGTCAGTACGGCTACGCGTATCCCGTCAGCTCGTACGTCGAGCTGAAGCGCACCTGGCGGGCCGGCGACACCGTAGAGGTGACCTTACCCAAGTCCCTCGGCGTCGAGTCCCTCGCCGACAATCCGCGCCGCGCGTCCCTCATGTGGGGTCCGCTCGTGCTGGCGGGCGACCTGGGGCCGGAGCGGTCGCGAGAACCGGCGGAAGGCGAAGCGATTCAGCCGCCGCCCAAGGTGCCTGTGCTCGTCGCAGCCGAGCGGCCGGTCGCCGAGTGGCTCAAGCCGCTGGATGGGACTCCGGTGCGCTTCCGCACGGACGGCGTCGGCCGGGAGCCCGACGCCACGGAGCACGAGCGGGCCGTGGAGTTCGTGCCGTTCTACCGCCTGCACCGCCGCACCTATGCGACTTACTGGGACCTGTTCACGCCGGGCGAGTGGGAGTCCAAGAAAGCCGAATACGCGGCGGAGGCCGAGCGGGTGCGGCGGCTCGAAGCGGCCACGGTGGCGTACCTCGAGCCCGGTGAAGTCGTCTTCGAGCGTCAGTTCAACTACCAGGCTGGCGAGGGCGCTGTGCCGCAGCGCATCCTGGGCCGCCCGGGACGGCGAGGGACGAGCTGGTTCTCCTACGACGTGCCCGTGGAGTCCGCACATCCGATGGTGCTGCTCGCGACCTACTACAGTGGCGACCGGCGCGGCACGCCCGCGGAGTTCGAGATTCAAGTCGACGGTCGGCGCGTGGCCGACCAGGCGCTCCGGCTCTCGGACCCGCACCAGTTCTTCGATGTCGAGTATCGGATTCCTCAGGACTTAGTCGCTGGAAAGGCCAGGGTGACGGTGCGGTTCCAGGCCAAGGCCGGGAGCCAGATCGCCACCGTCTTCGCGCTGCGGATGATTCGTGGCGACGCCACGCGCTAGGATCGCTTCGCATCACGCAGCACCACTCGGTAACCGCCTCTGAGTCCCGTTCCCTGCGCGGTGAGCACGAGCCGCTCGAGCCGGTCGCCCCACACGGAGCGGAGCCGCTCGTCGGAGACCGGGATCTCCTCCGCGGCGGCCTTTAGCTCGCGTGCATCGTACGTAAGAAGGTAGCGACCGCCGAGGCGAACCTCGCCCGGCCTGGCGGTGTCCACGCTCAGTAGTGTCATGAGGTTCAGGCGCACCGGCTCTTTCCACTGCCTCAGCTCGTAGCGGTCCTCCAACTCCACCACGGACGCTTTGCGGTCGAGGGTGACGCGCCGCTGCCAGCGCCGCACCGCCGCCTCGGCTGGGTAGGCGGGGGCGAGGTCGGCCGAAAAGGTGACCCGGTTCGCCGTTTCGTTGAAGGACACGTCCTTCGCCTGGAACTCCCGTCCGGCCCCCTGCATGATGCCGTTGATGGTCGGCAGGTTGTGGTAGGCGGATTGCATCGTCCAGATCTCGTAACGCTGCGGGCTGAACGTCTTGGCCGAGTAGGTTTCCACGCCGACGTCGATCAGCACCGGTTTACCATCCCCATACACGATGAAGTTGCCGACATCGTTGTGGTTGTGGCTCTGCGCGTTGTGGCCGCCCCACGCGGCGACGTACAACCCCTGCGCCGAATTGGGAACGGACCGCGCCGCCATGAGCTGGAGATCCGCCAGCCAGACCGACCCGGGCAGTGGCTCGGAGACGTTTGCCGTGGCGACCTCACGCGCCACGAGCAGCGCCGGGAGGATGCGTCCGGGTGAAGAAGCGCCGGGTCGATAGGGGCCGCGGCGTTGCGCGAGCAGCGCGCCGAATCCCTGCATGACCGGATCGCCGATGCGTTTCCCGTATTGATACACCAGCTCGGCGTCGGGCGTAATTTTCGCCGCGGCGTCACCCATCGGGACGAAGTACTCGTCCTTGATGTAGACCCGGTAGATGTACTGCCCCATGTTGCGCACGAGCGGCGAACGGTAGATGTCGACCGTGCCGTTGGTCGCGCTGCGCAACAGCTCCAGGTTGTCGAACAGCGACGCCCCGGCCCGTCCCCAGTACCCCGGGCCTTCGTCCGAGGCGCCGTCGTCCGGATAGACATTGATGAAGTTGTCGAGGGAGCGCATGATCTTGTGGACGGCCGCAGTGCGACGCTGCGGGTCAGGCTCGAGCAGCAGGACGGCAGCGAGCCAGTTGGAATTGATCCACGGGTTCCAGTTGTTGACGTTCTTGCGTTCGCCGAACCCCATCCACCAGAAGTCATCGCGTTGTAGCGCCGGCGTAAGAACGCGGCGGTCGACCTCGGCGCGGATACGCTTCCGCAGCAGCGGCGACACCGTGTCGAGCCGGGGGCCGAGCAGGTAATCGGTCCACGCGAGCAACGCGCCGGTTTCCGCGGCGAACAGGTCGACGATCGGCTCGGTGACGTCGGGCAGCCCGTTCCCGGCGCGCTGCATGCCGAGGTGCGCCGTGGATCCCCAGAAGGTCTGTTCCGAAATCGCCCAGATCCCGTCGGCGATCTCGTCCAGGAAGCGTCCCTCGTTCTCGAACACCTCCGCGAGCACCAGCGTCGCCAGCTTCTCACGCTGCCGGGTGTTTATCGCATCGTAGTTCGAGCGGTTCCCGTTGCGGATGAACTGCAACGTCACTGTGGCCGGGATGCGCTCCCAGGTCGTGCCCAGATACTGGCCGGCTGTCTGGATGAACCCGGCGCGAATCTCCGGGGGAACCGCCTCCCAATCGGCCCTGTCCCGGATGGTGGGATAGGGATGCCAGTGGGCCGCCGGGAGCAGGGCGGCGGCTAGGGCCTGCTCGCTCAGTCCACCGGTGAGCAGGTTTCTCGGACCCTGGCCGGCCGCCAGAGCCGCTGCCAGCGCGACGAGGGTCGCAATCGTCTGCATCGGTCAGCTACAGATTGCCGCGCTTCAGCTCCTCCACGGCGTGGTCGCAGGCGCGCGCCGTCAGCGCCATGTAGGTGATCGACGGATTCACGCACGAGGAGCTGGCCATGCAGGCCCCGTCGGTCACGAACAGGTTGGGGACGTCGTGCGCCTGATTGAAGGCGTTCAACACCGACGTTTTCGGGTCGCGTCCCATCCGCGCCGTTCCCATCTCGTGGATCGCGAACCCGGGCTCGGCACCGAGCTGCCCGCTGCCCCTGTAGGCATCGTACGTGTGGACGTTTTTGCAACCCGCCGCCTCGAGCATCTCCCCGGCCGACGCGGCCATGTCTTTGCGCATGGCGAGCTCGTTGTCGCCCCAGGTGCAATGGATTTTCAAGAGCGGGATCCCGAACTCGTCCTTCTGGTCGGAAAGCTCCACGTAGTTGTCCTCGCGCGGCAGGCACTCCCCGAACCCGGTCATGCCCATGGACCACTGTCCTGGGTCGTGCAGCTTGCGCTTCAGCTCCACGCCGAACCCGCGCTCGCCGCCGCCGCGCCCCCATCCCTGGCGACTGGCCCCGCCTTGGTAGCCAAAGCCGCGCACGAAGTCGCGGCGCGAGGCGTCGTCGCCCAGGTTGCGGAACCGGGGGATGTAGATGCCGTTCGGCCGATTGCCCTGGTAGTAGTGGTCCAGCAGTCCCTCGATGCTGCCCCCCGCGCCGGCCAGAAAGTGATGATCCATCAGGTAGTGCCCCAGCACGCCGCTCGAGTTGGCGAGCCCGTTCGGGAAGCGGGGCGACGTCGAGTTGAGGAGCAGACGGGTAGTGGCGAGGGTGGAGGCGCAGAGAAACACGACGCGCGCCTGGTATTCTTGCGTTTGCTTCGTGACCGTGTCCACGACGCGGACGCCCGTCACGCGGTTCTTGTTCGCGTCGTAGATGACCGAGTGCACGATGCTGTTCGGCAGCACCGTGAGGCGCCGGGTGGCTTGCGCCGCGGGCAACGTGGACGCCTGGGTCGAGAAGTACGAGCCGGTCGAGCAGCCGCGCTCGCACGGGCCGCAATAGTGGCACGGCAGCCGGCCGTTCAGCGGCTGTGTGAGAATCGCCACTCGCCCGATGGTCACGTGCCGATCGGGAAACGCCCGCTCGATCCCCGTCTTCACGAGCTGCTCGCCGGCGTTCATCTCCATCGGCGGCTGGAACTCGCCGTCCGGGAGCTGCGCCAGGCCGAGCTTCTCGCCGCTCACGCCGATGAACCGCTCCACGTAGCTGTACCAGGGCGCGATGTCGGCGTAGCGAATCGGCCAGTCCACGCCGTGCCCGTCGCGCAGGTTCGCCTCGAAGTCGAGGTCGCTCCAGCGGTACACCTGGCGTCCCCAGATGAGGGACTTGCCGCCGACCTGGTCGCCCTGGATCCAGGTGAACGGCTTGTCCTCGATGTAGGGGCTCTTCTTGTCCTTGATGAAGAAGTGCTTGTTCGACTCGCGGAACTGACCGGTGCGCGCCTGGATCGGGTACTCCTCGGCGCCCTTGGTCCCGACCGAGAGCCGCGCGTCGCGCAACGGCAGCTCCCAGCTCGGCTTGTGCTCCGTGATGTAGTCCTTGCGGTGGACCACCTCGCGCCCGCGCTCGATCATCAAGGTACGCAGGCCTTTCTCCGTGAGCTCCTTCGCCGCCCAGCCGCCGGTGATCCCGGACCCGACCACGATGGCATCGTACGTGATCATGACCAGGCCCTCCCGACCGAGCTGTAGGGGATGTCGCCGCGGTAGGCGCCGAACGGACTGGGGTGCAGCTCCTGCGTCGCACCGACCTGCGACGTGTAATACCCGACCACGGTCAGCTCCTTCATGCGTCGGAAGAACCAGGTCTCCGAGGCCCGGGGCGAATCGATCCGAACCGCGGGATACGCCGCCTCGTCCAGCTCGGTGAGCAGGGCCACCTGTTGATCGGCCGTGCACTCGACGAACGTCTTGCCGTGCCGGGACCGCGCCCGCGCGTCGACGTCCGCCAGGCCCGCCACGAAGCGATCGCGCTCGGGGCTCGGGTAGTGATCGCTCAGCAAGGTGTCCACGAAGCGGTGCACGCCCGCCGCGCGGGCGCCCGGCGTGTCTGTCTGGGGGACGATGTGCTCGGCCATCACGGCGACGAGCTCGAGCTGGCCGGCGTCGAGCGTCCGCGGCGCCCAATCCTGCGGCGGCGCGATCCAGGAGCGCCGCGTGGCGGCGTCGAGCGCGCCCGCCAGCGTGGGCGCCGAGATGGCGCCGCCCAACAGGATGGCGACCCGGCTGAGGGCTTGGCGGCGGGTGATCAGGTCGTCGTGCTCCATGCGGTCATCCTCACTTGA
>QHUU01000037.1 GCA_003222155.1 Gemmatimonadota bacterium | reverse complement strand
CGATAGGGGATGATGGCCTCGGCCTCGCGGAACTTCGCGAGCATGACGACGATCTTGCCGCGCTCGATCTGCTGCACTTCGCCCGACAGCAGCTCTCCCACCTTGTCGGCGAACTCCTCCCGAATGCGGGCCCGCTCGCCCTCGCGCACCCGCTGGATGATGCGCTGTTTGGCGGCCTGCACGGCAGTGCGGCCGAACGCCTCGAACGGTACCTCCTCCTCGAGCACGTCGCCCACTTGGAAGTCCTGGTCTTCGAAGCGCGCCTCTTCGAGCGCGACCTGCGAGCCCGGGTCTTCCACGGCCTCGACCACGGTGCGCAGCACGACGATGCGGATCGTGCCCTTCAGCTCATCGATGCCGATTTCGGCCCGCACGTTGGGGCCGTAGCGCTTCACCAGGGCGGCGTGCAACCCGTCCTTCAAGAGGTCGAGCAGCTCCGTCCGCTCCAGCTGCTTGGTGTTCGTCAGCTCGCGGATCGCGGAGACTACGTCGCTGGTATTCGTCGTCATGAGTTCCTCGTCACCAATCCACCGCCAAACGCGCGTCGCGGATACGCGCGAGCGGTATCGGCTGCGCCTCCGCCCCCTCCCGCTGCAGCACTACCGTCGCCTCGTCCGGCACGGCCACGATACGCGCCCGCACCCGGCCGAGCCCCGCCACCGTCGCCTGCACCTCCCGGCCCACGAACCGCACCCAGTGCCGGTGCCAGCGCAGCGGACGCTCCAGGCCCGGGCTCGACACCTCGAGCACGTAGCGATGGCCCAACGGGCCGTCGGCGTCGAGCCAGGCCTCCAACGCCCGGCTCGCCGTGGCGCAGTCGGCGACCGTCACCCGCCGGGAGGCGCCGTCCGCGGGCCACTCGATACGTACTTGAACGAGGGGCCGCTGCGGCGTGCCGCCGATGCGGAGGTCGGCCAACTCGAGACCCAAGACTTCCAGTCGGGACCGAAACGACTCGACGAGACTGTCGGAGAGCATGACCGAACGCAAAAAAAAGCGCGGGCCGAACTTCGCCCGCTTCACCGGCGGAATCTAGCCGCCCGCCTACGGCTGTCAAGCTGCGGTCGACGGCAGCCCCACGTACGCGATCATCCGCCCGTCGCGTCCGCCCGAAGCGCGGTGCGAAAAGAAGTGCTCGCGATCGTGGGCACTGCACCAGCCGGAGGTGCTGATCTCCCCCAGGCCCAATGCGCGCCCCTGTTCCACCAGCACCTGCCGCAGATCCACGCGGCCAGGCTCCGTCTCGGCCCGGCCGCTCAATTGCGCGAGCACTTCAGAACCTACTTCATAGCACGCACCGCAAATGCCTGGCCCGCAATGCATTACAATATCGCCCGCGCGCACGAACGCCTCCCGCTTCACGAGCTCGACGCCGCGTTCCAGAATTCGCCCCACCGTCCCGCGCCACCCCGCGTGCAGCAGCGCGACCGCGCGTTTGTCGGGCACCGCGAGGTACACGGGGATGCAGTCGGCGACCGTGATAGTGAGGAGCAGCCCCGACGCCCCCGTCGCGTGGCCGTCGATGCCGTCGAGGATGAGCCAGCCGGATGTGGGCGCGCGGTGCCAGGCGACGGCCGTGCCGTGGATCTGGTGCGACAGCACCAGCCCCGGGAAGCGGGAACCGAAAGCCGCGCGCACCGCCCGCCAGCGGGTCATCACCTGCCCCACGTTCTCCTCGCTCCACAAGCCCAGCGAGAAGCCGCGCCCGCGCGTCGTGATGCCGGCGACGACGCCATAGCGCTCGGCCCATTCGCGCAGCTCCATGCGGGGCACCGCGGGGTCGCCAACGGGGACCTCACGCAGGGCGGCAGGGGCGGCAGCAGCGGGAGGGACGGCACGGAGATCGGTCATGTGCCGCCCTCCTTGCCGCTTCTCTCGATCTGCGCCCCCAGGGCCCGCAGGCGCTCGTCGATCCGCTCGTAGCCCCGCTCGATTTGCCCGATGTTGTGGATCACCGACTCGCCCTGTGCGGCAAGGGCCGCGAGCAGCATCGCCATGCCCGCGCGGATGTCGGGGCTTTCGACCACCCCGCCCCGGAGCGGCGACGGTCCGGCGATCACGGCGCGATGCGGGTCGCACAGGACGATGCGCGCCCCCATCCCGATGAGCTTATCCACGAAGAAGAGACGCGACTCGAACAGTTTTTCGAACACCAGCAGCAACCCTTCGCATTGCGAGGCGACGACGATCGCGATCGACATCAGGTCGGCGGGGAACGCCGGCCAGGGGCCGTCCTCGAGCTTGGGGACGTGCCCGCCCAGGTCGGGACGGATGCGGCGCTCCTGACCCGCGTCCACCACGAGCGTCGTGCCGTCGAGACGCGGTCGCACGCCCAGGCGCTCGAACGCGAGCAGCGTGGCGCGGAGATCGTCCCCTCGGACGCCTTCGATCGTGATGGCGCCGTTGGTCACGGCGGCGAGCCCGATGAACGAACCGATCTCGATGTGATCGGGCCCGAGCGTGAACGCCGCACCCTTGAGCGGTCGACCGCCCTCCACGGTGAGCGTGTTGGTGCCGACGCCCTGCACCTCGGCGCCCAGACTCCCGAGGAACCGGGCCAGGTCCTGGACGTGGGGCTCGCACGCGGCGTTGCGGAGGGTCGTCGTCCCGCGGGCCGTGACCGCGGCCATCAGCGCGTTCTCTGTGGCGGTGACGCTCGGCTCGTCCAGGAAGATATCGGCACCGGCGAGCCGCTTGGCCTCGACCTGGTAGGTGGCCCCGACCGTCACCGCCGCGCCGAGCTGCTCCAGAGCCAGGAAGTGGGTGTCCACGCGGCGTCGCCCGATCACGTCGCCGCCCGGCGGGGGCAGGCTCACCCGTCCGAACCGGGCGAGCATCGGTCCCGCGAGCAGGATGGAAGCGCGGATGCGCGCGCCCAGCGCGGGATCGAGCTCGCGCGGCTCGGCGCGCGCGGCGTTCACCTCCACGCTGTTCGATCCCGTCCAGCCCACGGTGACGCCGAGGTGCGCGAGCAGCTCGAGCATCGTTTCCACGTCGCGAATGTGCGGCACGTTCTCGATGCGGCAGGGCCCGTCGGCGAGCAGGGTGGCCGCGAGGATGGGAAGTGCCGCATTCTTGTTGCCCGCCGGACGGATGGTGCCTTTGAGCGGTCGACCGCCCGTGACCGAGAAGGACGGAGGCATGGGTGAGGCAAGCTATCCGGCGGCTTGCGCCGGCGTCAAGCGCGCGCGAACGTTCGCGCGTGAACGTGAGTCCCGTGCTCGCGCTCGCGGGACTCGCCGCGATCGGCCTGCTCGCAACCCGGTTGCCACGCCCCGCGTGGCGTCGCGCACCGAGCCTGGACCTGGTGCTCGCGGCGGGCGGTCCGCTCGTTTGCGTCGGCCTGGTGCTGGGACCGGGCATCGGCTTTGTGAGCGCGTCGCTGTTGCGCGCGCTCGCACCGGTGACGGCGCTCGCGCTGGGGTGGCTCGGCGCGACGCTCGGCGCCCAGTTCGAATGGCGCTACGTGCGCCGCATTCCCCGGGACGTGTGGCTGCTCGCCGCCTGGTCGGCGGCGAGCGGCTTCGCCGCGGTGGCGCTGGCCGCCGCGCTCCTCGCCCGGCTCGTCCCGGCGTTGGGGATGGTCTGGACCCCGCGGCTACCCGTGATCGTCACGCTGGCGGCCGTGGCGGCGGCGTCGGGACCCGGGGCCGTCACGCTCGTGGCCCGGACGCTGGGGCTCGGCGAGCTCGTCGCCCGGCGCATCGCGCGTGCGGCCGTGCTCGAGACCGCTGCCGGCGCGCTGGCCATCACGGTGCCGCTCGCGCTGCACAGGCCCCATGCCGGGGCCGGCGCGGAGCTCGGGTGGCGGGCCTCGCTCATCTTCGCCGTGGGCAGCGGGGCGTTGGTCGGGATGGCATTCCTCTCCGTCAGCCGACTGCGGCCGGCGCCCGCGGATCTGGGCTTCGCGCTCCTCGCGACGCTGCTGTTCGGCGCGGGCCTGGGCTACGCAGCCGACCTGTCACCGTTCGTCGTCTGCGCCCTGGCGGCCGGGCTGATCGTGAACCTCTCGCCCCGGCGGCACCTGGTCCGCCATGTGCTCGCCGATTGGGCGCAGCCCCTCACGACCGTAATGCTGGTGGTGACGGGCGCGCTGCTCACGCTCCCGACCGTGTGGCTTCTGGTCGCGGCGCCGCTCCTTGCGCTGGTCCGCATCGCCGCCAAGTGGGGCGGCGTGCGCTTCGGGCGTGAGGCCACGCGACGCCCCGAGATCCCGCCCCTCGCGGGACTCACCACGGTGCCGCAGGGTGCGACCGCGCTCGCGCTGGGTCTCGGCTTCTTCATCCAGTACGGTGGTCCGGGAACGGCGGCGCTGGGGGGGGTGAGCGCCGCTGCGGTGTTGACCACCGTGGTCGTCGGCGTGGCGGTCGCGCAGCTCGCCGCAGCTCCCCTCGTCGCGCTCGCACTCCGCGTGGACCCCCCGCCGTTGACACGCGCTCCCGAGGCATCCGACCTTAGGCACAACGCTCCGGCGGAATGGCCTCGATGATCCCGACCTGGGTGGCGGTGGTGGCGGCGATTTCGCTCGCCATTCTCGCGCTCTGCGCGATCGCCATCGCGGTCTCGTCCGTGGCGGCGGCCCTCGGGGTGCGCGCATTTCTGCGTGTCCTGCGCGATCTCGCCGGCCCCGCCGTGGGGGACGTGCGTCAACTCGTGGGGACGATCCGCTCCGAGGCGGAAAGCCTGGTCGGCACCTCGCGCGAGCTGCGGGAGCGCATCGTGAAGGCCGCGGACGCGGCGCAAACGCGTCTCGCCGACCTCGATGCCCTGTTCGAGGTCGTGCAGGAGGAAGTGGAGAGCACCGTCCTCGACGCCGCGGCCAGCGTTCGCATGGTGCGCCGCGGCCTCTCTCTGGTCGATTGGGGCCGGCGGGCGCTGAAACGCCGGAGGAAGCACTGAGGGGGCGGCGCCTCCTCGCCGCGGCCGCGGCCGGCATGGCCGGCGTGGCGCTGTTCCCCGCCGTGGCGCACGCCTGGACGCCGGGCACGCACGTGTACCTGGGCGAATCGGTGCTCGCGAACCTGCACCAGCTGCCGGGCCTGGTGGCCGACCTGCTGCGCGCGTTCCCCTACGATTTCCTGTACGGCAACATCGCCGCGGACACGTCGATCGCCAAGAAGTACGCCCCCGTGGGCCGGCATTGTCACGCCTGGCACGTGGGACAAGAGATCTTCGACCTGGCGCCCACGGACCCGCTGCGGGCGTTCGGCCTCGGGTACCTGTCGCACCTCGCCGCCGACTCGGTGGCGCACAATTTCTTCGTGCCGCGCCAGCTGCTGCTCACCTCCGGCACGACGGCGCTGGGCCACAGCTACTGGGAGAGCCGGTTCGAAACACATCTGGGTGACGCGTACGCCAAGGAGGCGAAGGAGGTCATTCTCCGGGACCACGCGCCCAGCGACGCGCACCTCGACTCGATCATCTCGCCCACGCTCTTCAGCATGGGCACCAACCGCCGCCTGTTCCGCGGCATGGTGCATCTCACCGAGAGTGAGAGCTGGCGCTGGGCGTTCCAGATGATCCTCGAGAACACGCGCTGGGACCTGCCCGACGCGGACGTGGAGCGACACATGGCGGTGGCGTTCGAGTACGTGATGGAGATGCTGGGCGAGCGGGACGCGGCGGCGCGGCGGCTCGATCCCGCCGGCGATCAGGCGCTGCGGCTCGCCAAGCAGATGCGGCGCCAGGCCCTGCAGGAGGGGGGCCGGGAGGATCCCGACCGCATGCTCGAGACGGCGGAGCACCACTTCGGACTGCCCACACCACCGCTCGCCTACTGGAAGTGGAAGCAGTCGCAGTCGCAGCGCCCGTGGCGCGACCGCGAGCGGGGCGACTAGGCCGGCAGCCTCTCCTCGAGCACCCGTTGCGCCAGCTTGGGGTCCGCCTTGCCGCGCGACAGCTTCATCACCTGTCCCAGGAAGAACTGCAGCAGCTTCGTCTCGCCGCTCTTGTAGCGCGCGACTTCGGCGGGATGAGCCACGAGGACCTCGCTCACCCACCCGGTGACGACCCCGGTGTCGGCCACCTGGATGAGGCCCAGCGCCTCCGCAACGTTGCGCGGCTCGCCCCCGTGCTCGGCCACCTCGCCGAATACGCGCTTCGCCGCCTGATGGCTCAAGGTGCCGCCCCGCACGAGGCCGATCAGGTTCGCGAGCGCCCCGGCCGGCACGCGCAGCCCGTCGGCGTGGTCCTTCGCATCGGCGAGCACTTCCGTCATGACCCAATTCGCCGCGGCCTTGGCGTCCGCCCCGGCGTGGACCACGGCTTCGTAGTAGTCGGCGACGCCGCGATCGGCGGTCAGCACCGCCGCGTCGGTCAGGCTGAGCGCGTACTTCTCGACGAAGCGCTCGCGCTTCTTCGCCGGCAGCTCGGGCAGGAGCGCCTGCTGCTCCGCGATGAACTCCTCGCGCAGCACCAGCGGCGGGAGATCGGGGTCCGGGAAATAGCGGTAGTCGTGGCTCTCTTCCTTGGCACGCTGTGGGCGCACGCCGTTCGTCTTCGCGTCGTACAACAGCGTCTGCGGCTCGACCCTGCCCCCGGCCTCCAGCAGCGCGATCTGGCGGTCGCGCTCCACCGTGAGCGCCTTCTCGACGTACGCGAACGAGTTGATGTTCTTCACTTCGGTCTTGGTTCCCAACTCCGGCTGCCCCACCCGGCGCACCGAGACGTTCGCGTCGACGCGCAGGCTGCCTTTCTCCATGTCGCAGTCCGAGACCGCGGCGTACTCGAGCACCTGCTTCAGCGTCAGGAGATAGGCGCGCGCCTCCTGGGGAGAGCGGAGGTCGGGTCCCGTCACGATCTCGATGAGGGGCACCCCGCAGCGGTTCAAGTCGATGGCCGTCTGCTTCGGAAACCGGTCGTGCAGCGACTTCCCCGCGTCCTCTTCCACGTGCAACCGCTGGATGGTCGCCGTGGCGATCCCGCGGTCCGGCGACAGGTACGACAGCGACCCCGCGGTC
Organism: Gemmatimonadota bacterium; assembly: GCA_003222155.1. GTDB lineage: Bacteria > Gemmatimonadota > Gemmatimonadetes > Gemmatimonadales > GWC2-71-9 > AG41. The sequence goes on along the minus strand of QHUU01000037.1, from coordinate 16,621 downwards.
GCGAGTGGCTGCTCGAACTGCGAGATCTGGTAGCCCTTGGGCAGGTCGGGATAGAAATAGTTCTTGCGCGCGAACACGCTGCGGGGGTGCACCGTGCACCCCAACGCCAGGGCCGCGCGGACCGCGAGCTGCAGCGCCAGCCCGTTCGCCATGGGGAGTGCCCCAGGCAGCCCCAGGCACACCGGGCACACATTCGTGTTGGGCGGCGCACCGAACGCCGCCGAGCAGCCGCAGAACATCTTGGACGCCGTGCGCAGCTGCACGTGCGTCTCGAGCCCGATGACCGTCTCCCACGCGGCGGACCCCGGCCCTCCCATCAGGCCTCCTCGGTGGCGGGCACGACCCGCTCCAGCGCGTAGGCCGCTTCGAGCATCTCGTCCTCCAGGAACGCCTGGCCGATGAACTGACCCCCGAGCGGGAGTCCCTTGACGCGTCCGATGGGAAGCGAGATCGCCGGCAGGCCGGCGAGGTTTGCGGTCACCGTGAAGATGTCCGACAGGTACATGGCGACGGGGTCGTCGAGCTTCTCGCCGGCCTTGAACGCCGGGCTGGGAGTCGTCGGAGTGAACAGCAGGTCGACGCCGCGGTCGAACGCGTTACGGAAGTCCTGGGCGATCAAGGCCCGCATCTGCTGGGCCTTGCGGTAGTACGCGTCGTAGTAACCCGACGACAGCACGTACGTGCCGAGCAGGATCCGCCGCCGCACCTCCGGACCGAACCCCTCCCCGCGCGTCGTGCGGTACAAGGCCCGCACGTCCGCCGACCCGTCGAAGCGGGGACCGTAGCGGGCCCCGTCGTAACGCGCCAGGTTGGACGACGCCTCGGCCGGCGCCAGGATGTAGTACGTGGGCACCGCGTAGGCCGTGTGGGGCAACGCCACCTCCCGCACCGCCGCCCCCAGCTCCTTGCACAGCCTGATGGCGCGGTCGCACGCCCGCCGCACGGCGGGGTCCAGGTCGGCCGGGAAATACTCCTTCGGGATCCCGATCACGAACCCCTGCAGCGATTCGGGCACGTTGGGCAGGCGCAACGGATCGCGGTCCTCGCAGGTCGAGTCCTTGGGATCGCGACCGCTGATCACCGACAGCACACGCGCCGCGTCGTGGACGCTGCGGCCCAGCACGCCGATCTGATCGAGCGAGGAGCCGAACGCCACCAGCCCGTAACGCGAGACGCGCCCGTAGGTGGGTTTGATCCCCACGACGCCGCACAGCGATGCCGGCTGGCGCACCGAGCCGCCGGTCTCGGAGCCGAGGGCCGCGGGCACGGCACCCACCGCCACCAGCGCGGCCGACCCCCCCGAGGAGCCGCCGGGGACGCGCGTCTTGTCGAACGGGTGCAGGGTCCGTCCGTAGGTCGAGTGCTCGGTGGACGAGCCCATGGCGAACTCGTCGCAGTTGGTTTTGCCGGCGATGAGGGCGCCCGCGGCCTTCAGCTTCGCCACGGCGGTCGCCTCGTACGGCGAGCGATAGGCCTCGAGGATCTTCGACCCACAGGTCGTGGTGAACTCGAGGGTGCAGATGTTGTCCTTCACGGCCACCGGCATGCCGTAGAGGACCCCGGACGGGTGGGCCGCCTGGGCTTGTGTGAGGAGCGACTTGCGGAGCGGCGCGGTCGGCGTCAAACAGGCGTTGAGGCGCTTGGCCTTGACCAGACGGTCGGCCGCGGCCTTGGCGCTGGCGAGCGCTTCGCTCGGATCGCTCACGAGTCGACGACCTCGAACGCGCCGAGCTTCGGCACCAGGAAGAAGCCGTCCTTGAAGGCGGGCGCCAGCGTCTCGGGACCAAACGCGAGGAGGATGGGCCGTACTTCGTCGGCCCGGAAGCGCAGCGCGTCCGGCCCGGGCACGAACGGCTTCACGCCTTCGCTCGCCGGCACGGCGTTGATCTGGGCGACGTAGTCGAGAATCCGCGACATTTGCTCGGCGAGGAGCGGCAGCGCTTCCTCACTCACGTCGAGCTCCGCGAGGCGCGCGATCTTCAGCACTTCGTCGTGTGTGACGCTCATGCACTCTCCCACTCGCGCTCGAGCCCGGCGTAGGCGACGAGCAGGTGCTTGGTGCCGATCTCCCGATCGTCGAACTCCACCGTGACCTTCAGATCCCGACCGGCGCCCGAGACGGTGCGCACCACTCCGCTCCCGAACTTGCGGTGGCGCACCCGCTCGCCCGCGGTGTAACGAGGGGCATCCTGCGAGACCTCGACATCCCAATCCAGGTCCGCCGGCGCGGCCCCGCGCGCTCGCGCACCCCCTCGACGTGACGCCCGCGCCCCGCGGTCCCATGTCGGCGTCGTGCTCCGCTCCTCCAGCGCGCCCGGGGGAAGCGCCTCGAGAAAGCGGGACGGCTCCGACAGCTCGAGCCGGCCGTTGCGGTACCGTGTGCGCGCCCATGAGAGATACAATTTTTCGCGCGCCCGCGTGAGTCCCACGTAGCACAGTCGTCGCTCTTCCTCGAGCCCGCCCGGCTCACCCGCGGCGCGGGCGAGCGGGAACAGTCCGTCTTCGAGACCGCCCAGCGTCACCACCGGCCATTCGAGACCCTTCGCCATGTGGACGGTCATCAGCGTCACGCCGGTCGGGTCGCCCTGGCCCTGATCCGCGGACGTGACCAGGGCCGCCTGAGTGAGGTACCGCTCGATCAAGCTGGTCGCCCCGGTCTCTTCCGCCCCGTCCCCGGTCCCGTCCTCGTCCTCCGCCGTCTCCGCCCACTGGGCGGCGCCCGCGATCAGCTCCTGCACATTCTCGAGCCGCTCGATCCCCTCGGGGCCCTCCTCGGCGAGGTACTGCGGATAGGCCACCGCCGCGATCGTCTGCTCCAGCGCCGTGGCGGGGTCCGCCTGCGCGTAGCGCGCCCGCAGGTCCTCGAGCAGGCGGGCCACGCCGGCGAACGCGTCCCGCACGTTGGGTCGCAGGTCGGGGATCCGGCCCGCCGCCCTGGCGGTCTCGAACAGCGACTGCTTCCACTGTGTCGCCGCGCGGACGAGCTGCGCCAGTGAGGCGTCGCCGATGCCCCGGCGCGGCACGTTCACCACGCGCAGGAAGGCCTGGTCGTCCGCGGGGTTGGCGATGAGGCGCAGGTAGGCGAGCACGTCCTTGACCTCGCGGCGCTCGTAAAAGCTCACGGCGCCCACCAGGCGGTACGGGATCCCCCGGAACCGGAACGCCTCCTCGAGCGGGCGGGACTGCGCGTTGGTGCGGTACAGCACGGCCATTCCTTCATAGGGGACGTCGTCTGCGGCGGCGCGCCGCGCCAGCTCCGCGGCCAGCCACTCCGCCTCGTCGCGCTCATCGGCGGCGGTGAGCAGCGTGACCGGCTCGCCGCCCTGCTGCGCGGTGAACAGCGTCTTGCCCAGCCGGCGCGCGTTCTCCGCGATTACCCCGTTCGCGGCGTCGAGGATCACCTGGGTGGAGCGGTAGTTCTGCTCGAGCTTGATCAGGGTGGTCCCGGGGAAGTCGCGCTGGAACGAGAGCATGTGCCGCACGTCGGCCCCGCGCCAGCCGTAGATGGCCTGGTCGTCGTCGCCGACCACGCAGAGATTGGTGTGCTGCGCTGCCAGTTGGCGCACCAGTCGATACTGCGCCGCGTTGGTGTCCTGGAACTCGTCCACCAGCACGTGGTCGAAGCGCCGTTGCCAGTAGACGAGCCGCTCGGCATGCTCGGCGAAGAGCGTGAGGGGAAGGAGCAGGAGGTCGTCGAAATCCATCGCGTTGGCCTGCTTCAGGGCGGGGCCGAGCAACGCGTAGATCTCCGCCGCCACGCGCTCCAGCGGGCTCTCGGCGCTCGCGCCCAGCTCCTCGGGGAGGAGCATGCGGTTCTTCGCCCCGGAAATGATGGCGTGGATCGCGCGCGGGGGATTGGCTTTGGGCGAATGGCCGCGCTGCTCGAGCAACCGTTTGACCAGCGCCTCGGAATCGTCCTGGTCGTAGATCGTGAAGTTGGACCCGAAGCCGAGGTGGGCCGCCTCGCGCCGCAGCAGCCGCGCCGAGAGCGAGTGGAACGTCCCGATCCACAGACCGCGCGGATCGGCACCGAGCAACGCCCCCACCCGGGCCCGCATCTCTCCCGCCGCCTTGTTGGTGAACGTGACCGCGAAGATCCGCGAGGGAGCCACGCCGCGCTCCTGGATCAGGTGGGCGATGCGGGCCGTCAACACGCGGGTCTTGCCCGAGCCGGCTCCGGCGAGGACCAGTAACGGTCCACCCGGGTGGCGGACCGCAGCCTCTTGAGTCGGATTGAGCGGCAGCGTCACCCGTCCCCCCTTCCCCGTCCCCCATCCCGCTCTTGCACCAGCGGAAACTCCAGCACGAACTCGGTCCCCTCCCCGCCCGGAGCCGGACGGTACAGCAGCCGCCCGGCGTGTTGCTGCTCGACGATGCGGCGCGCCAGCGCCAGGCCGATCCCCCACCCACCCGGCTTGGTGGAGACCCCCGGCTCGAACAGGTTCGCACGCACCTCGGGGGCGACGCCTGGGCCGTCGTCGCGCACCGCGATGCGTGCCGTACGGGGGGCCGCGTCGACGGTGACGTCGATCCTGCCACCCCGCCCGGATAGCGCATCGATGGCGTTCTTGATCACGGCTTCGAGCGCCCATTCCACGAGCACGGAATCTCCCAACGCGGTGGGACCCGGCCCGGTGGCCCGCAGCGCCAGGGCCACCGGGCTCGCGAGCGTCGGGAGCCGCGGCCGGAAGTAGCTCACGACGCGCTCCGCCACGGCCCCGAGGCCCACCGGCTCGCGCCGGGCCGGGCGCCCGATGCGCTCGAACCGCTTGGCCACCCGCTCGAGCCGCTCCGCATCCGCCTGAAGATGATCGGCCAGCTCGGCTCCGGTGGTATCCGGATTTTCCCGCAAGTAGGCAATCCATCCCGTGAGACTCATAAGTGGCGTACCGAGCTGGTGCGCCGATTCGCGGGCCATGGCGACCCACAGGCGGTCCCGCGCCGCCGCGACCTCGGAGCGGTAGGCCCATGCCCCGAGCAGCGCGAGACACACCAGCACGGCCCCTTCGAGGACCGCGAGTCCCGTCAGCGTCCGCGCCGCCGGGCCGGCTCCGTAATGGATCGTGCCGACGCCGGGCTGCACGACCGGCGCATTCTCGGCGTCGAGCTGGGCGATCCAGGCCCGCAGCCGCGCCGTGTCGGCGCGCACGCTCGGCGGGGCGTTGTCCAGCGCCGTGATGCGTCCCGCCGCGTCGGTCACGACGATGGGGATACCGAGCGAGCGCACCTGCCGGGCGAGATCGAGCAGCGCGTCCGTGGCCGCATCCGGGCCGGGATCGTTCAGTCCGGCGAACACGCGGCCCAAGAGCCCGCTCGTCTGACGCGCGTCGTCGCGCAGGTGTCGAGCCACGATCCACCCGTACCCGACCGTGATCCCCCCGAGAACGAGCGCCAGTCCGACGACGACGGGAGGACCCGCGCGGCGCAGCGCGCCGTTACGCGCCACCGGATGGCACGAAGCGCTCCGTTCCGAGATAGGGGACGAGCGCCCGCGGAACGGTCACGGACCCGTCGGCCTGCTGGTGCGTCTCGAGCAGGGCGGCGATGGTGCGCGGCAGTGCCACGCCCGAGGCGTTGAGCGTGTGAACGAACTCCGGCTTCGCCCCCGCCCCGGACCGATGGCGGATGTTGGCGCGCCGCGCCTGAAAATCCGTGAAGCTGCTCGAGCTCGAGACTTCGAGCCATTGTCCCACTCCGGGAGCCCAGACCTCGAGGTCGTACTTCTTGGCGGCGGCGAAGCCCAGGTCCCCGATGGCCATCAGCACCACGCGATACGGCAATTCGAGCCGCTGCAGCACCGCCTCCGCGTGCGCGGTCAGCCGTTCGTGCTCGGCGGGCGAGTCGACCGGCCGGCAGAAGCGCACCAGCTCGACTTTGTCGAACTGGTGCACCCGCAGCAGCCCGCGGGTGTCCTTGCCGGCGGCGCCCGCCTCGCGCCGAAAGCACGGCGTGTACGCCGTGTAGCCGAGCGGCAGCTTCGCCGCGTCGAGGATCTCGTCGCGATGGAGGTTCGTGACCGGAACCTCGGCCGTCGGCACCAGAAAGAGGTCGTCGGGCACCGTCTTGTACGCGTCGTCTTCGAACTTCGGCAGCTGGCCCGTCGCGACCATCATCTCGCGGCGCACGACGAACGGCGGCTCGACCTCGACATACCCGTGCTCGCGGGTGTGCAGATCGAGCATGAAGTTGATCAGGCCGCGCACCAGCTTCGAGCCCGCCCCCACGAACAGCGGGAAACCCGATCCCGCGAGCTTCGCGCCCCGCGCGAGATCCAGGATCCCGAGCATCTCGCCGAGCTCCCAGTGCGGCTTGCCGCCCCGGGGGGCGGGCTCGCCCCACGTGCGGACCACCTTGTTGTGCGACTCGTCGCCGTCCGGTACCTCCGGGAGCGGGAGATTGGGAACGTAGAGCAGCTTTTCCTCGACGGCGGCTTCGATACCGCGCAGCTCGGCTTCCAGGGTGTCGATGCGCTGCCCCAGCGTGCGGCGACCTTCACGCACGGCCGCCGGGAGCTCACCCTTCTCCTTCATCAGGCGCGCATCGGCCTTCGCGGCCTCGTTGCGCTCTCCTTTGAGCTGATCGAGCTGGCCGGTGAGCGCCCGGCGGCGCATGTCGAGCGCTTCCAGCTCGTCGAGCAGGCGCGTGAGGCTCGGGTCGCCGCGCCGGGCGAGCGCGGCACGCACCTGCTGAGGCGAGGCGCGAAGCAGCTTGAGGTCGATCACCGCGCTTACTGCTTGGGCAGTCCCGGGGCAAGGCCGCGGTAGCCGCAATTCTGATCGACGAGAATCTCGAAGTCCACACGCCGTGCCGTCGAGTCCACGCTCAGGATATGCACCTTGGCATACAACGGTATGCCGCCGACCAGACAGCTCACCGGACGCGACACCGCGTACAGGACCTTCCCGGTGTCGAGCGTGACGGCCGTGTCCTGGATGTAGCCGCCGGTCGGCGCCAACGTGATGGCGGCGAATGCCGTGCTGGTCGGCTGCAGACCGGACGCCGTGCCGAGACGGAGGGCCGCGGTGGGGAGCAGGGCGGGCTTGCCGCCCGAGTCGAAGTCGAACGCGAAATCGAGGTTGACGGTGGTGTCGGTTCGCACCGTTGCCCGGTCCTGGATCGAGTAGGCGGACGGCAAGGCGATGGCGGTACCACGCAACGCGTACAGCGAGACCGTGTCCACGACGTTTGTGAACACCGCGGCCGGCAGACCCGTCGTGTTGCTGCATGCGGCAGCGAGCAGCGCGAGACCGGTGACGGCGGCGGTCACGGCGACGAGTCGGCGGCGCAGAGTCATGCGGTGACGGAGAAGATACCGAGCGGCGTCCGAGTGGGTCAACCCGCGATCGCTGCTTGACTTCGCCAGATTCCATTCCTAGCTTGGCCGCCGTATGGCGACGATCCGCGAAGTGGTTGAGGCGTTGAGCCGCCGCACCGGGGTGGACGCGGTGGTCGTCGTCGGGCGCGACGGGCTGCCGATCGACTCCCGCACCGCCAACGGCGTCGACGCCGAGAGCGTCGCCGCGCTCCTCCCGTCGGTCATCAACGGCATGACGCAGCTCGGGCAGGCGAGTGGACGCGGGGATTTCGGCAGCGGCGTGCTCGAGTTCGGCGCCGGCCTCGCGCTGGTCTCGGTGCTGAACGTCGACGCGCTGCTGGTGGTGCTGGTGCAACCGTCCACCAACGTGGGCGCGATGCTCTACGACCTGCGCCGCCACCGCTCCGCGATCGCCGGCCTCCTCTGAGCGGGAGGCGCCCGCTTTGTCGCCCCACCGGCGGCACCTCCTCGTCGTCGACGACGAGCCGCACATCGGGCTGCTGCTGCGCCCCCATCTCGAGCGGCTCGGCTACCGCGTGAGCCTCGCGCGCACGCTCGCCGACGCCCGCGCGGCGCTGCAGGACCGCCACGCACCCCTCGACGCGCTGCTGCTCGATCTCCATCTCCCCGACGGCTCGGGGCTCGACCTGCTGCGGGAGCTGCGCGCCGCCGCGGCCACGCGTGCTCTTCCCGTGATCGTGCTGACCGCCGAAGGCGACGAACGCGTCCTCGGCGAGGCAGAGGAGCTGGGCGCCGCGCTCCTCACCAAGCCGTTCAGTCCCAGCAAGCTCACGGCGCGCATCGCCGCCATGCTGGAACAAGGGCCCGCACCCGAGGACGCGCGGTGAGTGTCTGGGCGGCGATTCTCGCGGGCGGGTCCGGGACCCGCTTCTGGCCGCTGTCGACGCCCGAGCGTCCCAAGCAGCTCCTGCCGCTTGCCGGTGACCGCCCCCTGCTGCAGCAGGCGGTGGAGCGGCTCGACGGGCTGGTGCCACCGCAGCGCATCCTCATCCTCACCGGACCGTTTCTCGTGGACCAGGTGGCCCGCACGGTGCCGCAGATCCCGCGGGGGCAGGTGCTGGCGGAGCCGCGGGCGGCGTCCACCGCACCAGCGCTGTCGTGGGCGGCGCACTGGATCTCCGAGCGCGACTCCGGTGCTCAGCTCCTCTCGCTCCACGCCGACTGGGCGGTCGAAGACGATCGCGCCTTCCGCGCCGCCGCTCGGCAGGCGCTCGCCGTGGCCGACGAGTACGACGTCCTGGTGACCGTGGGCGTCAAGCCGACACGCAACGAGACGGCGTACGGGTACATCGTCCCCGGCAAGCCGCTGGGCGGCGCGCGGGGTGTGCGGCGCTTCGTCGAAAAGCCGTCGCCGGCGCGCGCCGCGCTGCTGCGGCAGCGCGGGGCGCTCTGGAACACGGGCCTGTTTGCGTGGGGGGTGGCCCGTTTTCTCGGCGAAGCGGGCGCCTACGCGCGCGAGCTCAAGCCGGGCTGGCCGGCGCTGGCGGCGGGCGACATCGCGGGTTTTTTCGGCGCCGTGCGCCCCGTGGCGGTGGACGTCGCAGTGTTGGAGCGGACCAAGCGCCTCGCCGTGGTCGCCGGCTCGTTTCGCTGGGACGACATCGGCTCGTGGGACGCGTTGCTGCGCATCCGCAAGCCCGACCCGCACGGCAACGTCGTGGTCGGGAACGTCACCCTGGCGGACGACGTCCGCCGCTCGGTCGTCTGGTCCGACAGCGAACACCTCGCCGTGATCGGCCTGGAGGACATGGTGGTGGTGCGGGCCAACGGCCACACCCTCGTCATGCCGACGGGACGCGCCGAGCGGCTGAAGCAACTCGTGCAGGGCCTGTGACCCACGCGCTCTATCTGCTCGATCCGGAGCCGGGGGCCGCGTGGGCGCCGTTCCTGGGCGCGCGTCCGCTGTGTGAGCTGCGCGCTGGCGCCCATCTAATCCGCGAGCGGTGGGAGGCGTTCGTGGGCGCGGAGGCAGCCGGGATCTTTGCGCTGCCCCACCTCGCGGGCTTCGCCGAACCGGGCGTCCCGGCCGTCACGCCCCGGCGCCCGGTGACGGGGCCTGCGGTCATCGGCTCCTCGACCTTCGCCCCCCGCGGCCTCGCACCCGCGCTCCCCGACGGCGCGTTCCGGCTCACCTGCGGCGGCATCACGGTGGGCTGGGGCGTGGGGCCGGGAGCGACGTGGGACCGGCCCCAGCCGCACGCGCGAATGATCGAGGTGGCGGGCGCCGTGCTGCACGGCGTGTACGACCTGGTCGCCACGCTCGAGCGGCTGCTCCACGCCGACCTGCGCGCCCTGCTGGGCGACCCCGACCCGATTCCCGCCGGGACCACCGTGCTCGGCGACCCCGCCGCGATCGCGCTGCACGACGCGGTGGTCGAACCCGGCGTGGTATTCGACGTGCGCGGCGGCCCGGTGGTCCTCGAGAGCGGCGCCGAGGTCCGCTCGGGGACGCGGCTCGAGGGACCGCTGTGGGTGGGCGCCAACGCCCACGTGCTGGGCGGCTCCGTCCGGGTGACGGCGATCGGTCCGCGTTGCAACGTGCGGGGCGAGGTGTCGAACTGCGTGTTTCTGGGGTATGCCAACAAGGCCCACGACGGCTTCGTGGGCCACTCGGTGATCGGCCGCTGGGCGAACCTCGGCGCCGGCACGATCACGTCGAACCTGAAGAACACGTACGGCCGGGTCCGGCTCGAGGTCGCGGGCACGCCGCTCGAGACGGGTCTCCAGTTTCTGGGCAGTCTCATCGGCGACCACGCGAAGACGGCCATCGGGACGCTGCTCGGAACCGGCACGGTCGTCGGCACGGGGGCCAGCGTGTTCGACGCCGTGCGACCGCCCAAGTACGTCCCCCCGTTCGCGTGGGGGACGACGGGCGGGACGCGGATGAGTCGCGACGGCTTTCTCAGCATCGCCGAGCGGGTGCTTCCCCGGCGCGACGTCGAGGTGGACGCCGCGCTGCGGGCGGTGCTGGAGCGGATTTACGATTGGGCCACGGGGTGACGGGCGCGCGTTGCGGCCGGCACCTCCGCTGCACAGATTGCACAACTCTACTCACACGAGCGGCATGGCGCAGACCGAGCAAAACCGGCGGGTCGGAAAGTTCGAGCTGCACGAGCGCATCGGCGAAGGGGCGATGGGCGAGGTGTGGCGGGCGTACGACTCCGTCATCCGCCGCTACGTCGCGCTCAAGCTGCTCTCGCGGGCAGGCCGGTCGGCGGACGCGCGCGAGCGGCTGTTGCGCGAGGCCCGCGCTGCGGGCGCCCTGCAGCATCCCAACATCGTCACCATCTACGACCTGGGCGAAGCGGACGAGCAGTTGTTCATCGCCATGGAGCTGGTCGACGGACGCGACTTGAGCACGCTGATCGCGCTGAGCGAGCCACTCCCGCTCGAGCGCAAATTGGACCTCGTGATCGAGGTGCTGCAGGGACTCTCCTACGCGCACGAGCGCGGTGTGATTCACCGCGACATCAAGCCGTCCAACGTCCGCATCGCCTCCGACGGCTCGATCAAGATCATGGACTTCGGGATCGCGCGGCTGCAATCGGCCGACGTCACCGGCTCGGGCGCGATCGTCGGGACGCCGACCTACATGGCCCCCGAGCAGATCACCAACGGGGCGATTACGCCCGCCACCGACGTGTTCGCGGTCGGCTGCCTCCTGTACGAGCTCCTCTCCTATCGCAAGCCGTTCGAGGGAGAAACCGTGCACGGCGTGCTGTACCAGGTGCTCACGACCGACCCCAAGCCGCTCCGTGCCACCACACCGTCCATCCCGGCGGCGCTGGAACGCGTGGTGTCGAAGGCGCTGATCAAGGTGCCGGAGGAGCGCTACGAGACGGCGCGCCAGATGCAGTCCGCCTTGTTCGCCATCCGGGCCGCCCTGTCGGGCGCGTCCGATACGACGGAGCGGCTGAGTCTCCGGTGGAGTCCCATCCCGTCCGCCGTGCTCCGGCTGGTTACCCACGCCCCGCTCAAGTGGCGGGCGGCGGTGCTGACCACGCTGATGGTCACCGCGCTGGTGCTGCTGTACGTGTCGCGCTCGCCATCGCCGGTGGCGGCGCCCCTGTCCGACGCCGGCTACGCGCCGGCCAACCTCGATCAGATCCTCGCCGATCAGCCGCCGGCGCGCCTGAACCCGGCGCTCGTGGCACAGCGGGACTCGACCCTCGCGGCCCGAGAGCACGCCCGCCGCGCCGGCGCCATGAAGAACAACGTGCCCTCGCTCATCCTGGCGGAGACGGTGCTGCTCACCGCGGAGCGGGCCTTGCGGTCGGGCGACCTGGCCCGCGCGGCCAGCGGGTACGTGAGCGCGATCCCGCAGTACCGAAAGGCGCAGCGAGAAGCCGAAGCCCTGCGGCGCGACGCCCAGCAGGCGCTGGCGCGCGCCACCCCCGTGGTGAACGCGCTCGGCTCGACCCGCCCCGAAGCGGGACGCGCCGGGGCGTCGCTCGGGCGTGCCGAATCGCTCTACGCAGCCGGGGATTGGGTCGTCGCCCGGCTCGCGGCCCTCGACGCCGAGCAGGTGGGCGTCGCCGCCGGCGTCGCCCCGCCGTCCCCGCAGCCGGCCGAGATCCGGGCGGCGGTCGGCGTCCTGCTCCAGGATCTCGAGCGCGCCATGGCGAGCGAGCGGGTGGGCAACCTCCAGGTGCTGATGCCCGGCATGGCGACGAAAGACGTCACGGGGTGGGAGACCTTCTTCCGGCGCTTCACCCGGCTCACGGCGCGCTACACCGTCGAGCGACTGAACGCGCGCGGCGACACGGCCTACGCCGCGGTGCGGACCGCGTACACGTTCGTGCCGGCGGGCGGCGGGGCGCAGCGCGAAACCCGCCTGCGCCAGGTGATCCGTTTCCTCAAGACGCCGGACGGCTGGCGCGTCGCGAATATCCGCGACGCACCCTGAGCGCCGCCTGCGGCGTCAATCCCAGGCGCGCTCGGTGGGCGGCGGCGGCGGCGGGATCGCCAGCGAGTCGGCCCGCGCCGTGGCGGGACCCACGCGGTGCAGCGTCACCGGCTTCTCCAGGTCCCCGCCCGACAGCGTGAGCTTGTCCCCGTCGAGCTTCATCCCATAGACCTGCCACACCCCGTCCCCGAGCGCGAGCCACAGGCTGTCCCCGACGATGCGCCACCGGGCGACCTGCTCGCCGAACTGGGCGGAGCTGTCGTTTCGGACCATGATGTTACGGATCTCGTCTTCGGTCTTGGCCTGCCACTTCCCTTCCAGGTGGGAGCGGCGGGGGGCCAGGGGTACGGGCGGGGCGGTCTGGGCGGCGAGCCGGGAACCGAAACCGACGAGCAAGACGATGACAGCGGAGCAGCGCGGCATGACCGCTGAAAGATACGTCCCCCAGCGGGGCCCGGCTCAGGTCCCCGTGGGGCCGACCGGCGCGCGCTCGTCGGTGAGGACCGCCACCTGCGGCTCCCACTGCTGCATCATCCGTACGAAGGCGCCCGCCAGCTCCGGATCGAACTCGACCCCCGCCCGATCGCGCACGTAGGCGAGCGTCCTCTCCTGCGGCCATGCGTCCCGATACGGGCGGTTGGTGCGGAGGGCGTCGTACACGTCACACACGTGGACGAGCTTGCTGGCGCGGTGGCAGTCGCGCCGGAAGCGCAGCGTCGGATACCCCCCGCCGTTGAGCATGATGTGGTGCTCGTACGCCACCACCGCGGGGAGCTCGAGCTGCTCCTCCGACTTGAGGATGATGCGCGCGCCTTCCGCCGGATGCTGGTTCATGAGGGCGCGCTCCTCGTCCGTGAACCGACCCGGCTTGGTGAGCACCTCGAGCGGGATCGTCACCTTGCCGATGTCGTGCAGCAGGCCGGCGATGCCGAAGCTCCGCACGTCGCGCGCGCTCAACCCGAGGTGCTCGGCGAGCGCCATGGTCAGCACCGCCACGTTCATCGAGTGCGTGGTCGTGTACTGGTCGAACTCCTTGAGCTGCAGCAACGGGATCACGAGCTGGCGATCGCTGTGCATCGCGATCGACAGCGACCGCACCACCGCCTCCGCCTCGGTGAGCGGGACCACGCCCTGGGACCGGACGGCGTCCTGGAACCACCGGACCGTTTCCGCCTCTTCGCCCAGCGAGTAGCCGATCGTGGCCGTCACCACGGGCGCCTCGGCGTGCGCCGCGTCGCCTTTCACGCCGACCGATCCGTAGCGGATGCTGGAACGGCGCAGCTGATGCGCCTCTGTCGTGTCGATCGCCGACAGCGTCAAGCGGGCCAGCACCTCGTCCAGGAACCCCTCGAATTCGTCGCGGCTCACGCGGTCGGCGAACTCGAGCCGTTGGATACCCGCCTGCGCGAGGCGGCGCGACCAGTCCCACGCCTTCAGCTCCCGGACCGGCAGGTTCCCGAACACGATCTCGTCGCCCAGAAACGTGAAGAGCGGGTTGGGCGCCATGGCCTGGAGGTCGTGCAGCTGCTGGAAGGCGTCGTCGATGGCGCGCTCGCGCGCGGGATGTCCCGCGGCGTACAGCGTCATGGCCGCGAGCGCGTGCGCGAACGCCGACAGGAACCCGGCGGGGCCGCTCAGGGCGCGCTCCCCTGGTCGCCCGCGTCCGCGGCCGCCCGGATCTCGGGGTCGCTCGACGCCGCGGCCCGGCGGAGCACCGCCCGCGCCCGCGGCTCCTGTTGCCACGCGCTCGCGAGCCCCGCCAGCGCCGCGATGAGCTCCGCCGACTTGGGCGGCAGCTTCTCCCGTCCGAACAGGGTACGCCCCGCCGAGGTCAGCCGCAGCAGGACCTCGAGCGCCGCCGGCGCCCGAGCACAACCGAGGGCGCGGACGGCCAGGGTCCGGACATCGGGCGGCAGGGCGCGATCCACGGCGCGTCCCGCCAGGGCGGACACCGCCCCGTCGGGACAGCTCTGCAGCGCCACCGCCAGCCCCAGTGCCAGCCGCAACGTGCGCGGATCCGGATCCTGCAGACCGAGCGCCAGCGCCTCGTCACGCTCGACGGGAAGCTTGATCTGGACCTTGACGGCTTGCCAGCGCACGCGGGGGTCCGCGTGGCGCAAATACGCGGCGGCGGAGAACCCCGGCGGAAGCGGCGACAGGTCCTCCAGCAACGCGAGCATGTTGCGGGTGACGTACCAGCGCGGGTCCTCGAGCCGCCGGATGACCACTGGAGCGATCTCCGGCCCCATTCTGGCGAGCTGGGCCAGCAAGCCGCGGCGGATACCGCGCGCCTCGGCCGCGGCGAGCGCGTCCAGCAAGGGGGCCGCGGCCGGGAGCCCCACGCGGGGCACGAGCCGCTCGAGCGTCTTGAAATCCACCGGTTCCCGGGTGGCGAGTTGCCGCACGACGTCCGCCGTCGCGAGGCGCGCCCACACCTTGGGCGCCGCGCCCTGCGACTCGGGGACCTCGGCCAGCGCATCGAGCAGCTGGCCGAGCCGCCCCTCCCGTACCACGCGATCCGCGGCGGCGAGCACGTGGGCATTGACGGCGTCCACCTCGAGCGCCATGGCGACGATGCGATCCGGCTCGGTCCCGTGCTCCCCGTCGGCCGTCGGGGCGCGCTCGGGCGCGGCCCGCGCCATACGCTGCAGCGCCGCTCCGTATGCGCCCGGGTTCGGGTCCGTCAGCGTCCAGCCCTGGAGCAGCCGACGCACCTGGTCGCGCAATGCGGCGTCCGCTTGGGGCCGCACCTCCACGACGCCTCCCTCGGCGTGCGCGGCCAGTTTCGACAGCATGCGGACGAGCGAGTGCGAGATCGTCTGGTGCGACGAATCGGCGGCGGCCCGGACGATGTCGAGCACGGCGTCGACGGCCATCCCGTCGGTCGCGTCGTACACGAAGTTGCGCCGCTGCACGAAGTCGCCCCCCATCTCGACCAGCCGCCGCAGCGTCTCCGGCTTGAGGGCCCCGATCAGCCGGGACGTGCGGCGCCGCAACGCGACCCCTTCCGCGCTGCCCGCGGTCTTCAACTCGTCCGCGATCTGCAGCAGGTAGCCGACGATCACCTGGTCGTACGCCGCGGCATCGGTCCGGGGGTGGTCGTCGATGGCGCGCGCGATGACCGCCGGCTCGGTTGGGGTCGGCCGGTCGTCCCCGGCTTGAGCCGCGAGCGCGGCGCGGGCCAGGCCCACCCAGAGCTGCGCGCCTCGCGCCCCGCGCTCGGACGCGGGCGCCCCGTCGTCCACCAGCTCGAGGCGCTCGTAGGTGAGCGGGTGCAGCTGCACGCACGCCCAGGCGCGCAACCGCTCCGGCGGGCCGAGCCCGAGCGGCTGCCCGCTGCGCTCCGCGTCCACGGCCAGCGTCTTCAGGACCCTCGCCATCTCGCCCGCCTCGACCCCGCGCCGGAACGTCACCGCACCGAGGTGGTGACGGTGCAGTCGGGCGGCGAGCTCCGCCAACACCGGGTGTTTCGGATCGGTCGCGACGCCCTCGATCACCAGTTGTTGGCGCGCGACGCCGAGCGACAGCGTGGCGCGGTCTTCGAGCAACAACCCGGCGCGCCGGGTCACGCCCGCCGCCGCGGGGGCGAGCGACGGGTGGCCCTCCGGATACATGGCGTGCTTGTGCAGCGCGATGGAGAGCTCGATCAGGAAGTCCGCGAGGTCGCGCGACAGCGTCGCACGCTCGCCGCCGGAGGCAGGCATCAGCTCAAAGATACTAGGACCGGCAACGGCTGGACGCGCAGACGCGCCGGGGAGAATGGCAAGGAGGGAGCAGACAACCCCTGCTCCCTCCTGTCCGTCTGTGCGTCTGTGCGTCTAGGTGTTAGTACATCCCTCCCATGCCCCCGCCACCACCGGGCATCGGCGGAGCCTTGTCCTTCTCCTTCTTTTCTACGACGACGCACTCGGTGGTGAGCAGCAGCGCGGCGATCGAGGCCGCGTTCTGCAGCGCGGTGCGGGTCACCTTGGTCGGGTCGATCACGCCCGCCGCGACCAGATCCTCGAACGAATCGGTCTGGGCGTTGTAGCCGAAGTTCTTGTCCTTCGACTCCTTCACTTTGCCGACCACGATCGACGCTTCGGCACCCGCATTCTGGGCGATCATCCGCATGGGGTCTTCCAGCGCCCGGCGCACGATGTCGACGCCGATCTTCTCGTCTTCATCGCTGCCCTTGACCTTATCGAGCGCGCGCTGGCAGTACAGCAGCGCCACGCCGCCGCCCGGCACGATCCCTTCCTCGACCGCGGCGCGCGTCGCGTGCAGCGCATCTTCCACGCGCGCCTTCTTCTCCTTCATCTCGGTCTCGGTGGCCGCGCCCACGTTGATCACCGCCACGCCGCCCGCGAGCTTGGCGAGCCGCTCCTGCAGCTTCTCCT
>QHUU01000027.1 GCA_003222155.1 Gemmatimonadota bacterium | reverse complement strand
GCCGCCGCCGTCTCCACGAATGCCCGGTACACCTGGTTGCGCACATACAGCGGCAACAGCTGCTCGAGAATCGCCTCGGCGGACGGCTTCAGGATGTAGTTGGCCGCCCTCTGCCGCCCTCTGCCGCCCTCTGCCGCCCGGGGTGGGGCAATGGGGAGGACGCGGAGCGTGGCGGGCGGCGTGCTCACCGCGCTCTTGAACTGGGAGAACACCACGTCCACGGCGTCCAGGGCGCCCGACGCGAACTGCGCCATCAGCGGCGTGACGACGTCCGCGGCCTGGGCCGCGGTCGGCCGGTCACCGACATCGATTCGCTGCGACGCCACCGGTCGCCTGGCGAACTTGAAGTACGTGATCCCCTTCTTCCCGATGAGGTGCAGGTCGACCGTCGTCCCATCGGCCTCGAGCTGCTCGATGCGCCGCCGCGCTTCGCGGATCAGGTTGGCGTTGAACGCCCCGCACAACCCGCGGTTAGCGGTAATCAGAATGAGTGCCACCCGCCGACTGACCCGGGGCGCAAGCCCGGGCGCCCCGGGGTCAGTGGGCTTGGGCTGTCGCAGCAGTGGGAACCGCTCCGCCAGCTCCGGGGTGTACAGGTCGGCGATCACCTCGGCGAGGGCGGCGGCGTAGGGGCGCGCCGCGATCACCCGATCCTGGGCGCGCTTGAGCTTGGACGTGGCCACGAGCTCCATCGTCTTGGTGATCTTGCGCGTGCTCTGGACGGACTTGATCCGCCGGCGCAGCTCGCGGGGTTTGGCCATCAGCTCGCCGCGATCTGTTTGTACTCGGCGATGGCGGCGCGCAGCCGGGCGGCGAGCTCGTCGCCCAGTACCTTGCGCGTGCGGATCTCCTCTCCCAGGTCGCGGTGCTGGGCGGCCATGAAGTCCCGGAAGCCCTGCTCCCAGCCCTTGATCTGCTCCACCGCGACGTCGTCGAGAAAGCCGTTCGTCACGGCGAAGATGAGCATGACTTGCTGCTCGACGGGCATGGGCGCGTACTGCGGCTGCTTCAGCACCTCCACGACCCGCGCCCCGCGGGCCAGCTGCTTCTGCGTCGCCTGATCGAGCTCCGAGCCGAACTGGGCGAACGCCTCGAGCTCCCGGTACTGCGCCAGGTCGAGGCGCAGCCGCCCGGCGACCTGCTTCATCGCCTTGATCTGTGCGCTCCCCCCCACGCGCGACACCGAAATTCCAGGATTGATGGCCGGCCGCACGTTCGAGTAGAACATGTCGGTCTCGAGAAAGATCTGGCCGTCGGTGATGGAGATGACGTTGGTGGGGATGTAGGCGGAGATGTCCCCCGCCTGCGTCTCGATGATGGGGAGCGCGGTGAGGGAGCCGCCGCCCATGTCATTGGACAGTTTCGCCGCCCGCTCGAGCAGACGGCTGTGCAGGTAGAACACGTCGCCCGGGTACGCCTCGCGACCGGGCGGGCGGCGCAATACCAGCGACAGCTGGCGGTACGCCGCGGCCTGCTTCGACAGGTCGTCGTAGATGCACAGCGTGGCTTTCTTCTCGTCGTACATGAAGTACTCGGCCATGGCGCAGCCCGAGAACGGCGCGATGTACTGCATCGGCGCCGGCTCGGAGGCCGAGGCCACGACGACGATCGTATACTCCATCGCGCCGTGCTCCTTGAGCCGCTCCACCACCGCGGCCACGGTCGAATTCTTCTGCCCGATCGCCACGTAGACGCAGATGACCCCTTCGCCCTTCTGGTTGATGATCGTGTCGATCGCGATGGCGGTCTTGCCGATGGCCCGATCGCCGATGATCAGCTCGCGCTGGCCGCGGCCGATGGGGATCATCGAGTCGATCGCCTTGACCCCCGTCTGGAGCGGCTCCTTCACCGGCTGCCGCTTGATGATGCCGGGCGCGACGATGTCGACCTTGCGGGTCGTGGTGGTGTGAATGGGCCCGCGCCCGTCCACCGGACGCCCCAACGCGTCCACCACGCGTCCCACCAGCGCCGGCCCGACCGGCACCTCCAGCACGCGGCCGGTGCGGCGTACCTCGTCGCCTTCGCGCAGCTCGAGGTAATTGCCGAAGATCACGGCGCCGATGTTGTCCTCTTCGAGGTTCAGCGCCTGGCCGACCACCTTATCACCCGTCTCGGACGAGGTGAACTCGAGCATTTCGCCCGCCATGGCCGACGTGAGACCGTAGATGCGGGCGATGCCGTCCTTCACTTCGAGCACGGTGCCGACTTCCCGGACGTCGAGCTCGGCCAGGTCGGCGGCCTGGATTTCCTTGAGGAGGATTTCTTTCAGCTCGCCGGGGCGCAGGATGGAGTCGGTGGGCATGGGGTCTAGGAGTTGAAGTTTGTGAAAATTATCACATGAACGCGGAACGCGGAAGTCGGAATGCGGAACAGTAGTGCAAGGTCGTTCGCGGCACGACCCCACCGTACTGTTCCGCCTTCCGCGTTCCGCCTTCCGCGTTTTTTCATGGTCTCGACCGCGTCCTTCCTCTTATGAATCGCTCGAGCACCCCCGCCGCCCCCACGGTCCGCAATTCCTGCGGCGTGGCGCCAGCCACGCGCCGGGCCAGGCCGGCCAGATGGCTCGGCGAGGCAAGCCCGAGGATCTTCACCACGGCGCGCACCGTGTACCCGGGGTTGCCGAGCAGGTCGGCCGCGCACGCGGCGCGGGCGAGGTCGATCACCCGCTTCAGGTTCGGCGCCCCCCCCGCGGCGAACTCGCGGGACAGGTGCTCGCGCGTGACGCGCAGCGCGGCCGCCAGATGGGCCGTCTGGGTGGGGACCGCGACGCGGCGCAGGACCTCCTCCCACGCCGCGAGCTGCAGCCGATCGGTGAGACGCAGCAGGCGTGGCGCATCGGCCAGCGCGGCGCGACGCGCCACCTGGGCCGTGCGCGCCGCGATCCACTCCCCTGCCACGGCGTTGTCCACGCCCTCGACGAGCAGTCCCGCGAAACCGGAGGCGTGGCAGGTGGCGAGCAACGCCCCGTCGTCGGGGCGCAGGGCCGAGAGGACGTACATGGGGATGCGCGGGAAGCGCCCGGGCAGGGCGAGCGCGGCGACGGGTGCGGCCTTCACGTCGAGCACCACGGCGTCTACCAGTCGCTGATACAGCAACCGCTCCACGGCGGCGAGCGTACGGCACAGCCGCACGGTCCCGGACCCGCGCGGATATCCCCGCTTCACGGCGCGCCGCGGCTCGGCGCGGGGGTGAAACACCGGCACGACGGCCGTCATCCCGTGGCGCCCTCGCTCCCGGCCGTCCCTTCGCCCACATGTGCGAGCGCCTGCACCATGGCGGTGGCCTGCTCCAGCACCGCGCGCGCGTTGTCGTACGAAATGGTGCGGCGGGCGGCATCGGCGGGATGCCACGCACAATCGGTGATGCCTTCGTCCGTCTGGGGCACAGGGTCGCCGTGCTTCGACTCGAACAGAAAAAAGTGGCAGTACTTGTGGATGGTCTTCCCGCGGAACCGGAAGTACCAGTCGATCACGCGGATCGGTCCGTGCAGCACGAGGTTGTCGAGCCCCGTCTCCTCGCCGACCTCGCGCCGCGCCGCGAGCGCCGGGGGCTCGCCGACCTCGAGGTGCCCCTTGGGAAAGCCCCAGTTGCGATAGGCGTCGCGGATCAGCAGGAAGCGCGGCTCGCCGTCGGGAGCGCGGCGGAAGACGACCCCGCCCGCGCTCGTTTCCCGCTGCGCCCGGCGCTGTTTGCGGGTCATGGCGAACGCGGAACGCGGAACGCGGAACGCGGAACAGGCGCGCCGACGTCCGTTCTGCTGTTCCGCGTTCCGACTTCCGCGTTCCGCGTTGGTCTAGAATACACTGAACGAGAAGTACTTTCTCGGATTGGCCTGGATGTCGGACAGGAGCTGCCGCAGCTGGATCATCGTGAGCGTGGTCTCGCGATACAGCGTCGAGTCCGACACGAGCAGCCCCAGGGTCCCGCTGCGGTTGGCGATGCGCGACATCACGCTGTCCGCCGACACGAGCACCCGGACGAGGCTTTCCTGGTTCTTGTGCGCCGCATCGAGCAGGTCGCGGAAGTCCTGGGACGCCGACTTGAGATTGGCGCTGGTCGCGGCGGAGTTGTTCAGGATGGTCGCGAGCTGGCCCTGGTTGGTGGCCGAGTCCACCCGGCCCAACGTGGTCTCCAGGTTGGTAGCGGCCTTCGCGAGCACGTCGGAGCCCTGCCGCAGGTTCGACCCGACCGAGCCCAGGACCTCGGCCTGCTCGTTCGTGACGCGGACCAGCCGGTCCGCCACCTGGCCGAAGTCCTTGATCGACCGGCGCAGCTCGTTCACGGCCTCGGAATCGAAGGCACTCTGGATGCGGCTCGAGACGGTGGCGATGTCGGTGGCGATGCGGCTGGCCTGCGCCGTGAGCTGCCCGATGTCGGGGAGGGTGGCGCCGGGCCATTTGCCGCTGCCGGCGGCCTGCGCTTCCGCGATCGCCTGCTTGATGTTCGGGTCGTTGGGCAGCTGGTCGAGCGGCACGAGCGAGGCCGCCCACTCGCCGAACAGCGACGCCGACGCGGCGATCACGGCCGGCCTGGGCGGGGGCTGGGTGCCGGCGTAGATCTTCAGGTCGGCCTCGACCCAGTTGCCGCTGGCGAGTCGGATCGCCTCGACGCGGCCCACGCGCACCCCGCGCAGCACTACGGGATCGCCCACGCCCAGTCCCCCGACCGTGCGGAAGCGGGCCGGGTAGACCGCCTCCGTGCGCCCGAGGTGCGCGCCGGAGAGCCACAGCGCGCCCGCGACCACGACGGCGAACGCGGCGATCACCACCACCCCGACGGCGAACTCGTTCTCGCGCTTCACGTCGGGCGTCCCTCGATGAACTGCCGCACCACGGGATCCTCCGTCTCCTGGATCTGGGCCACGGTCCCCACCTGCCGGATCTTGCCCTCGTACAACATGGCGATGCGGTCCCCCACCGTGTAGGCGCTGCGCATGTCGTGCGTCACGACGATTCCGGTCACCCGCAGGTGCTCCCGGGTTCGCACCATCAGCTGGTCGATCACGGCCGCCGTCACGGGATCGAGCCCGGTGGTCGGCTCGTCGTACAGGATGTAGCGCGGGCGCAAGGCGATCGCGCGCGCGATCCCCACGCGCTTGCGCATCCCGCCCGACAGCTCGGCCGGGTAGCGGTCCTCGGCGCCGGTGAGATCCACCAGCGCCAGCGCCTCGGCGACCCGCTCGGCGATCTCGTCGTCCGACAGCTCGCGGCGCCGGAGACCGAGGGCGAGGTTGTCGAACACCGACATCGAGTCGAACAGCGCGGCGAACTGGAACACGAACCCGATCTCGCGGCGCAGCGCGGTGAGGGCCGCCCGGTCGAGCGTGGACACGGCGCGGCCGTCGACGATCACGTCGCCGGCATCGGCCTGCAACAGCCCCACGACGTGCTTCAAGGCCACGCTCTTCCCCGTGCCCGAATAGCCGATGATGACCGTGGTCTCGCCGTCCTGCACGCGCAGCGTGAACCCCTCGAGCACCGGGCGGCCGTCGAACGCCTTGCGCAGATCCTGGAACTCGATCACCGCAACAGCACCAGCGCCCAAAAGGCATCGAGCACGAGCAGCAGTACGGCCGAATACACGACGGCGCGGGTGGTGCTCCGGCCCACCCCTTCCGCGCCGCCCCGCGTCGAGAGCCCCACCACACAGCCCACGAGCGTGATGGTGCACCCGAAGGTGGCGCTCTTGAAGAGGCCGAACCAGGTGTCCTTGAAACGATAGAACAGCTTGAGGCCCTTGAGAAACTCCTGAGTGGAGAGATCGAGCAGCACGAAGCTGGCGATCCACCCGGTGAAGATCCCGGTGAGTATCGCCAGGGCCACGATGACGGGGAACATGGTGGTCCCGGCCAACACCCGCGGCAGCACCAGAAAGCTCTGGGGATCGTAGGCGAGGGTCTCGAGTGCGTCCACCTGCTCGGTGACCTTCATGGTGCCGAGCTCGGCGGCCATGCTCGCGCCGACGCGGCCCGCCAACGCGAGCCCGGCGAGGACGGGTCCGAGCTCGAGCATCATCGTCTTGCCGACGAGCGTGCCGACGAAGTAGAGCGGGACCGTGCCGGTGAACGTGTAGGACGCCTGCAGGGCCAGGACGACGCCCGTGAACGCGGCGATGAACAGCGCGACGGGGAGCGAGTCCACCCCGACGCGCCGCATCTGCACCAGCGTCAACCGTCCCCACACCGCGACGTCCGGGACGGCGCGCGCGAGATCCCCTACGAAATGGCCGAAGCCGCCGACGGCCTTGATCGCGTCGACGGTCCTTCGGCCGAGGCGTTCGATCACGGGGCTTAAACTACGACGCCACGTTGCACGACGCCACGTTCCAGGAAACGAAAATGGCCGGCACGAAAGCTTGCCGGCCACCTCTTGCAACGTGGCGTCGTGGCGTCGTGCAACGTCTCAGGCCGCGAAGCTCGCCAGCGCCTTCCCCACGTCTCCGTCCCGCAACCGCTTGAGCGCCCGATCCCTGAGCTGGCGCACCCGCTCGCGCGTCACGCCGAGCATGCCGCCGATCTCCTCGAGCGTGTGCTCGCGGCCGCCGTCCAGGCCGAAATACAGGCGCAGCACCTTGGCGTCGCGCCGCTGCAGCGTGCCGAGGGCCTGCTCGATCTCGTCCGACAGGAAGCGGTCCATCGCCTGGTCTTCCGTGTCGGGCAGGTCTTCGGCGATGAAGCGCTCGATCAGCGAGCGATCTCCGTCGGGATCGAGCGGGGCATCGAGCCGCACGTCGCCCG
>QHUU01000026.1 GCA_003222155.1 Gemmatimonadota bacterium | reverse complement strand
AGGCCGCAGCCCCGTCCGTACGGGCGGGGGCGAAGCGGCGGAAGCCGACCAAGGCCAAGAAGGCGGACAAGGCCACGAAGAAGAAAGAGAGCAGGTAAGTGGGCCAGAAAGTACACCCCTACGGGTTCCGGCTCGGGATCATCAAGCCGTGGCGCTCGCGGTACTACGCCCGGCGCGACTTTCCCGAGCTCCTGAAAGAAGACGACCTGATCCGCAAGTACCTGAAGACCAGGCTCAGCCATGCGGCCATTGCCGACGTGCACATCGAGCGCAAGCCGGGCAAGGTGACGGTGACGGTTCACACGGGGCGGCCGGGCGTGGTGATCGGCAAGCGCGGCGCCGAGGTGGACAAGCTGCGCGACGAGCTGGCGCAGCTCACGGGCAAGGAAGTCGGCATCAACGTCGAGGAGATCAAGCGGCCGGAGCTCGACGCCCAGCTCGTGGCGGACTCGGTGGCGCACCAGCTGACACAACGCATCTCGTTCCGGCGGGCCATGAAGCGGGCGGTCCAGAGCGCGATGCGGATGGGCGCACAGGGCATCAAGATCAAGACGGCGGGCCGGTTGGGGGGTGCGGAGATCGCGCGGACCGAGGGTTACCACGAAGGGCGCGTACCGCTGCACACGCTGCGCGCCGACATCGACTACGCGACCTCGACGGCCAAGACGACCTACGGCACGATCGGCGTGAAGGTCTGGATCTTCACGCGCGAGATGACCGAGGAGCTCTCGGGTCGGACGTACTCGACGGGGGTCTGACGGGATGCTGGCACCGAAGCGCGTCAAGTTCCGCAAGCGGTTCAAGGGCCGCACCAAGGGCATGGCCACACGCGGCAACACCGTCGCGTTCGGCCATTACGGTCTCATGGCGCTCGAGCCCGGTTGGATCACCAACCGGCAGATCGAAGCGTCGCGTGTGGCGCTGACGCGCGAGATGAAGCGCGGCGGCAAGGTGTGGATCCGGCTGTTCCCCGACAAGCCGATCACCAAAAAGCCGGCGGAGACACGGATGGGGAAGGGCAAGGGGAATCCCGAAGGGTGGGTCGCCGTGGTGAAGCCCGGGCGAGTGATGTTCGAGCTCGAAGGGATCGCCGAAGACCTGGCGCGCAAGGCGCTCGATCTGGCAGCGGCGAAGCTGCCGATCAAGTCGAAGTTCGTGAAGCGGGAGGAGCGGTAAGATGGCGCGGAAGAAGCCGGAGGCGCTGCGGGAGATGAAGAACGAGGAGCTGGAGCGGCAGCTCGCCGTGCTCACGGAGGAGCGGTTCCGTCTGGGGTTCCGGCGGGCTACCGAGGCGATCGAGAACCCGCTCCAGCTGCGCGCCATGCGCCGCGAGATCGCGCGCATCAAGACCATTCTGGCGGAGAGGAAGCGGGCATGAGGGGCCGGCGCAAGGTTCGCACGGGCGTGGTGGTGAGCGACAAGATGCAGAAGACCGTGACGGTCTCGCTCACGCGCCGGTTCGCCCACGGGTTCTACGGCAAGCAGGTGGTCCGCACCAAGCAGGTCGCGGCCCACAACGAGACGGATGCCAAGGCCGGTGACACGGTGCGGATCGTCGAGACTCGCCCGCTGTCGAAGACCAAGCGCTGGCGCGTGGTCGAAGTCGTCGAGCGCGCGAAGTAGCGGCGGAGGGGGGGACCGTGGTGCAGCAGGAGTCGATACTCAAGATCGCGGACAACTCGGGCGCGCGGCGCGCGCTCGTCATTCGCGTGCTCGGCGGGTCCAAGCGGCGCTACGCGGGGCTGGGCGACATCGTCGTGGTCACGATCAAGGACGCGATTCCCACCGGCCAGATCAAGAAGGGCGAGGTGGTGAAGGCGGTGATCGTGCGGACGGCCAAGGAGACCAAACGCAAGGACGGCTCCTACATCCGGTTCGACGAGAACGCCGCCGTGCTCATCACGGACCAGGGTGAGCCCCGCGCGACCCGCATCTTCGGACCCGTGGGGCGTGAGCTGCGCGAGAAGCGGTTCATGAAAATCGTGTCGCTCGCGCCCGAGGTGATCTGACATGAAGCCGCTCGTCTTCAAGAAGAGCCGCCGCAGCACCGGGCCGCGGGAGCCCGAGCGCCACAAACTGCATATCGCCAAGGGCGACACGGTGCGCGTGATCTCGGGCGAACATCGGGGCAAGGAAGGCAAGGTGTTGCGCGTGCACCCCAAGGAGTTCCGGGTGGTGGTGGAGGGCGTGAACATCGTGAAGAAGCACAAGCGCGCCACCACGCCGAACGAGGAGAGCGGCATCATCGAGCTGCCCGCACCGCTCGCGGCGTCGAAAGTGATGCTGCTCGACCCCAAGTCGGGAGAGCCGACGCGGGTGCGGCGGCGCCTGGACAAGGATGGAACGGCGGAGCGGATCGCGGTCAAATCCGGCCAGCCGATTCCGCGCGTGAAAGCGAAGTAGGGACATGGCGGACACCAAAGACCCGAAGCACGAGGGCGGCGCCCCCGACCCCGGGGCCAAGCCCCGGGGCAAAGAGCCGAAGCAGGAGGCCGGCGCGGCTGAGGTCGCGGCGGCGCCGCGGGGTACCGAGCAAGCGCAAAAGGCCCAGAAGAAGGAGAAGAAGGGCAAGAAGGGGCCCGAAACCCAGGCGCCGAAGCCCGAACCCCAGGGTCCGCCGCCCGAGCCGGCGCCGCCGGCTCGGCTGCACGAGTACTACCAGCAAAAAGTGCGGCCGAAATTGGCGCAGCAGTTCGGCCTCGAGAACCCGCACGAGATCCCGAAGCTCGTGAAGGTCGTCCTCAACGTCGGGATGGGGGACGCGCCCAAGAATCCCAAGGCGCTCGAAGCGGCGGTGGCGGAGCTGGCGGCCATCACCGGCCAGCAGCCCGTGGTGACGCGGGCCAAGAAGGCGATCGCGAACTTCAACCTGCGTCAGGGGATGGCGGTCGGCTGCAGCGTGACGCTCCGCGGCGCGCGGATGTACGAGTTCCTGGACCGGTTCATCTCGATCGCGGTGCCGCGCATGCGCGACTTCCGTGGACTGCCGTCGGACAGCTTCGACGGCCGGGGGAATTACACGGTGGGGATCAAGGAGCAGATGATCTTCCCGGAGATCGACTACGACAAGGTCGAGAAGATCCATGGCATGGATATCACGCTCGTGACGACCGCCGGGCGGGACGACACCGCTCAGGCACTGTTGCGCGAGCTGGGGATGCCCTTCCGGGGCGAATCCCCCGTCGCGGTCGCCTAGGAGACTCTGACGATGGCGAAGAGGACGTGGATGGAGAAGGTCAAGCGGAAGCCGAAGTTCAAGGTGCGCGGCTACTACCGGTGCCAGCGCTGCGGCCGCAGCCGAGGGACGCTCCGCAAGTTTCGGTTGTGCCGCATTTGTTTCCGCGAGCTCGCGCTGCGCGGGGAAATTCCCGGCGTGCGCAAAGCCAGCTGGTAAAGGACGGACGCGAGATGAGCGTGATCGATCCCGTCGCCGACATGCTGACCCGGGTGCGCAACGCCTGCCAGGCGGGCCACCGGCGGGTGGACATGCCGGTGTCGAAGCTGAAAGTCGAAATCGCGCGGCTGCTCCGCGACAACCACTACGTCCAGGACTTCAAGGTGCTGGACGACGGACGTCACGGGCTGCTGCGGCTGTACCTCAAGTACCACAACGACTCCCCGGTGATCCGCGAGCTGCAGCGCGTCTCCGCACCGGGCCTGCGACGTTACGTCAAGGCGCGCGAGATTCCGCGCGTCAAGAACGGCCTCGGCATGGCGATCCTGTCCACGCCGCAGGGCCTCATGACCGACCGCGAAGCCCGCACCGCCCGCATCGGCGGCGAGCTGCTCGCGGTGGTCTGGTAGGAGCGGGGACCATGTCGCGCATCGGCAGGAAGCCGGTCCCGCTGCCCAAGGGCGTGACCGCCCAGATCGAGGGCCGCCGGATCACGGTGAAGGGGCCCAGAGGCGAGATCAGCAGGGTGGCGCATGCGGATCTCGCGCTCACCCTCGAGGACAACGCGGTCGTCGTGCGGCGACCCTCCGACGAGAGCCGCCACAAGGCGCTCCACGGCCTCACCCGCACGCTGGTGGCCAACATGGTGGACGGCGTGACCAAAGGGTTCGCGAAGGCGCTGGAGATTCAGGGCGTGGGCTACAAGGCCGAGCCGAAGCCGTTCGGGGTGCAGCTGGTGGTGGGCTTCTCCCATCCGGTCCCCTACCATGCGCCGCAGGGGATCAAGATCTCGGTGGACAACAACGTGATCGTGAAGATCGAGGGCGTCGACAAGGAGCTCGTGGGGCAGGTGGCCGCGGAGATCCGCGCCATCCGGCCGCCCGAGCCGTACAAGGGCAAGGGCGTCCGCTATGTGGGCGAGCAAGTCCGGCGCAAGGCCGGCAAGACCGCGCAGGCGGCGAAATAGACCATGCGAGCGATCCACAAGATTCGAACCCAGGCGAGCCGCCGCTACCGGCGGCACCTGCGGGTACGCCGCAAGGTGGGGGGCAGCCCCGAGCGGCCGCGTCTGGTCGTGTTCCGCTCCTCGAAGCACATCTACGCCCAGGTCGTGGACGACACGCGTGGCGTGACGCTGGTCGGCGCGGCCGACTCGTCCGAGGGGATCGAGGTCGAGGGCAAGGGCAAGACCGCCAAGAGCTTTGCGCTCGGGCGGCTCATCGCCGCCAAAGCGAAGGCGAAGGGGATCACCAAGGTCGTGTTCGACCGCGGCGGCTACCAGTATCACGGGCGCGTCAAAGCCGTAGCCGACGGCGCCCGCAAAGGCGGATTGGAGTTCTAATGGCGAACGAACACGAGCCCGGGCCGTCAGGTCCGGGGGGCCCGTCCGGGCCGGCGGCGACGGAGGCGCCGGAGACGGCGCATGCCGGAGGCGAAGGGCAGGCCGAGGAACGGCCGGCCGGCGCCGGTGGGGGCGGTGGGAGCGGCGGGGGCGGCGGGGGTGGCGGCGGTGGCGGGGGTGGCGGCGGAGGTGGCGGGGGCGGCGGACGCGGACGGGGCCGGGGAGGCCGCGGTCGGGGGCGGGGTGGCGAGCGGCGCGATTCGAGCGAGCGCCAGCGTGAGGGCGACGGGCTCATCGAGAATGTGATCGCGATCAACCGCGTCGCCAAGGTGGTGAAGGGCGGCCGCCGCTTCGGCTTCAACGCGCTCGTCGCCGTGGGCGACGGACACGGGCATGTCGGCGTCGCGACGGGCAAGGCGAACGAGGTCAGCGAAGCGGTGCGCAAGGCGGTGGAAGCCGCGCGCCGCCGGATGATGGAAGTGCCGCTCACGGGCACCACGATCCCGCACGAGATCATCGGCCATCACGGCGCCGGGCGCGTGCTCCTGAAGCCCGCGGCGTCGGGCACCGGGGTGATCGCGGGCGGCGCGGTGCGCGCGGTGCTGGAGTGCGCCGGCGTACGCGACATCCTCACGAAGAGTCTCGGCTCGACCAACCCCCACAACATGGTGCGGGCCGCGCTGGACGCGCTCCAGCACCTCACGACGGCGCGGCACGTCGCCCGGGAGCGTGGGGTCGAGCTCGAGGCGATTCACTACAAGGCCCGCCAGGAGGCGGTGCATGGCTAGGAAGCCGCCCACCCGGAAGTATCGCAAACGCAAGCCCGGTCGCGACCGCGTGCTGCCGCCCCCGGGCAAGGGCCCGCTGCGGATCGTCCAGGTGCGCTCGGGAATCGGACGGCCGGCGTTCGAGCGGCGCACGCTCGAGGCGCTCGGGTTGAAGCACCACCAGGCCAGCGTGGTCAAGCCGGATCATCCGGCGCTCCGCGGCATGCTCCATCAGGTGCGTCATCTCGTCGAGGTGACGGTGGCCAAGGCAGGGGAGTAGACGATGCCGAAGGCGAAGCGGCAGGCGAAGGCGAAGGCGAAGGGGAAGGCGAAGCCGAAGGCCAAGGCGCCGCGGCGCGCGACCCCGCGGGCCAAGACGGCCGCGGGCGACGTACGGCCGCTCACCCTGTCGGGACTGCGGCC
>QHUU01000068.1 GCA_003222155.1 Gemmatimonadota bacterium | reverse complement strand
CGACTGGCCGTGCTGACCGGGCGCGTAGGGACGCCGCTCGACCGCGCATTTCTCCGTGAGGCAGCGCGTGCCCTTGAGAAACAGCTTGGTGCCTTCGCGGCGGCACAGTTTGCAGGCGGGCCCGGTGTAGCGCGCCATGGCTCAGACCCGCCGTTTCTTGGGCGGGCGGCACCCGTTGTGGGGAATCGGGGTCACGTCGCGGATCGAGCGGATCTGCAGGCCCGCGGTGGCGAGCGCCTGGATCGCGGACTCGCGGCCCGAGCCGGGGCCCTGCACGCGCACGTGCACCCGCCGCACGCCGAGGTTCATGGCCTCGCGCGCCGCCTGCTCGGCGGCCACCGTCGCCGCGAACGGCGTCGATTTCTTCGAGCCCTGAAATCCCGCCTTGCCCGAGGAACCCCACGTGATGGTGTTCCCCTGCATGTCGGTGATCGTGATGAGCGTGTTGTTGAACGTGGCCGTGATGTGCGCGATGCCTTCGGCCTCCACCACCTTTTTCGCGCGCTTCGCGCCCGCTGCTTTCGCCTGGGCCATTTACTTTTTCAGCAGGGGCTTTTTCTTCCCCGCGATCGCGCGCCGCGGCCCCTTCTTGGTGCGCGCGTTGGTGTGCGTGCGCTGGCCGCGCACCGGCAAGTTCTTGCGATGGCGCGAGCCGCGATAGGTCCCGATGTCCATCAGCCGCTTGATGTTCATCGCGACTTCGGTGCGCAGCGCGCCTTCGACTTTGTAGTCCCGCTCGATCACCTGCCGCAACCGCGCCACCTCGGCGTCCCGCAGATCGCGCACCCGCGCGTCCGCGCTCACCCCCGTCTCCGCGAGGATCTTCTTCGCGTTGTTGGGGCCGATGCCGTAAATGTACGGGAGGGCGTACTGAATTTTCTTGTCGCGCGGCAGATCCACGCCCGCAATGCGTGCCATGTGCTACCCCTGCCGCTGCTTGTGTTTGGGACTGCGCTTGCAGATGACGCGGATCACGCCCCGCCGCTTGATCACCTTGCAGTGTTCGCAGATCGGTTTGACGCTGGTCCGAACCTTCAAACGGCACGCTCCGGGGGAAAAATTCCAGTTCAATCTCGAACTATAGACGGGGTCGTAAGTTCGCGCAAGGGGCGCGATTACGGCGCACTCCGCAGCTCCGTCAACAGCCAGTCCGCGCCCGGCTTCTGGAAACGCAGGAAGATCGTCTCGCGTCGCTCGTCGCTCGTCCCGCTCACGACCCAGCGGCGCTCCAGCTCGACATAGCCGTGCCCCGGCTCGACCTCCCGAACCGCCCCGACCGCGAGCGCCCGCTCCACCACTCGCTGGAGGTGGCGGCGCAGCAACTCCGCCGCCTGCGCGCGCGCGAGCGGGGCCGACGGATCCGCCCCGGGAATCTGGAGCACCACCCTAGGGCTTTGCCCGACAATCGCTTGCACGTCGTGGGCGA
The DNA here is from genome assembly GCA_003222155.1 of Gemmatimonadota bacterium. Taxonomy (GTDB): domain Bacteria; phylum Gemmatimonadota; class Gemmatimonadetes; order Gemmatimonadales; family GWC2-71-9; genus AG41. Next base: position 65,448 of record QHUU01000068.1, on the reverse strand, counting down.
GCCACGCCCGCCGCACGCGCTCCGCCGCTCGCGCGAGCGAGTCCTGGGATGAAGCTGCGCCCGCAATGCCGCAGCTCGCGATCAGCAACGCCGTCAACACCCGGCTGGTCATAGGCTGTCCACCAACCGCTGGTACACCCCGGCCGGGTCCCCGGCCCCGGTCAGGTGCCGGCCGACGACCAGGTGGGTCGCGCCCAACCGCACTGCGTCCGCCGCAGTGACCGTGCGGCGCTGGTCGGCGGTCGAGTCGCCGGGCTCCCTGATCCCCGGGACCACGATCCAGAGATCTGCGCCCAGGGCCGCGCGCAACAGCGCCAGCTCCCGACCCGACGCCACCACGCCGCGCAATCGCGCCTCGACGGCGAGGCGCGCCAAGCGCTCCGCCTCGAACCCCAGGTCCGGTACGCCGCGGCCGAGCACGTGCTCCACCTCCGCCGTGTCGTGCGAGGTGAGGATCGTGACACCCACGACGGCGACGTTCCCCGCCGCGCCGGACGCGGCGGTGAGCATCGCGGGTCCTCCCAGCGTGTGCACGGTGGCCATGGCGACTCCCTGCTCTGCCGCCGCGGCGACGGCTTCCGCGACGATGCTCGGAATGTCGTGCCACTTGAGGTCGAGAAATACACGCAGCCCGCGGGCCACGAACTCGCGCACGATCGCCGGCCCTTCCCTCGTGTAGAGGACCGGTCCGATCTTGGCCCAGCGCAACCCGGGGAGGCGGGCCGCGAGGGCCAGCGCCTCGCGTCCGCTCGGCAGGTCGAAGGCGACGATGAGCTCAGCCACGGGCGAGCTCCCTCGCGATGCGCTCCGGCACCCGCGGGTCGGCGAGCGCGGCGGTGCCGATCGCGACCAGCGAGGCGCCGGCGGCGAGATACTCGCGCGCGTCGCCGGCGGTACGGATCCCGCCGACACCGATGACCGGGATCGCCACCCTCTCCCGCACGCGGCGCGTCGCCAGCACGCCGATGGGCAGCAGCGCCGGCCCGCTCACGCCGCCGGAGCCGTTGCCGAGGCGACGGTCGAGCATGCCGGGGATGGTGTTCACGAGCGTCACCGCGTCCGCGCCCTCGTCCCGGGCCACCTGCGCCATGGCGGCGATGTCCGGCAGCACGGGCGAGAGCTTGACCGCGGGTCGCGACCGCGCGGCAGCGGCGCACCAGGGCACGGAGACTGTCGGCGTTCGCCCCGAACTCGAGGCCGCCGGCACTGGTGTTGGGACAGGACGCGTTGATCTCGAACGCGGTGACGACCGGGAGATCGGTGAGGCCGGCGATCACGCGCGCGTAGTCGTCGAGCGTGGCGCCCGCGACGTTCACGAGCAGGCGGGCGCGCCGCAGCGTGGTCGCCAGCCAGGGAAGCTCGTGCACCCGCACGGCGTCGAGGCCGGGATTCGCGAGTCCCACCGCGTTGAGCATGCCCCCCGCGAATTCGGCGACGCGTGGCGCGGCGTGCCCGCGCCGCGCCTCCGGCGTGACCGCCTTGGACACGATGCCGCCCAGCGCGTCGAGGTCGATCACGCCGCACACCTCGCGGCCGAAGCCGGCGGTGCCGGAGGCGAGCAGCACGGGGTTTTGAAACGAGACGCCGAACAGCTGGACCGGCGTCACCGACCGCCCGCCGGCGCCACGACCGCGAGCTTGCGCTCGAATTCGAGCAGGTAGGCCACGATCCCCTCGGCGATCGCGCTGGCGAGCTTGTGCTGGCCCAGGCTCGAGGCGAGGAACGCGCCGTCGGTGCGGTTCGTAGCAAAGCCGGTTTCGACCAGAATCGCGGGTCGCCGCGCGGTCGTGAGCACCATGAAGGCCGCCTGCTGCACACCGTGATCGCCGCCCGGATGGACCTTGGTGACGGAGTCCTGCACCAGGGCCGCCAGCTGGGCGGACTCCCGCAGGTATTCGTTGAGCTGCAGATCGCGCAGGATGTAGCCGAGCGGCCCGGTCGCGCTCGTCGGCGGGCCCGTCTCGAACCGGATGACCTCGTTTTCCATGTTGGCCACCCGCTCCTGGTCTTCGGTCTTCGCATCCGAGAGGAAGTAGGTCTCGGCCCCGCTCGCCCGGTCCGCACGCCGTCCCGCGGGCATGGAGTTCACGTGAATGCTGATGAACAGATCGCACTGCGCCTTGCAGAACGCTCCGCGATCTGCCAGGTCGATCAGGGTGTCGGTCGCGCGGGTGAGCAGCGCCCCGATGCCGCGGCGGACGAGCTCGGCCCGGAGCAGGCGCGCGATAGCGAGGGTGATGTCCTTTTCGACGAGGCCGTCGGGGAAGTAGCGTCCCGGGTTTCCCGGATCGACGCCCCCGTGTCCCGGATCGATCACGACGACGTGGCGCAGCCGTAACCCCGTCAGGGGGTTCGGCGCCGCCGCGTGCACCGTCCCGGCGGCGGGTGGCGCCCCCCCTCCGGCAGGCCGCGCGGCCGCCACGGGCCCCGCGACCGGCAGCTCTTCGAGCCGGGGGGGGACGGGGTCCCAGCGGTAGCGCGCCCCCAGCGCCCGCGGGACGCAGTCGGCGAGCCAGCTGAGGGGCAGGAACAAGGTGTCCCGCGTCAGGTACGGCTCTCCCACGAGCGCGCAGACGACCGCGCCGGCGCGCACGAAGGGGGCTCCCAGCTGGAACACGAACACCGCCCCCCCGAGCCCGACCGTGACGCGCGGCCCGTCGAGCGCCACCGTCAATTCGAGCGGCGCCACGAGCCGGGATGCCGCCACCGCGGCCTGACCGCGCTCCGTCGTCACCGGAATGGTCGTCTGGCCGCGCGGCGTGGCGATGACGACGGCCTGCGCCGGGCTCGCGAGCGCGAGCAGCAGCAGCCCGATCATGGGCGCTTGCCCTTGATGCCGCGGGCCAGCTCCCGCTCCGCCACCCGGCGTTTCAAGTCTTCCCGCTTGTCGTGCAGCTTCTTGGCCTTGGCGAGCGCGATCGCCACCTTGGCGGTGCCGTCCTTGAAGTACAGCTCGAGTGGGACGAGCGTGAGGCCTTTGCGGCTGGTGCCGCCGATGAGCTTGCGGATCTGGTGTGCGTGCAGCAGCAGCTTGCGGGAGCGGGCGGGCGGCGGGTTGTTGTAGCTCCCGGGGAGGTAGGCCGAGATGCTCATTCCCTCGAGCCACACCTCGCCGTTGCGGACGTGGGCGTACGCCTCTCCCAGGCTGGCCTTGCCGGCTCGCAGCGACTTGACTTCCGTTCCCGTGAGCACGAGGCCGGCCTCCCAAGTCTCCAGGAGGTGGTAGTCATGTCGCGCCCGCGGGTTGCGGGCGATTGAGACTTTGTCCACTCGAGCCAGGGCAAGATAGAAACCACGGTAGAAGCGGTCAAGCCAAGAGTTGACTTGGGGTTATACCGCGCCTTAGATTCGCCGTTCCGCACCCTCGCCGAAGTGGTGGAACTGGTAGACGCGCTGGCTTCAGGAGCCAGTGGGCGCAAGCCCGTGGGGGTTCGAGTCCCCCCTTCGGCATTCCTCGAGGGCCAGACGCCTAGTATCTCGGCAGACTCGGATCCACGTTCACGGCCCACGCATCGATCCCGCCGCGCAGGCTGCGCACCTTCGAGAAACCCGCCGCCTTCAGGATCTCGAGCGCCTTGAGCGAGCGCGCCCCGTGATGGCAGTGCGTCACGATCTCGCGGTGACCGTCGAACTCCCCCAGACGGGTTGGCAGCTCGGAGAGCGGAATCAGCACGGCCCCGTCGATGTGGGCGATCTCGTACTCGTGCGGCTCGCGCACGTCGATCACGAGCAGATCGGCGCTCCGGTCCCACTCCGTTTTCAAGTCCTGCGCCGTGATCTCCGCGCCATCGTACGAAGGCTCGGCGCCGATGCCGCAGAACGCCTCGTAGTCGATCAGCTCGGTGACGGTCGGATGGGTCCCGCACACCGGGCAATCGGGGTCCTTCTCGAGCTTGAGCTCGCGGAATTGCAGTTTCAGCGCATCGAACAACACGAGGCGCCCGATCAAGGGCTCGCCCACGCCCAGAATCAGCTTGATGGTCTCCATTGCCTGAATCGACCCGATGATGCCGGGCAGCACGCCGAGCACGCCCCCTTCGGCGCACGAGGGCACGAGCCCCGGAGGCGGCGGCTCCGAGTAGAGGCAGCGGTAGCAGGGGCCCTGCTTCGCATGAAACACCGAGGCCTGGCCCTCGAACCGGAAGATCGAGCCGTACACGTTGGGCTTGCCGAGCAGCACGCACGCGTCGTTCACGAGGTAGCGCGTGGGGAAGTTGTCGGTCCCGTCCGCGACGATGTCGAAGTCGCGAATGATGTCGAGGGCATTCTCCGCGGTCAGCCGCGTTTCGAACGTCTCCACCCGGACGTTCGGGTTCAAGTCGGAGATGCGCTGCTTGGCGGACTCGAGCTTGGGAATGCCGACGGTGGACGTGCCGTGCAGCACCTGGCGCTGGAGATTGGTCTTGTCGACGACGTCGAAGTCCACGATGCCCAGGGTCCCGACGCCCGCCGCGGCGAGATACAGCGCGGCCGGCGAGCCGAGCCCGCCCGCGCCCACGAGCAGCACACGCGCCGCCTTGAGCTTCTTCTGTCCCTCGACGCCCACGTCCGGAAGGATGAGGTGACGTGAATAACGCAGGATCTCTTCGTGCGACAGTTTCGGAAGCTGGGGCGCCGCAGGCTGCACCCCTACATGCACCGCCGTTCCCCCGGCAATACTCGGGATGATGGAAACCGTGTCGCCCGCCTTCACCGGCGTTTCGCGCTGCGCGAGCTGCCGGATGTCGCGATCGTTCACGTACACATTCACGAAGCTGCGCAGCCGGCCGTCCTCCGCAAACAGATGCCGCTTGAGGCCGGCATGCTCGCCGGCGAGCTGCTCCAGCAACTCGCCGACGCTCCCGCCTTCGAGCTCGAGCGCGTCGCGACCGCCCACGTAGGGGCGCAGCGGCGTGGGAATCAATATCGTCACTGCCATACGGCCTTCCGTTCCTGAATGGTGATGGACTCCTCGTCGAACACCCCGCGATCGTCCGCGAGGACCCAGCTCTTCGCGTCGCCGGCGCGCCCGGCGTCGACGCCGACGATGACGTACGAGAGCCACGGCCACGCATGGTCGCGATCGAACGCCGACGGTGCGGGCGCGTGGTCCGGGTGTGAATGATACACGCCGATCACCTCGAGTCCGTCCCGATCCAGACGCTCCTGCGCGCGCCGGAACGACGTCGGGTCGATCAGGTAGCGGTTGCGCGCCGAGTCGGTCCGCTGGTTGGCCAGCGGGACGAGCTGCAGCGCGACTTTGCGGTCGCCCTCGACCGCTCCGCCGATCAGGCCGCACGCCTCGGCCGGGTAATCCGCCTCGCCGTGGCGGCGGATCGCCGCCAGCTGCCGGGGGTCGAGCACGAGAGTCATCGACGCTCCCCCGCGAGCCGCCCCTGCTCGCTCACGTAGCGGTCCCCCGAATCGGGGGCGATGACGACGACTACGGCGGTCGCGGGCGGTCGCGGGCGGTCGCGGGCAGTGAGAATCCGCTCCGCCGCCACGATGGCGGCTCCAGCAGACCACCCTACGAACAATCCCGTCTGCTTCGCCAAGTGTCGCACGGCCTCCTCTGCGTCCTCCGTGGCCACGAACTCCGTCCGGTTCAACAGGACCGGATCGTAGATGCCCGGCACGAGCGCAGTCGCGAGGTGCTTCAAGCCCTCCAATCCGTGAAACGGTCCGTCGGGCTGTACCGCAATCAGCTCGATGGCCTCGTTTCGCTCCTTCAAACGCCGACCGGTTCCCATCAGGGTCCCCGTCGTGCCCAGCCCGGCCACGAGGTGGGTGACCCGGCCGCCGGTCTGGTGCCAGATCTCGTCGGCGGTCGTGAGGTAGTGCGCCCGCGGATTGGCCGGATGATTGTACTGGTCCGCGTACCAGTAGCGCTCCGGGTGCGCCGCGGCGAGCTGCCGAGCCCGGCGGATCGCCCCGTCCGACCCGTCGAGCGGGTCGGTGAAGACCACCTCGGCGCCGTAGGCCTCGAGCAGGGCCTTGCGCTCGACGCTCGCGTTCGCGGGCACGCACACCGTGACCCCGATCCCCGCCGCAGCCCCGAGCATCGCATACGCGATGGCGGTGTTGCCGCTGGACGCGTCCAGCAGGCGCTTGGCCGGCAGCTCGCCGCGCGCGATGCCGTCGCGCAAGATGAACAGCGCGGGCCGGTCCTTCACGGAGCCGCCGGGGTTGAGCCACTCGGCCTTGAGAAGCAAGGTCGGTGAAGGACGGTGGAGGTTGGTGGAGGTTGTGAAGGGAATCAGGGGCGTGTTCCCCACCAAGCCCCACAACGCAGGCTCTTGGCGGGCAACCTCCACCGTCCTCCACCGACCTTCACCAACCTCCACCGACTTCACTTTCACTCCGCTCCCTTCGCGATCGGCGCGCCGACCAGATTCCCCCACTCCGTCCACGAGCCGTCGTAGTTACGCACCTTTTTCACGCCGAGCAGGTATTTGAGGGCGAACCACGTGTGGCTCGAGCGCTCTCCGATGCGACAATAGGCGATCACCTCGTTCTTTCCGTCGATCACCTTCGCACCCCTGTAGAGCTGCACCAGCTCGTCGTACCGCTTGAATGTGCCGTCGGTCGCGACGGCCTTACTCCAGGGAACATTCTTGGCACCGGGGATGTGCCCCGCGCGCTGCGCGGTCTCCGTCATACCGGGGGGCGCGATGATCTCGCCGACGAACTCCGGTGTCGACCGCACGTCCACCAGGGCGGTCTGCTTGGTCTTCAGCGCCTTCTCGACGTCGGGGCGCTTGGCGCGGATCGCGGCGTTCACCTTCTTGGGGACGGGGTAGTTCGTGGCGCGAACGCCCGCCCGCTCGGTCACGAGCGGCCGTCCCTCGGCGACCCACTTCGCCCGCCCGCCGTTCATCAGCTTGACCCCCGTGTGGCCGTACAGCTGCAGCAGCCAGAACGCGAACGCCGCGAACCAGTTGTTGTTGTCGCCGTACAGCACGACGGTCGTCTTGGGAGTCACACCCGCCTCCGACAGCAGCTTCGCGAACGCTTTCTTGTCGGGAATGTCGCGCCGCACGGGATCGTTGAGCTGCGACTGCCAGTTCCAGCCGACCGCGCCGGCGATGTGCCCCGAGTCGTAGGCCGTGGTGTCCACGTCGACTTCGATCAGGCGAATGGCCTGGTCCGCGAGATGCCCCGCCACCCAGTCGGTGGAAACGAGCACGTCGGGATGTGCGTATGCCACACTTTCCTCCAATCGGTTTAAACCCGACGGTGCCGGTCGGGTTTCAGTTCAAAAAAACGAACGGGAAGGCGGGACTAGTTCCCGGCCAAGACCCCGGCGATGTGGTACAGCTCGGGCTCGTCGTGCGTCAAGTCCGCCAGCGAAATGCCGGCCAACAGATCATTGATCCGTTGTTCCAGCATTCGCCAGACGGGCCGGATGCTGCACGACGCCTCCGGACTACATCGCTGGGGATCGACCGGATGGAGATCGCAGTTGACTTCGAAGGTGACGTGCTCCGAGGCCTCGATCACGTCCTTGACCGAGATGGCCTGCGGCTCACGGGCGAGGTGGTAGCCGCCTTTGGCGCCGCGCACCGAGTCGACGAGGCCTGCGCGGCGCAGGCGCAGCAGGATCTGCTCGACGTAGTCGTGCGGTAGCCGCTCCTGCTCGGCGAGCTCGCGCGCCGCGACCGGACCCTGCCCCGCACGCTTCGCGAGGTTGAGCGAGACGATCAGCCCGTATTCGGCCCAGGTGGTGACGCGCATGGGTGTAATATAGGGCGGCACCCCCGCCCCGCCCAACCCCGCCCCGGGCGGTAGAGGACGGTAGAGGTCGTAAGCGCCCCATCTACCGTCCTCTACCGTCTTCTACCGCCGCCCGATTCTCGGACTCACGCTCACCCCCACCTGCACGCCGAACACATTGTCGCCGGAGTTGCGCTGCAGCCACAGCAGGCGGGAATTCAGGTTCCACATGACGGCGCCGCCATACAAATCCACTCCCAAGCCGCCGTGCGCCCCCTGGGCGATGCCCCGGTCCGGTCCCTGAGAGTACACGCCGCCGAGCACGAAGCCCAACTCGCCGTATAGCCGCCCCCACGCAAGACGGGCCGACTTCTCGTAGCCGGGGGCGAAGAGAATGGCGTCTTCCTCGCATCCGGTGGGCGGGCAAGCGGCCGTCAGTTTCAGGGGAGCGAAGTCGATCTGCAGGCCGAGGGTCCCCACCTTCTTCGTCTCCCGCCGGAACCGCGCGCCGATGAACGGCGCGCGCGCGCGCAGCTCTCCCGAGATCGGAATCAGGAAGCTCGCCGCCGGTCCCACGGTTCCCTCGAGGAACTCGCCCTTACGGACCGCGCCGAACGCCACCGACGCGTTCGCTACCGCTTCGAGCGCCTGGATCTGACTGCCCGGCACCTCGAGGAACCGCCCCGCGATATTCGCAACCACGGCGTCGCCGACATTCACGCGCACGCCGAGCCCGAAGCCGAGCGCGAGTTGACTCGTCGTGGACACGGTGTCCCGGCACGTCAGGAGCAGGCACAGCGACGCCGACTCGGCGACCCGCGCCAGCCCGAGCGTCGTCGCCGCGAACGGCGCAATCACGCCCCGCATCCCGACGGGATAGTAGTACGAGTCAAGCCCGTACAGGGTGAGTCGCCGGACGCGGTTGTCGGTCGACAGGTCGTGGTAGCGCGTCACGGAGACGCCGGCCTCACCCTCGTCGCCGGTGACGACGACCAGCGTGCCCCCGAACGACGAGAAGCTGTGGCTCGAGCCGGAGGCATCTTCCAAGCCGAGCGACGAGTATGTCGGTCCGATGCGAAACCGCCGCTGCGCGTGCGCCGAGGAGCTACCGGCGAGCCACAGCGCGGCGATGAGCCATGAGGTCGTGCGCATGGGGAACGGATAACGAGCGAGAGGGGCCGGATTCGGTGACTCGAATCACGGCCCATCGCGTGGCGGCGCTTACTTGACGAGCAATCCGACGATGAACCCCGCGACGTTCAGGCGCACGAGCCACGACCAGAAGGTCGCTTTGAGCAGCGGCCGGACTTTGTCATACCACACGCCGCTGCCGAGCGTCGAGAGGGCGATGGTGCACAGCCAGAGCATCGTGGCGAACTCCATCCCCGCCAGGGGACCCCCGCCCTTGGCCCACAGCCCGGCCTTGAGCTGATGATAAAACCACGCCAGCACCACGCCGAAGGCCAGTGCCAAGAGGGCCGCCTTCGGCATGTTCGCCGCCATCAGTTTTTTTTGCTCCGCGGGCGTGGGCGGCATGGTGCCGAAGGCGCGCATTTCCGGACCGGTGAAGACCTTCCCCCACATCACGTAATCTGCGAAGAACGCGCCGACGCCTGCGATCAGCCCCGCGACGATCCAATGCATACGTGCTCCTCCGGGATATAGAGTGTGCCCTGCAGACGGCCGTCCTCGGCTACTTCCGCTGCCCCGGCACTCCCAGCTCGGTCATGGCGAGCAGGTCCAGCACCTCGTCGAGATCCTTGCCCCTGAGCACCCCCTTCTCCATCACCAGCTGACGCACGGTGACGTTCTTCGCCACCGCCTCCTTGGCGAGCTTCGCGGCCTCGGCGTACCCGATTTTCGGGGCCAGCGCCGTCACGAGCGCGGGGCTGCGCTCGAGCCAGTGCTCGCACTGGGCGCGATCGGCTTCGATCCCCGCCACGCAGCGCTCGGCCAGCACGCCCGAGGCGTTCGTGAGAATCCGCATCGAGAACAGCAGGTTGTGCGCGATCACCGGCATCATCACGTTGAGCTCCAGCTGCCCCGCCTCCGCTGCGGTCGCGACCGTCACGTCATTCCCGAGCACCTGGAAGCACACCAGGTTCACCATTTCGGGGATCGACGGGTTGACCTTGCCCGGCATGATGCTCGACCCGGGTTGCACCGGCGGCAGCGCGATCTCCGCGAGTCCGGTCCGCGGTCCGGACGCGAGCAGGCGCAGGTCGCTCGCGATCTTCCCGAGGTCCATCGCGTAGGTGCGCAGCGCGCCGGAGCAGGCGGCCGCATCTCCCATCGACTGCATCAGCTGCACGCGGTCTTTCCCCACGCGGAGGTCGAGCCCAGTGATCGCCCGCAGGTGTTTCACCATCAGCGCCGGATACTCGGGCTCGGCGTTCAACCCCGTCCCGACGGCCGTGCCGCCGATCCCGAGGTCGCGCAGGGCGTCCGCCGCGTGGGCGACGCGGTCGCGGTTGCGCGCGACGGTGTGGCCGTAGGCGGTGAACTCCTGCCCGAGGCGGATCGGCGTCGCGTCCTGCAGATGCGTCCGGCCGGACTTGAGGATGCCGTCGAATGCGCGGCCCTTCGCGAGGAAGGCGGCGGCGAGCCGGTCCAGGGCATCGAGCAGCGCGGGCAGCTCGGCCAGCGCCGCGAGCCGGATGGCGGTCGGGATCACGTCGTTCGTGGACTGGGCCATGTTCACGTGATCGTTGGGATGCACCGGCTGGTACGCGCCGCGCTTGCCGCCCAACAGCTCGTTCGCGCGATTGGCGAGCACCTCGTTACAGTTCATGTTGTGCGAGGTCCCCGCCCCCGCCTGGTAGGGGTCGACGACGAACTGGTCGCGGTGCTGCCCGGCCAGCAGTTCGTCCGCCGCCCGCACGATCGCGTCGGCGAGCTTCGGATCGAGGCGCTTCGTCTCCTTGTGCGTCAGCGCGGCCGCTTTCTTGATCCGGATGACGGCGTCGACGAACGGAGCCAGGGGAGCGAGCTGGGAGATGGGGAAGTTGCGGCGGGCGCGCTCGGTCTGGATGCCGTACAGCGCTTCGGCCGGCACCGCCAGCTCGCCCAGCGGATCACGCTCGATACGGGTCGCGCTCATCGCCTCCGTCCCTTCGGTGACGGCGCCGTCGGTCTCGAACCAGGAATCGCCCATGGATCCCCACGATCTGCTGCAACGTCTGTCCGAGCACGCCCGCTTTTCGGCCACCAAGATGACGAAGATCGACTGCTTCCGCTCCGAGCGGCTCCTCGTCGGTCTCAATTGCTTCGAGCCGGGCCAGACGCAGCCGGTGCACGCCCATCCCGGCGCCGACAAATTCTATTTCGTTGTCAGTGGAAAGGCGAGGTTCACACTCGGCGACCGGGCCATCGATGCCCGCGCCGGGGACCTGGTACTGGCGCCCGCCGCCGTGCCGCACGGAATCCAGCACGCGCTGGAGCGTACTGTGCTGCTCGTCGCGATCACGCCGGCGCCGTGATCACTTCGTCGGCTCCACCCGCAGGCTGTCGTTGAAACGATTGAAGTACTCCGTCATCCCGATCACCAGGGTGATCTCGACGATCTGTCCCTCGTCCCACGCGGCGCGCAGCCGCCCGTACAGCTCGTCCGTGACCTCGTGCCCCGAGCGATGGATCACGTCGGCGTACTCGAGCGCCGCCCGCCAGCCGGGCTCGAGGCGCGCGATCGCCTCGTGCGCGCCCCGGTCCTGGATCGCGTCCACCAGCTCGGCGCTCGCTCCCCGCTGTCTTGCCAAGACAGTGTGGGAGCCGAGTCAGTAGCGGCAGCGGTTCAGGTGCGAGATCCGCACCCACAACAGCTCCTTGAGCAGGGGCGGCACGGTGCCTTCGTTCATGACCGTGCGGAAGTGCGCGATCATGGTCCGCAGGTGCCCCGGGCGCAGCGCCACTGTGCGGAACATGTTGGGGATGTTGCCGCGCTCCCGCAGGTAGGTCTCGAAAATAGGCTGCACCTCGGGTGCAGCTTGATCCGGCGTCAGCGGCGTGATCCGCGGATTGGTCATTGTGCCTCTCTTCGCTTGCCCCAACCGATCTTGAACACCTCGACGGCGGCCCGATAACCAATGGACCGGACCAGAGCGTAGACGCCGAGCCCGGTCAGGAGGATGGCCGTGTAGAACCGCCACAGCAACAGCATCGTCACCTGGCGCGCACCGAAATCTCCGGCGAAACCGTTCAGGAAGGCAACCTCGAGGCCGCCGCCACCGGATGGGAGCGGCACCACCAGGGGCGCGTGCAGCAGCGCCAGCGCGCCGTAGAACATCTCCGCGAACGGGGGTCGGCCCGGCATGCCCCACGCGAGCGCCGGCAGGATGAGCGCCCGCGCGACGATGCTCACCACGGTGAGGAGCGCCCCCGCGCCCAGCGCCCACCGCGGGGCGCGGCGCACGTGCGCCCACGCGACGCGCCACTGGCGGCGCACCCGGTGGCGGATGAACCCCGCACGCGCCAGCCGCTGCAATAGATACGCCGTCACGAGGACGATGAGCGCGATGATCTCGACGGTGACGAGCTCACCCGCCCGGTGGCGGTGCAGCCAGGTCCGGGCGGCGTCCCGCCAATCGGGCACGTAGTAGGCGAACAGCGCCGCCCCCGCCAGCAGGAACACCGGCCACTCGCACGCGACTTCGACGCCGATCGCCACGATGCCGGTGACGGGTCGCAGCCCCGCTTCGGTGAGGCCGAGGAACCGCGCCGGCTCGCCTCCCAGGCGGTTGGGGGTGAGCTGCGAAGCGGCTTCGCCGTACAGATTGAGGCGGAACGCGTCGCCGAACGACAGCCGGCCACCCGCCGTCCAGGTCACGAGCTGGATGCGCCAGGCGCGGACGACGCAGTCCACTCCCAGGAGCGCCAGTGCCAGCAGGTGGTTGATCATGCCGCCCGGCTCAGTCGGAACAGTCGCCCAGCGGATAATTGAAGCCGCAGTTGGGGCACGGGTTCCGGCAGCCCCACGGCCGGGGCCGGACTTCGACCCCGCAACGCAGGCAGGTCGGTCGCGGCGCTCTAGCCGAGCCGATGGGCGCCGGTGAGGAAGGGGTTGGCTCGGCGCTCGCGTCCCACGGTGGTTTCCGGTCCATGCCCGCAGTACACGATGGTCGAATCGGGCAGCGTAAGCAACTCGCGCTCGATGCTGCGCATCAGCGTCTCGAAGTCTCCTCCGGGCAGGTCGGTCCGTCCGATCGAGCCCTGGAACAGCACGTCCCCGCTGAACGCGACGCCCTGTCCTTCGAACACGACGCTTCCCGGCGAGTGACCGGGGGCGTGTCGCACCCGGAACTCGAGCGCGCCCACCCGCAACACATCGCCGTGCACGAGGGTGTGATCGGGCGCAGGCAGCGGAGCGGCCCGCAGGCCGAAGGCCGCCGCCTGGTCCGGCACATGATCGTAGAGCATCCGGTCGCCGGGGTGGAGGTAGACGGGCGCTCCGGTGTCGGCCTTGAGCCGAGGGACGCCGACGACGTGATCGATGTGGGCGTGGGTCAGCCAGATCGCGACGGGGTGTACGCCCGCCGCCGCCACCTTGTGGGCGATCAAGCCCGCCTCCTCCCCAGGGTCGATGACCGCGCATTCACCGCCGGCTTCGTCGATGACGAGATAGCAGTTCTCGACGAACTGGCCGTTCGGGATCGGCACGACCTTCATGAGGCGACGCCCGCCTTCGCGCGCTCCCGCAAGCCCGCGAGATACTTCTCCACGGCGATCGCCGCGGTGGTCGCATCGCCCACCGCCGTGGTGATCTGGCGCGTGAGCTGGCTGCGCACGTCGCCCGCGGCGAACAGCCCCGGGATGGAGGTCATCATTCGTTCGTCGGTGATGAAGTACCCGGCCGCGTCGTGCTTCGCGTGCCCCTCGACCAGTCCGGAGTTGGGCTTGAAGCCGACGAAGATGAAGACGCCCCCGACCGCCAGCGTGGCGCGCCCTCCCGTCAGCGTGTCCTCGAGGACGAGGCGATCGGTCCCGCGCTCCGTGCCCCCGATCTCGAGCACGCGCTTGTTCCAGACCATCTCGATTTTGGGGTTCGCGAAGGCGCGCTCCTGAATGATCCTGGACGCCCGCAGCTGGTCGCGCCGATGGACGATGTACACCTTGGTCGCGTAGCGCGTGAGATAGTCCGCCTCCTCCACGGCCGCGTCGCCGCCGCCCACGACGGCGAGCACTTCACCTTTGAAGAACGCGCCGTCGCACACCGCGCAGTACGACACACCCTTTCCCGCGTGCTCCTTCTCCCCCGGCACCCCGAGCTTCACGGGCGTGCCGCCGGCGGTGAGGATCACGGCGGGCGCACGATACGTGGTGCCCCGCGTGGTCGCGACGTCGAACCGGCCATCCGCACCGCGGCGGATTCGCTCCACCGTGTCGGTGATGATCTCCGCACCGAACTTCTTGGCGTGCTCGGTCATCTTCTGGGCCAGCTCCCAGCCCTTGATGCTCTCGAACCCGATGTAGTCCTCGATCAGGTCCGTGTTCAAGAGCTCGCCGCCGGGCGCGCCCCGCTCGATCGTGAGCGCCTTCAGCATGCCCCGCCCGGCGTACATCGCGGCGCACAACCCTGCGGGCCCCGCACCGACGATGATCACGTCGTATCCGTTGGCACGGTTGGGAGTCATCGGTCCTCAGGCCTCCGTCTGCAACTCGAGTCGCGGCGGCTCGGCTTCGCCCGCGAGCGCCCGCTCCAGGTGCGCGCGGAACCGCTCCGTTTCGAATTCCACGTCGGACCGCTGAGCGCCTGCCAGCTTGTCGAGCGCGGCCCGGCCCACCGCCGCAACGCCGTGCCGGTTGCCACGGCGCTGGTGCAGCAGCGCCGCGGCCGCCTGGATGAGCCCCTGCCAAACGCGTGCCGCATCGCGGTTCCCGTCGCTAATAATAGAACGCCACACGGTTTCCAGCGCCTCGTGGGCGAGCCAATACTCGCCGGCGTTGAACAAATCGCGAGCACGCAGGAGGCTCGCTCGGCGGTCGTCGGGAGTCATGGGCGGCAGAGGGCGGCTCAAGGCGGCACCCTTGCCGTCCTTGCCGCCCCGATTCGCAACAGGTTCACCGCTCCGTGGCAGCTCGAGATCGTCCCGACCAACACGGCGGCCTCCGCCCCGGTCTCCCCCGCCCCCCGTACGATCTCATCCCCTGCCAGCACCGTCTCCACCGCGAACGTGCCGACGCCGAACACGTGATGGCGACATACGAACAACACCGGCCCGTGGACCGGCTGGCCGGCCGTGCGTAGCCGCCCGGCGAGCGCGCGCACGGCGTCACCCATCTCCCAGGTCCGCGAGCCGCCGATCGCCGGACAGATGGCGGGCTCGATGCAATGCGTGGGGCAGATCCAGTCCGCGAATGACACATAGCGCGTATGGTCGGGGGCGGGGGCCGTGCGATCGTACGGCGTGCCCAGAGTGTCGGGGACCGGGGCGACCTCGACCGGGCGTCCGGGCCACCGCTCGCGCGCACGATCGCGCACCCACTCGAACATGAGATGCGGCATGAGCGGCGACGGGACGATGTAGTCCTGTGGCTCGGTGGAGCGCGCGGGAGCGGCCGCGCCGAGGAACTCGTGGAAGTAGGCGCCCCAGTCGCCCACCACGAACGCGCGGTCCGGTGCGTCAC
Source organism: Gemmatimonadota bacterium (assembly GCA_003222155.1). Taxonomy (GTDB): domain Bacteria; phylum Gemmatimonadota; class Gemmatimonadetes; order Gemmatimonadales; family GWC2-71-9; genus AG41. The sequence goes on along the minus strand of QHUU01000068.1, from coordinate 50,136 downwards.
CCAGCTCGCGACGGGCGCGGCACTCCGGCTCCCGATCCACCACCACCACGCGCCGGAAGCGGGCCTTGCCCCGCTCTTTGGCCCGGGCGAGCTGGGTGGCGTAGAAGCTGCCGTAGCAGCCTCCCCCGACCACGATGACGTCGCGCATCACGACTGGAGCGCTCAGACGTCCCCTCCGGCCACGGGGAGGATCTCGCCGCTCACGGCCCGCGCCTCGTCGCTCGCCAGGTACAGCACCGCGGCGACCAGATCGTCGAGCTCCACCCAGCGCACCTTCGCGTCCTTCATCTGTGCGAGGTTGTCGGCGGTCCGCATGGTCCCGGGCGCCACTGCGTTCACACGGATGCGGTCGCCCGAGAGCTCGCGCGCCAGGGCGCGGGTGAGCCCCGCGACGGCGGCCTTGGCCGCGATGTAGCCGGCCATCTGGGCCTGGGGCTTCAGCACGGCCATCGAGGCGAAGTTCACGATGGCGCCGCCGCGCCGCTCCCGCAGGCGCGGGATGGCCGCCTGCGACACGAAGAACGTCGTCTTGATGTTGACGGCGAGCTCGCGCTCGAGCTGCTCGGGCGCGAGGTCGAGCACCGGACCGTAGTTGAGGAGCCCACCCGCCACGTTCACCACGACGTCGAGCCCGCCGAACCCCTCCCGCGCCGCGGCTACGGCGCGGCGCGCCGCCTCGGGCGTCGTCAAGTCGCCCGCCGCGGCCTGGACTGGGAATCCCTGGGCCGCGAACTCCTGCGCGCGCACGGCGAGTCCGGGCGCGTTCACGTCTGCGATGACGAGCTGCGCGCCGGCCCGGCCGAACCCGGTGGCGACGGCGTGACCGATCTGGCCCACCCGGCCGACGCCCGTCACGAGCGCCACCTTGCCCCGAAAGTCAGGGGGCACTGGCGACGATCTCGTCGACCGGCGGTGCGCCGCGCTGCGCGAACGCGATCGTCCCGTCCTTGCTCACGACGTACACGGTGCGCTGGATCCCTTTGCCGTCGTCCTTGAGCGCGTGGTACGCGCGCGCGATCGCGCGTTCCGGATCGGAGAGCAGCGGAAAATTGAATGCCAGCTTGCGGACGTAGCCGGCATGGCTGTCCACGCCGGCGGGGTTCACGCCGAAGGGCTGGATCCCGGCTGTCTGGAACTTGGCCATCTCGTCGCGCACGGCGGAGAGTTGGCGGTTTCAGCCGGGGGTGTTGTTTCCCGGATAGAACACCAAGGCGACGTGCGCGCCCTTGAGAACGTCCGCCAGACGATAGGTCTTGCCGTCCGAGGCCGGGGCGGTGAACGCGGGTGCGTTGCTGCCGATTGCCAACAGCTCGCTCATGAGTCGTCCTTACGGTTCTGCGCGACGGTTTCGCGAGACGCCGTCGCTCGACGCTGTTCGAGTTTTTCAAGCCATTCGAGCGGGACGTCCATGTCGCCCAGCCCGGCGTGTGAGTCGCCCAGCTCCGTGTCGCCGTGCCAATCCGAGCCGCCGCTGATGACGAGCCCGAGGCGCTCGGCCAGCGCGGCGAGCCGCCGCTCGGTCGCCTCCGAATGGCTGGGGTGGCGCACCTCGAGCCCGTCGAGGCCATCCGCTTGAAACTGCCGAATCTGGCCCTCGCTGCCGCGGTCGCCCAGATGCGCCGCCACGGCGAGGCCGCCCACCGCGTGAAGCAGGTCGGTGACCTGGCGCAGCGTCGGCAGGGGCTTCTCGACGTACGCCGGCCGGCCACGACCCAGGTAGCGTCCGAACGCCTCGTTGATATCGCTGCTCACGCCGCGCTCGACCAGCACCCGAGCCACGTGCGGGCGGCCCAGCGCGCCGCCGTCCGCCGCCGCCATCACGTCCGCCAGGTCGATGACCACGCCGAGCCGGCGCAGGTGTGCGACGATCTGCTCGGCGCGGCGTTGGCGCGCCGCCCGCGTGCCGGCGAGAAACTCCTCGAGCCGCGGGTGCCCGGGCGGCAGGAAGTAGCCGAGCAGGTGCAGCTCGCCCCAGGGCGCCTTGACGCTGAACTCGCACCCCGACACGACGCGGACGCCGAGCGCCGCGCCCGCGTGCGCGGCTTCGGGAACGCCGCCGGTGGTGTCGTGATCGGTCAGCGCGATGGCGACGAGACCCGCCCCGTGGGCGCGCTGCGCCACCTCGGCCGGAGGATACTCTCCATCCGACGCCGTGGAGTGACAGTGCAGATCAACGTGCGCCGTAGGCACTCTCCGGCGCCGTCCACGCCGGTTGCGACTGGTGAAACAGCTGCACCAGGTCCCGTTCGGACAGCTCGGCCAGCGCCGCGTCGGGGCTGCGGTGGCCGACCGGCGCGAAGCGGGTGAACCGGCGGCGGCGTTCCGGCCCCGTCCCCTGCTGGAACACGATCCCGAACTGGTCGCGCCCGTACACGCTGACGCGGCCCGACGGAGACACGTCCCAAGTCCCACCATCCACCACGATCTCGCGCCGCGCCATCGCCCCGCCTATGCCTCCGCCGCCGCCGCGAGCGACACTTCGGTCCACAGCTCCCAAGCGTCGGGAGCGTACCTGCCGAGGCCCTGCAGCCGCTTTTCGAGCTTGATCTCCTCGGGGAGCCGGGACGCCTGGGCCCGGTGCGACATCTCCGTCTGGCTCTCGGAGAATTCGGTGAACAGCTGCGGATCCTTGGCGTTGCGGAACACCCAGATGCGTTGGCCCCGCGCCTCGGCGAACTGGCACAGCTCGCGCAAGGTGGCGAGGTAGTCGGCCTCGTTGGTCGGGGGCACGCGTACGCGCGCGGCGGTGAGCACCTTGGGCATGCTAGATCGCTCCCTCGGGGAAGTTCTCGAGCGTCCGCTTCACGTCGGCGAGGAACCGATCCGCGTCGGCGCCGTCCACCACGCGGTGGTCGTAGGACATGGATACCATTCCCATGGTGCGGATCGCGATCGTGTCCGTGCCGTCGGGCAACGTGACGACCTTGGGACGCTTCTCGATCGCGCCGACCCCGAGGATCGCCACCTGCGGCTGATTGATGATAGGGGCGCCGGCGTACGATCCGAACACGCCGGGATTGGTGATGGTGAAGGTGCCGCGCTGGATCTCGTCGGGCGACAGCTTCTTGGTGCGGGCCCGCTCGCCCATATCGCTGATCGCGCGCGCCAGTCCCGACAGCGACAGCTCGTCCGCGCGCTTCACCACCGGGACGATCAGCCCCCAATCGAGCGCCACCGCGATCCCGATGTTCACGTCCTGGCGGTAGATGATGCTGTCGCCCGAGACCGCCGCGTTCACGACGGCGTGTTTCCGCAGGTTCTCGGCGCACGCTTTCGCGATGAACGCGAGGTACGTGAGGTTCACACCGCGCTCCGCGTTGGCCGCCTTGTGTTTGCGGCGCAGCTCGGCGACGCGACTGTAATCGACCTCGAAGAAGCTCGTCACGTGCGCCGACACGCGCCGCGACATGATCATGTGATCGGCCGTGATCTTGCGGATCTTGGAGAACGGCTCGACCCGGTCGCCGGGCCAGGGCGTGACGACGGGGTGCTCGACCGTGGGGCCGAGGGGCTGGGGGCCGGGGGCGCGGGGGGCGGCAGGCGCCCCGCGCTCGATGACGCCCAGGATGTCCTGCTTGGTGACCCGGCCCGCGAAGCCCGTTCCCGGAATCGTCGAGATGTCGACGCGGTGCTCGGCGGCGATCTTGCGCACCAGGGGCGTGGACTTGCGGCGGAGGCGCTCTTCGGCGGTCTCTGCCCCGTCCCCGCCCTTCACCGGGGCGGTAGAAGGCGGTAGAGGGCGGGAAGGGGCAGTGGCAGCCGGCGGCGACGACGCGACCGCAGCCCCCGAAGCAGCGGGCGCCCGCTGGGCTGCTGCGACGGGAGGCGCCATGACAGCTGCGGCCTTGGGCGCCTTCGCCGCCGCCTTATCGGTCTCGATCACGGCCACGAGCGTCTGCACCGGGACCGTCTGCCCTTCCTGCACCTTGATCTCGGCGAGCACGCCGGCCTGCGGCGCAGGTATCTCCGCGTCCACCTTGTCGGTGGAGATCTCGAACAGCGGCTCGTCGCGCTTCACCTCGTCGCCGAGCTGCTTGAGCCACTTGCTGAGCGTGCCCTCGGCGATCGATTCGCCCATCTGGGGCATCAACACGTCAATACGAGCCATGCAGTCTCCTCAATACGCCGCGAGCCATCGCGCCGCCTTGACGATATCCTCCGTCTGCGGCAGCACGAAGTCCTCGAGCGTCGGCGCGTACGGCAGGGGCACGTCGTGCGCCGTCACGCGCATGATCGGGCCGTCGAGCCACTCGAAGGCCTGCTCGTTGATGCGCGCCGCGATCTCGCCGGCGATGCCCCCGGTGCGGGTGTCTTCGTGCACGATCACCACCTTGTTCGTCTTTTGGACCGTCCGCATGATCGCGGCGTCATCCATCGGCAACAGCGTCCGCAGGTCGAGCACCTCGACCGACAGGCGGTCGTCCTTGGCGAGCTGCTCGGCCGCCTCGAGCGCCTTCCACACGGTCGCCCCGTAGGTGACGATCGACAGGTCCTTCCCTTCGCGGGCGAGTCGCGCCTGGCCGATCGGCGTGAGGAGGTCCTCCCCTTCCGGGAGCTGCTCCTTGATGCGGCGGTAGAGCCATTTGTGCTCGAGATAGATCACGGGGTCGTCGTCGCGGATCGAGGCCTTGATCAGGCCTTTCGCATCGCGAGCGGTGGCCGGATAGACGATTTTCAGGCCCGGCGTGTGGAAGAACGCGGCCTCCGGGTTCTGCGAATGGAACGGGCCGCCCCGCACGTAGCCGCCGCACGGCCCCCGCACCACGATCGGGGTCGCGAGCCCGGCGCGATAGCGCGCGGTCGCCACGTAGTTGGTCAGCATGTCGTAGGCGCACGAGATGAAATCGATGAACTGCATCTCCGCGACGGGCCGCATCCCCATGTGAGCCGCGCCCGCCGCCGCGCCGACGATCGCCGCTTCCGAGATCGGCGTGTCGATCACGCGCTCCTCGCCGAACTGCTTCGCGAATCCTTCGGTCACCTTGAACGCGCCGCCGTACGCCCCCACGTCCTCCCCCAGGATGAACACGCTGGGATCGCGCTCCATCTCCTCCCACAACCCCTGGCGCAGCGCTTCGAGGTACGTGACGTCGGCCATCAGAGATTCCTGTACCAGTGCCGCGGAGTCCCCGGCGGGTCCGCGTACACGCCCGTCAGCGCCGACTCGGGGCTCGGCAGCGGCTCGTCAACGCAAGCGTCGGTGGCCTCGTCGATCTCCGTCTTGACCTGCGCGTCGATCGTCCGCAGCTCGCGCTCCTCGGCCCATTCCCCCTGCAGCAGGCGCTTCACGTATCGGTCGACCGGATCGTTTTCCTTGGCCCACCAATCCAGCTCGTCCTTCGGCACGTAGTGCTGGTCGTCGTGCTCGGCGTGGCCCTTGCGGCGGTACGTCTTCACCTCGATGACGTGCACACCGTGGCCGCCGCGCGCCCGCTCGACGGCGAACCGGGTCGCCTCGTACACCGCGAGCACGTCGTTCCCGTCCACCGTCACGCCCGGAACGCCGTATGCCTTTGCCTTCTCCGCCAGGTCCCGGACGGCGAACTGTTTCTCCGGGGGAGTCGAATACGCCCAGCGGTTGTATTCCGCGATCACGACCAGGGGCACCCGCTGCACGGCCGCGAAGTTCAGGCCCTCGTGGAAGGTACCGGTGGAGGTCGCCCCATCCCCGATGTAGACGAGCCCCACCCGCGGCTCGCCCCGCAGCTTGAACGTCAGGGCGATGCCCGCCATGACGGGGACCATGTCGCCCAGGTGCGAAATCTGACCCAGATAGCCCCGCTCGAGGTCGTTGAAATGGACGTTCAGCTCGCGCCCGCGCGTCGGGCCCTCGGCTTTGGCCATGTACTGGCGCAGGATCTGGATCGGTTGCGCCCCCATCACCAGCATCGAGCCCAGGTTGCGGATCAGGGGTGAGAGGATGTCCCGGTTGCGCCCGCGCTGGAGGGCGTACGCCGACGCGACCGATTCCCCCTCCTGGCCGAGCGAGCGGAACAAGCCCCCGATGACCTTGCTCTGGCGATACAGGGCCACCAGCCGCTCCTCCAGGGTCCGAGTGAGCCGCAGATAGCGATAGATTTCGAGCAGCTGGTCGCGGGTGAGACCGGCCGGCGCTGGCGGGGCCTGGGTCGTCGGAGCGGCGCGGGATACCATGACGTAAATTGTAGTGGGCGTCGAACCCCGGGGCCATGCCCTGGGGTGACGCAGGAGACCGTATGGCGACGTTGAAACTGCGCGTGAGCGGCATGACGTGCGGGCATTGCCAGGCGAAGGTCGAGCAGGCGCTCAAGCGGGCGGGCGGTGTGTATTCCGCCGTCGTGGATCTCCAGGCCGGGGAGGCCGAGGTGGACTTCGACGACGACGCGGCGACGACCGACCAGCTGATTGCGGCGATCGAGCGGGCGGGATACGGCGCGCGCGTGGCGGGCTAGTACGCGCCGCGCAGTTCGTGACCCGGCTCGACCTGCTTGTGCACCTCGGCGAGAAACCGCTTGGCGAGCCGGTCGAGCTCCGATTCGCCCACCTGATCGGTCGTGACCTGCACCAGCGTATAGTGCCCGCCTTCGGGCCGGGCCGCGATGGTGATGCGGCCCAGCGCGCCGGCGTAACCACGCCGCCGCGCGCCTTCGTCGGCCGGTGCCAGGCGGGTGCCGAAGAACGCCTTGGCCTGCGCCAGCACGTCCTGCGGACTCAGCGTCGTTCGATGGAAGTATCTCATGCCCACGCCGGTTTGAAGCGCCGCAGCGTCAGGCTGCTCAGCACCACGCTCAGGCTCGACCACGCCATCGCCGCGCTCGCGAGCACGGGCGAGAGCAGCACGTGGAACGCGGGATACAGCGCCCCCGCGGCGATGGGGATGCCGACCACGTTGTACACGAAGGCCCAGAAGAGATTCAATTTGATGGTCCGCATGGTGCGGCGCGAGAGCCGAATCGCCGTGACCACGCCGCGCAGATCGCCGCGGATCAGCGTGACGTCCGACGCTTCCATGGCCACGTCCGTGCCGGTCCCGATCGCGATCCCTACATCGGCCTGCGCGAGCGCGGGCGCGTCATTGATGCCGTCGCCCACCATGGCCACGCGCTGGCCCTGGCGCTGGCGCTTCTTCACGATGTCCGCCTTCTGCGACGGCAGCACTTCCGCCACCACCTCGTCGATCCCGACCTCGCGCGCCACGGCGTCGGCGCCGCGCCTCGAGTCTCCCGAAATCATACACACGTCGAGGCCCATCGCTTTCAAGTAAGCAATCGCGTCCTTGGCGGTCGGCTGGATCGGGTCGGAAACGGCGATCACGGCGTGGACCGTGTTGTTGACGACGACGATCACCGGCGTGCGTGCCTGCGCCGCCAGCCGGTCGGCATCCTGCCCCAGCGTGCCGAGCTCCAGGGTGCGCTCCCGGGCGTGCCGCAGCGAGATCACCTCGATGATACGCCGGTCGACCGTGCCACGCACGCCCCGTCCTTCCATGGCCGCGAACTTCTCGACGGGTAACACTTCGACCTGGCGGTCCTTGGCCGCTTTGGTGACGGCGACCGCGAGCGGATGCTCCGAGCGCTGCTCGACGGACGCCGCCCATTTCAGCACTTCGGTGGGAGAGAGCGGTGTGCCGTCGGGCCGCTTGGCGGTGATGACGTGCGTGACGGTGGGCCGTCCTTCCGTGAGAGTCCCCGTCTTGTCGAGCAGCACGGCGCGCACGCCCGACAGCCGGTCGAGCGCTTCGCCCGAGCGGATGAGAATACCGTGCTCGGCGGCCTTCCCCGTCGCCACGAGGATGGCGGTGGGCGTCGCGAGCCCCAGTGCGCACGGGCAGGCGATGATGAGCACCGTCACGAGCGCCACCGTCGCGAACACCGGCGCGGGCTCGGGGCCGACATCGAACCAGAGCACGAACGCCGCGATCGCCAGGGCGATGACGACCGGGACGAACACCCCCGCCACCCGGTCCGCGAGTCGCTGAATCGGGGCCTTGGTCGCCTGCGCGTCCTCGACGAGTTGGACGATCTGGCCCAGGGCGGAGTCCTTCCCGACGCGCGTCGCCCGGAACGTGATACTCCCGGTGGTGTTCAGGGTCGCCCCGATGACCTCGTCGCCGATCTTTTTCCCGACCGGCATCGGCTCGCCCGTGATCATCGACTCGTTCACCGCCGAGGCGCCTTCCGTCACCACGCCGTCGACCGGGATTTTCCCCCCCGGCTTGACGATCACGAGATCGCCCGGCACCAGCGCCTCGACCGCGATCTCGGACTCCTTGCCGTCGCGCACGACGTAGGCCGTCTTGGCTCGCAGCCCGGCGAGGCGGCGGATCGCTTGCGACGTGCGCCCCTTGGCCCGCGCTTCGAGCAGCCGGCCCAGGAGGATCAGGGCGATGATCGCGCACACCGACTCGAAGTACACGTCCGCCTCGCGCCACGCGGTCGCGAACCAGCCCGGGGCGAGCGTGGCCACGAGCGAATACAGGTACGCCGCGCCGGTGCCGACGCCGATGAGCGTGTTCATGTCGGCGGTGCGGTGCTTGAACCCGCTCCACGTGCCGCGATAGAACTGCCGCCCGGACCAGACGACGACCGGCAGCGTCGCCACTGCGAGCGCCAGCTTGATCCAGTACGGATCGATCGCGCGCATGCCGGGGACCGCCTCCTGAACCCGCAGTGCCAACGGCAGCAGCAGCCGTCCCAGGAGATCGACGTTCCCGAGCGTCGCGTCCGCGTGACCGGTCATGAGGAGCATGGATCCGAGCATGGTCACCCCTGTCGCGACGGCCGCCACCGTGAACTTCCCCGTGAGGGTGCGGATCTCGCGCTGGCGCGCCAGCCGCTCGCGCTCCAACGGATCCTCCGCCGCGATCGGCTCGGCGACCTGGAACCCGGCTGCCGCCACCGCACGCTCGAGGTCCTCCGCCGTCGTCGCGCCGGGGATATAGTCCACGGCCACCGTTTCGGTCGCCTGGTTGGCGGCGGCGCGGACCACGCCGGGCACGCGTCGCAGCGCCTGCTCCAGCGGGGCGACGCTGGGCGCGTAGTGGAGCTGGTCGACCGCGAACGTGACGCTCGCCTGGCCGCAGTCGTAGCCCGCGGCCCGGACGGTCTGGATCAGCCCGGCGACGTGCGTCCGGGCATCGTCGTAGTCCACGGCCGCCTTGCCGGTGGCGTAATTCACGGCCGCGCTCGTGACGCCGTCCGCGCCGCCCAGCGCTTCCTGCACGGTGGCGGCGCACGCGGCGCAACTCATGCCCTCGATCGGGAGGAGAATGCGGGCCTTACTCATGGAACTGATGCGGCGACGCGGAGGGGCGGCGATCCGTGGTCGCCGGCTCGACCACCAGCAGGCCTTTCAGCATGTTCATGCCGCAGCGGAAGCGGAATTCGCCCGGCTGCGCGGGCGTGAACTCGATGGCGGTGGTCTGAAACGCAGGCAGCGCGGCGTCGATCCCGAAATCCTCGAGCACGATGCGCTCCGAGCAGTCGGCGGTCTCGTCGCGGTAGAACTGGAGACGCACCGGCTTCCCCGCCTGGACCACGACGGTATCCGGTGTATAGCCGCCCTTGACCGTGATCCGCACCTCCTGTACGCCCTCGACGGTGGCCGCGGGCGCAGCGGCGCCCTTGGAGAACAGGAAATACCGCAGGACCCACACGATGGCGGCGAGCCCGGCGGCTGTGACGGCGTACTGCGCGGCGCTCACGCCTTTTCGTAGTACTCGATGCCGAGATGGGTGATCTGCTCCTCGCCCATGAGCCAGCGGAGGGTGTTCTTCAGCTTGGTCTGCTGGATGAACAGATCGTGCTCGGGATACAGTCCCGGCGCGGTGTGGGGACTCTTGAAGTAGAACGAGAGCCACTCCTGGATGCCCGACAGCCGCGCCCGCTGCGCCAGATCGAAGAACAGCGCCAGGTCGAGGACGATGGGCGCCGCGAGGATCGAATCACGGCACAGGAAGTCGACCTTGATCTGCATCGGGTAGCCGAGCCACCCGAAGATGTCGATGTTGTCCCAGCCCTCCTTGTTGTCCCCCCGCGGCGGGTAGTAATTGATCCGCACCTTGTGAAACACGTTCCCGTACAGCTCGGGATACTGGTCGGGCTGGAGGATGTACTCGAGCACCCCGAGCTTCGATTCCTCCTTGGTCTTGAACGACTCGGGATCGTCCAGGACTTCGCCGTCCCGATTGCCGAGGATGTTGGTCGAGTACCAGCCGGCCAGGCCCAGCATGCGCGCCTTGAACGCGGGCGCCAGCACGGTCTTCATCATCGTCTGGCCGGTCTTGAAGTCCTTGCCGCCGATCGGGAGCCTGCGCTCCTCCGCCAGGCGCTGAAGCGCCGGAATGTCGACCGTGAGATTGGGAGCCCCGTTCGCGAACGGCACGTCCTCCATCAGCGCCGCGTATGCGTACAGCATCGACGGCGCGATGGCGGGGTCGTTCTGCTCCATCGCCTTCTCGAACGCCTGCAGACTCTGGTGCGCCGGCCCGGGGGTGAGGAACACCTCGGTCGAGGCCGCCCAAATCATCACCAGGCGGTCGGACGCCGAGCGCTTCCTGAAATCGCGGATGTCCCCTCGCAGCTGCTCGGCGAGATCGCGCTTGGTCTTGCCGGTCTTGACGTTGGTGCCGTGCAGCCGCTTCACGTAGTGCTGGTCGAAGGCAGCGGGCAGCGGCTTGATTCCCTGGAGGAAATCCTTGATCGGCTCCAGATGCTCGTGCCGGTCCAGCACGCCCGCCTTCACCGCGGCGGCGAAGGCATCGTCCGGAATCGGGTCCCAGGCGGCGAACACCAGATCTTTCAAATCGGCGATGGGCACGAATTCCTTGATCTTGGGGCTGCGCTTCTCGGTGCGCTTGCCGAGCCGGATGGTCCCCATCTGCGACAGCGATCCGATCGGCAGCCCCGCGCCGCGGCGCACGGTCTCGACCCCCGCCACGAAGGTCGTCGAGACGGCGCCGAGCCCCACCAGCATGACCCCGAGCCTTCCACTGGCGGGCGCGATGTCCCGGCCGGACTGCTGTACCACGATTACGGTCCTTTCCGAGTTTGCAGGGCGGGCGCATGCCCGGGAAGCGTGTCCCGCGAGCGCGGCGGCCGCGGCATGGCCGGCTCCCGGGCGACTCGCGCCACGTACAGCACGCGCTGCACGACCGTCACCGTGGTGGCGAGCGCCAGCACCACAACGATCCAGAACAGCAACGCCCCACGGTTCCCGGCTCCGAAAAACATGGTCGGAGCGCCGAGCAGCAGCACCCGCTCGGCGCGCTGCGCGATGCCCACCTTCACGCTCAGCCCCAGGCCTTCGGCCCGGGCCCGCGTGTACGACACGAGCAGCGAGGCCGTGAGGGCGACGATGCATGCGGCCACGGCCAGGGTGACTCGGCCGGGGGCGACGCCGCCCCGGAGGAAATAGATCGCTATCCCGGAGAACAGGGCTGCTTCGCCGACGCGGTCGAGCGTCGAGTCGAAGAAGGCGCCGAAGGTCGTGACCATGCCCCCGCGCCGCGCCACGCGGCCGTCCACCATGTCGCACAAGCCGGACAAGAGCAGGAGCAACCCGCCCCAGTGTGCCCGGCCGAGCGCGAACGCGACGGCCGACGCCACGATCACCAGCGTGCCCAGCGTGGTGATGAGGTTGGGCCGAACGTGCAGGCGAATCAGTCGCAGGGCGAGCGGGTCGAGCAACTTCCCAAAGCCGTCACGCGCCTTCTGCGGGATCACGATCATAGCCGGGAGAAGCTAGCGGGAGGGGGCCGGAGTCTCAATAGAGCAAGTACTTGGCGCGCAGCCGCCGGAACCGCGCGAGCGCCGGCACCCAACCCCGCCACACGGCGTCCGCCGCGCGCGCGGCGAGGATCGCGCGCCGCAGCTCGCCACCGTCGGCCAACCGGTCGAAGCGCGCCGCGTCGAAGCGCAGCGAGTCCCGGTGGGCTGCCTCGATCGCCGTGAGCACCAGTACGGCGGCGCGCGTCGGATCGTAGCGACGCCGGTCCGTCACCCGCAGCCGGATACCCCGCACTTCCACTCCGTCGTACTTCCCGTCGGTGGGCGTTCTCGGCGTGAACACCACACCGGATACCTCCACGCCGTTCAATCCTTCCTGGGCCCACCGCCCCGCGCCCCGCAGCCGGGGCAACACCGCACCGGTGTCGAGCCAGGGGGCGCCGATCACCTTGAACGCGAGCGCCGTGCCGCGTCCTACCGACAGATTCGTGCCCTCGAACAGGCAGGTCCCGGGATAGTGCAGGGCGCTCTCCAGATCCGGCATGTTCGGCGACGGGCGCACCCAGGGCAGGCCGGTGTCGTCGTAATACATCGCGCGCCGCCACCCCGCCGCCGGCACGACCGTGAGCCGGGCGTGAATGCCGAACACGTCGTTGGCGAGCCGCGCCACCTCGCCCATCGTCATCCCATGGCGCATGGGAACCGGGAGAAAATCTCCGACGCGCTCCACCGTCCGGGCCGCCGCCGGTGCGTTCCCCTGCACGGCGACACCGCCGATGGGATTGGGGCGGTCGAGCACCACCATCGCCTTGCCGCGGCGCGACGCCTCCTGCAGCAGCAAGACGGCGGTAGTCGGATAGCTGTAGTAGCGGGCGCCGATGTCCTGCAGGTCCACGAGCACCACGTCGACGCTGTCCAGCGCCGCGATCGAAGACAGGGGCGTTCCGCCGTAGAGGCTGTAGATTGGTAGGCCGGACGCGGAGTCGACCGCGTCCGGGAGCCCCGGGCGGTCCTCCGTTCCGCGCAACCCGTGCTCGGGGCTGAGAATCACCAGGAGATGCACTCCGGGGGTCCCGCGCACCAGATCGATGTCGCGCTGACCCAGGCGGTCCACCCCGGTTTGGTTCGTGAGCAGCGCGACGCGCTTGCCGGCCACGAGACCGATCGAATCCGAGAGCAGCACCTCGATCCCCGGCCGCACCTGCGCGGCCGCGGGCGTAGCGCACACCAGCCCCAGCAACAGCGAGAGAGAATGCGAGCGCATAGACTCCTGATCCTTACGGCGGTGCTCGGCTGTGCCGGCGGTCAAGCGGTCGGTCGGACGGCCCAGCTCATCCCTCGTCCCTCGTCCCCAGTCCCCGCGGCTTTCGTCGATTCGCTGCTCGCCACCCTCACCGTTCGCCAGCGGATCGGACAGGTCGTCGTCCCGTGGCTCTCGGGAAGTTACACCGCATTCGACGATTCGCTCTTCCAAGTCGCGGCGCGCTGGGTCGACTCCCTCGAGGTCGGCGGCCTGATCATCTCGGTCGGGTCGCCGCTCGACATCGCGGCCAAGCTGAACGCCCTGCAGCAGCGCTCCCGGCTGCCGCTGCTCGTCTCGGCGGATCTCGAGTGGGGCGCCGGGATGCGCGTGGTGGGCGCTACGGCATTCCCGCAGATCATGGCGGTCGGCGCCACCGGCGAACCGCGCGACGCCTACACCATCGGTGCCGCCGCCGCCGTGGAAGGCCGCGCGGTCGGCATCCACGTCAATTTCGCGCCCGACGCGGACGTCAACAACAATCCCGCCAACCCGATCATCAACATCCGCTCGTTCGGGGAGGACCCACGCACGGTGTCGCGGCTCGTGACGGAGTACGTACGCGGGCTGCACGATCACGGGATGCTCGCCACCCTCAAGCACTTCCCCGGCCACGGCGACACCCAGATCGACTCGCACATCGGTCTCCCGTTAATCCCGTCGGGGTACGCGCGGCTCGACTCCATCGAGCTCGTGCCGTTCCGTGCCGGCATCGCCGCCGGGGCGGACGTGGTGATGAGCGCGCACATCGCGTTTCCCGCCTTCACCGGCTCGGATGAGCCGGGCACCCTCTCGGCGGCGGTGCTCACCGGCCTGCTGCGCGACTCGCTGCGCTTCGCCGGCCTCGTGGCGACCGATGCGCTGACGATGGGCGCCATCGTGGCGAAGTACGGCGCCGGCGAGGCCACCGTGCGAGCGTTTCTCGCCGGCTCCGACGTCCTGCTGATGCCGGCCGATGCCGATTCCGCGGTCGCCGCCATGACGACGGCTGTGGCGTCGGGCCGCATCACGCCGCAGCGGCTCGAGCAATCGGTGCGCCGCGTGCTCGAGATCAAGCATCGCCTCCGGCTGTTCCAGGGCCGCACGGTGTCGCTCGATTCGATCATGCTCGTGGTCGGCGCCAGGCGGTTCCAGGACCAGGCGGACGACGTCGCCGCGCGCGCCCTGACGCTGGTGCGCGACGTGGGAGGACGGCTGCACGCGCTGCGCGCGCACCGCAGCCGCCTGGCGCTGATCGCCTACGCCGACGAGGCCAACGGGGGTGTGGGACAGACCCTGGCGCAGCTGCTGCGCCAGGGGGGCGACACGGTCGAATACTTCCGCCTGTGGCCGATGTCGGGCACGCTCTCCTACGATTCCGCGCGCGCCGTGATCGCGCGGGCACCGGGGACGGTGTTCGCCGCGAACGTACGCCCCCTCTCCGGGCGCGGCACCATCGCCCTCCCCGACTCGCTCGCCGCCCTGATCAGCGCCACCGACTCCACGCGCCCCACCGTCCTCGTATCGCTCGGCAGCCCTTACCTGCTGAATCAGGCGCCCGCGGTGAAGTCGTATCTCGTGGCATGGAGCGGAGTGAAGGCGTCGGAGCGTGCCGTGGCGCTCGCGTTGCTCGGCAGGGTCCCGATCACGGGACATCTCCCGATCCGCATCCCCCCGGCCTATCCCTTGGGCTGGGGCGTCGTAATACCCGACGCACAGCCGTGACGCGGCGCGCCATACTGGCGGTCGTCTGGGTCGGAGGGCTCGCCGCCGGCTGCGGCGGCTCGGCGGCACCGCCGGCGCCGCGGAGCGCCACGATCCCGGCGGCGGCACCGACATCGCTCGGCTTCGACAGCGTGCGCCTGGCGAGCGTGGTCGATTATCTCCGGGTCGAAGCCGACAGCGGTGCCTTTCCCGGCGCGGTGCTCGCGGTCGGTCGACATGGCCGGCTGGCGCTGCTCGAGGCCGTGGGGGCCTACGGGGTGAGCGACCACCGCCCCGTGCAAGTGGGCACGATCTACGACCTCGCCTCGCTCACCAAGGTCGTCGGCCTGACGACCGCGTGCATGGTGCTGGTGGATGAGGGGAAGCTCGCGCTCGACGCGCCGGTGCAGCGTTACGTGCCCGAGTTTGCCGGGCCGATGAAAGACCGCGTGACGATCCGGCACCTGCTCACCCATTCCGCCGGCTTGGCCGCGGACCTGCCGCTGTACGACTCGACGACGACGCGCGCGGCCGCGCTCCACGCCGTGGACACGACCACGCTGCTCGCGCCGCCCGGAACGACGTACCGCTACTCCGACCTGAGCGCCATCGTTCTGATGCAGGTGGTCGAACGGCTCGCCGGCGAGCCGCTCGACCGCTTCCTCGCCAGGCGGGTGTTCGGACCGCTCGCCATGCCGTGGACTCGATTCCTTCCCCCGGCGGCGTGGCGGGACCGGATCGCGCCGACCGAGAACGACACGGTCTTCCGTCATCGCCTGCTCGTGGGCGAGGTCCATGACGAGAGTGCGGCGCGGCTGGGCGGCGTGTCGGGCAACGCCGGGCTGTTCTCGAACGCCCTCGACCTGTCGCGCTTCGCGGCGCTGCTGCTGAATGGGGGCGCCTGGGACACGCTGCAGCTGATCCGCGCCGAGACGATCGCCGAGTTCACGCGGCGCCAGCACGTCGTTCCGGGCTCGACGCGCGCGCTCGGCTGGGACACGCCCTCGGACTCCGGGTACTCGAGCGCCGGGACCCGGCTGTCGCGCCGCGCGTTCGGCCACACCGGCTTTACGGGAACGTCGATCTGGTTGGACCCGGAGCGCGACCTGTTCATCATCCTGCTCACGAACCGCGTCAACCCCACGCGCGCCAACAGCGCGATCCTCCAGGTCCGGTCACAGGTGGCGGACCTCGTGGTCGACGCGCTCACGCACCCCGAGCTCTAGTACCGTTCCAACTATCTCTCCCCGGTCCGGTCGCGCTTTCCCATCGAGTTGGAACGGCACCAGCCGGCCGTCACTCCACCACCGTTTTCCAACCGCGGCGCGACAGGTCACGGTAGATGACGCCGCCGGCGAGGGCGCTGAGACCGAGCAGCAGCAGGCCCGGCCGTGTCTCGTGCAGCAGCAGCTTGCCCACACCGAACAGCGCGCCGTACACCAGCACGCATCCGGCTACCCAGTCGAGCAGGTTGGCGAGCCCGTCGGTCGACGGCCGAACGTCGGGCGCACGCGCGGCGACGGGCCCCCACCCCGTGCGCGACGGCCGGGTGCGACGGTAGAACGCGACGAGCGTCGACTCCGATTCGGGACGCGTGAGGAATGTGACGGCGAGCCAGACCACGGTCGTGACGGCGACAGTGATGAGCACGATGTGTGCGAAGTCGAGCGGCCGGTCGCTGTCGAGCCCGCCCACGGTCTGCAGCAGGACCGATACGACGAACGCGGCGATCATCGCGGAGACTTCGCTCCACGCGTTGATGCGCCACCAGTACCAGCGCAGCAGCAGCACGGCGCCCGTTCCGGCGCCGGTGATGATCAGCAGTTTCCAGGCCCCCCCGATCGACTCGATGCGAAAGGCCACGGCGGCGGAGAACACCGTGAGCAGGGCCGTGGCGACGCGCGACGCCAGCACGTAATGCGGCTCGCCTGCCTCGCGGCGCACGAAGCGGCGATAGAAATCGTTCACGAGGTAGCTGGCGCCCCAGTTGAGCTGGGTGGCGATCGTCGACATGAAGGCCGCCGCGAACGCGGCGACCATCAGCCCGCGGAGTGACGACGGGAGGTAGTCGATCATCACCCGGATGTAGCCGGTCTCCGGGTCCGGAAGCCCCGGGAACAGGATCAGCGACGCCAGCGCCACGAGGATCCACGGCCAGGGGCGCACGGCATAGTGTGCGATGTTGAACCACAGCGTGGCGAGCAACGAGTGTCGCTCGTCTTTCGCGCTGAGCATCCGTTGCGCCACGTAGCCCCCGCCGCCGGGCTCGGCCCCGGGGTACCACGTCGCCCACCAGTTCACGGCGATATAGACGAAGAAGGTGAGCATCGGCATCCACGCTGACCCCACATCGGGGACGAAGCTCAAGACCGACCCCTGACCGCCGCTCGCGAGCTTCGCCTTCATCGCCTCGATGCCCCCGACCGCCTGCACCGCGACCACCGCCAGCACGATCACCATGCCCATCTTGATGACGAACTGGAACAGGTCGGTCACCAGCACGCCCCACAGGCCCGAGAGCGTCGAGATCGCGGACGTCAGGACGATCAGCCCGACCACGATCCACAGCGCTTGGCCTTTCGAGATGCCGAAGACCAGCTGGAGGATCTTCGCCATCGCCAGGTTGACCCAGCCGAGGATGATGCAGTTGATGAGCAGGCCCAAGTAGAGGGCCCGGAAGCCCCGCAGAAAGGCGGCCGGCGGACCGGCGTAGCGGATCTCGGAGAACTCGATGTCGGTCATCACGCCGGCGCGCCGCCACAGGCGGGCGTAGAAGAAGACCGTCAGCATGCCGCTCGCGAGCAGGTTCCACCACAGCCAGTTCCCCGCCACGCCGTTGCGCGCCACCAGGCCCGTGACGACGAGGGGTGTGTCCGCGGCGAAGGTAGTGGCGACCATGGACGTGCCGGCGAGCCACCACGGCACGTTCCGACCGGAAAGAAAGTACTCCGCGGTACTGCGACCGGCCCGACGCTTGTAATAGAGGCCGACGCCAATATTGAAGAGGAAGTACAGCGCGACGACCAACCAATCGGCGAGCGTAAGTCGCATGAGCGCGCGGTCCTCGCGTGGCGAGAGTTGACAGAGCCGTCGGGACTTTCTAAGTTCGCATGTGACTGGAGGATCGCAATGGCGACGACGCAACGTTCAGCTCCCATCACCTTGACCCTGACCGACCAGGCAGCGGTGGAGGTGCGCAAGTCCATGGCGGAGGAGAAGGTCTCCCCCGAGAC
Organism: Gemmatimonadota bacterium; assembly: GCA_003222155.1. Lineage (GTDB taxonomy): Bacteria > Gemmatimonadota > Gemmatimonadetes > Gemmatimonadales > GWC2-71-9 > AG41. The sequence goes on along the minus strand of QHUU01000068.1, from coordinate 32,215 downwards.
CGCCGGGCTCCGGATCGGCGTGCTGCCGGGCGGGTGCTCGGGGTTCCGGTACAGCCTCAGCATCGAAGACAAACCGGCCGAGGACGACATCGTCATCGAGAGCGCCGGCGTGCGCTGCTTCGTCGACGGCTTCAGTGCGCAGTACCTGAACGGCGTCACCCTGGACTACAAGAGCAACTTCCAGGAGTCCGGGTTCGCCTTCGAGAACCCGAACGCCACCGGCGGGTGCGGCTGCGGATCGTCCTTCACGGTCTGAAGCGGTTGGCCCTCTTCCCATCGGATTCCCGAGCCCGCGCATGTCGCGGGCTTTTTGTTGCGCCGCTCCGCCGGTGCGTGCGCTCGACGTAGCCGTCATCGCGGCCTATTGCGCCGCCGTCGTCGTCTTCGGCCTGGCGCTCTCGGGGCGCCAGCGCGACGCGAGCGACTACTTCCTCGGCCACCGCGGGCTGCCCTGGTGGGCCATCATGCTGTCGATCGTCGCCACCGAGACGTCGGCCCTGACGGTGATCTCGATCCCCGGGATCGCCGCCCGCAGCGACCTCACCTTTCTGCAGCTCGCGTTCGGCTACCTGGCGGGGCGAGTCGGCGTCGCCGCGCTGCTCTTGCCCGGGTATTTCGAAGGCACCCAGGACACGGCGTATCAGCGACTGGAGCGCCGCTTCGGGCCGGGGGCGCGGCGCGCCGCATCGGGCGTGTTCCTGCTCACGCGCGCCCTCGCCGACTGCGTCCGGATCTTCGCCACGGCCATCCCCCTCGCCATCATCACTCACTGGAGCATGCCCGCCGGGATCCTCGCCATCGGCCTCGTCACCGTGATCTACACGTGGGTCGGCGGGCTGCGGGCCGTCGTCTGGGTGGACGTGATCCAGCTGGGCGTCTATCTGCTGGGCGGCGTGGCCACGCTGCTCGTCGCGACCCAGCTCGCGGGAGGCGCCGGTGCGTTCGCGCGGGCCTGGGACGCCGGGAAGCTCGTCGCGCTCGACTTCACACCGTCGTTCAAGGTGCTGTACACGTTTTGGGGCGGGGTCCTGGGCGGCGCGCTGCTCGCCGGCGCGTCGCACGGCACCGACCATCTGATCGTGCAGCGTCTGCTCGCCGCTCGCGGGCTCGCGGACGCCCGGCGCGCGCTCATCGGATCGGGCGTATTCATCATCGCCCAGTTCGCGCTGTTCCTGCTCGTGGGCACGAGCCTGTGGCTGGCCGGCGCGGATCAGGGAGGGCGCAGCGACGCCATCTACCCGACCTTCGTGATCACACGCCTGCCGGCCGGGCTCGCCGGGCTCGTCGTCGCGGGGATCCTGGCCGCGGCCATGAGCAGCCACGCGTCGGCCGTCAACTCGCTCGCCTCCGCGTCCACCCACGATTTCTATGCGCCACTCTCGGGTCGCCAGGAGCCGACGCATCTTCTCTGGGTGGGCCGCTGGCTCACGCTCGTGTGGACGGCGGTGCTCGTCGGCGGCGCGATCGCGTTTCGCAACCAGAACACACCCGTCGTGCAGCTGGCGCTCAGTATCGCATCGATCACGTACGGCGGCCTGCTCGGCACCTATCTGCTGGGCGGATTCTGGCCGCGCGCGCGCCAGCGCGACGTTATCATGGCCATCGTCGTGAGCGTGCTCGTGATGACTCCCGTGGTGCTGGGGGTGCCGTGGCGCTGGCTGCCGGGGCTCGCCTGGCCGTGGTACGTGCCGCTGGGGACGGCGGTGACGATGCTGGTGGGAGTGGCCTCGTCGCTCGTCGGACAGCGGGACGAGCGGACCGGCGGATCGCACACGCTGCCCGCGTGACCCCACCTTCCGCCCGTCCGCCAGTTCGCCCGACCGCCCTCTTTCTGGGAGCCGACGCCGGTGGATCGCACTCCACCGTGGTGGTCGGCCAGCCGACGAAGGTCCTTGGCAGAGCGGACGGGCCGGGCGCCGCCATGCGGCCGGCGGGAGCGGCGGGGGCGGCCGCCGTGCTCGCGGAGACGGCCCGGCGCGCGGCGGTCCAGGCGGGTATCGAGCTGCCCGTGCAAGCCGCGGTCGTCGGGGCGGCCGGCGCCGGGCGGCGGCAAGAGCAGGCCGAGCTCGAAGCGGCGCTGGTCGACGCCGGCATCGCCGGCCGCGTGCGCGTGCTTGCGGACGGCGAGGTCGCGTTGACCACGGCCTTCGCGCACGGCCCGGGCGTGCTCGTGAACTCCGGCACCGGGTCGATCGCCTACGCGCGCCTGCCGGGCGGCGAGATCCACCGCGCGGGCGGCTACGGGTGGCAGCTGGGCGATGAAGGCGGGGGATACTGGCTCGGTCGCCGCGCGCTCGACCTGGCAGGGCGAGCGCAGGACGGCCGCGGCGAGGGCTCCACCCTCCTGGCCCGGCTGCTCGGGGCACTGGGTCTACAGCGGTTCGACGATCTGGTGCGATGGGCGGCGACGGCGACGCCGGCTCAGGTGGCGGCGCTCGCGCCGCACGTGCTCAACGCCGCGCGGGAGGGCGAGGTGGTGGCGCAGCGGGCGGTGGACGAGGCGGCGCGCGAGCTCGTCGAGCTGGTCGTCATGCTGGGGCGCCATTTTCCCGCCGCGGGCCCCGTCCCGGTCGCGATCACAGGCGGCCTGCTCCTGCCGCAGTCACCCCTCACCGCCGCATTCCGCGACCGGCTGGCCGTCGGGTTCAAACGAGCGCGCCTCGTGCCCGAGCGGATCGATGCCGCGCTCGGGGCGCTGAAGCTGGCAGCGGAGCTCGTGTAGGGGCGTAGCATGCTACGCCCCTACGTCGCGCCCGCTACGCCGCCGGCACCAGGCTCACGTCCCCGGTGATGAGGCGCGGATCCCAGTCACTTTCGGTTCTCGCGACGTACACAGCAGCGGTGAGATCGCCACACACGTTCAGTGTGGTGCGCGTCATGTCGAGGATGCGTTCCACCCCGTAGACGACGCCGACCAACTCGGGCGGGACACCCACCGCCGCGCACACCACCATGAGGAGCGGGAGCGAACCCCCCGGCACGCCGGCCGTGCCGACGGCCGTGATGACGCTCAGGACGACGGCGATCACCTGCTGGCCGAGCGTGAGGTGCACGCCGAACAGTTGGGCGAGGAACAGCACGGTGACGCCCTCGTAGAGGGCCGTCCCGTTGTGGCACATCGTCGAGCCCAGGGGCAAGACGAATCCGGCGATCCGGGGCGGGATCTTCAGCTCCCGCTCGGCGACCGCAATATTCGTCGGGAGCGTGGCGTTGCTCGAGCTCGTGGAGAACGCGGTGACGATGCTGGGGCCGATGCGCCGCCAGAATGTCAACGGGCTCAGGCCTCCGAGAAAGCGAACCAGCAACGACAGGCTCACCGCGCCGTGGAGCAGCAGGCCGACCAGCACCACCAAGACGTACCCGAGCAGCTTCTGCAGGATGTCCCACCCCAGGAGCGAGGTGACCACGAAGATCAGACCGAACACGCCGTAGGGAGCGAGCTGCATCGCCATCCCGATGATCTTGATGATCGCGTCGCCGACGGCGTCGAGCAGCACAACCAGGGCGCGCGTCTTCTCGGCGGGGATGAGGGTCAACGCCGCACCGAACACCAGCGAGAAGAAGAGCACGCCGAGCATGTCGAGATTCGCGGCGGCCTGGAATGGGTTGCGCGGCACGATGTTCACGAACAGATCGACCCCGAACTTCGTCGTGCCACCGGCCTGCAGGCCCGCAACCTGTCCGCGATACGCCTCGAGTAGCTGCTCCCGTACCGCGACCGGCACCCCGACACCAGGGCGCACGAGGTTGACCAGGACGATGCCGATGATGGCCGAGATCACCGTGGACACGAGGAAGTAGGCAAGCGAGCGGGCTCCCACGCGTCCGACCTTGCGAACGTCGCCGAGCTGCGCGACACCCAGCGTGATCGACGTGAACACGAGCGGCACGACCGTCATCAACAGCAGCCGCAAGAAGATCTGCCCGACGATTTGCCCTGCGGGGCCCGCCAGGTTCGTGGTCACCCAGTGGACCCACGGGGTCCCGGCCCATACATTCGCCGCGAGGCCGGACCCGGCCCCGAGCACGAGCCCCAGCACGATCTTGGTGTGAAGCTTCACGGCAGGTGCATGGCCGCCCGGTGCAACCGACTGTGACGGTAACCATAGAACAAGTAGAGCATGAGGCCAATCACGAGCCACACCGCGAACCGTACCCACGTCTCCAGCGGCAGACCGAGCATGACTAACAGGCACAGTGCCGCGCCCGTGAGCGCAACGAGCCACACGAACGGCACCCGGAACGGTCGGTGGCGGTCGCGGTCGGTGTGGCGCAGCACCAGCACGCCCACGCACACGAGCACGAACGCGAACAGCGTGCCGATGTTGGTGAGGTTGTAGGTCTCGCCCGCGTCTCCGATGAGCGACCACAGGCCCACAAAGACACCGGTGATCAGCGTGGTGATATAGGGCACGCGGGTCCTGGCGTGCACCTTGGCCGCCCACGGCGGCAGCAGGCCGTCGCGCCCCATCGCGAAGAAGATGCGGGGCTGCCCGTACTGAAACACGAGCAGCACCGCGGACATCGAGACGATCGCACCCAGCGCGACGATCCACCCCACCGTCGTAAATCCCGCGCTGTTCAGGGCCTTGGCGAGCGGGTCGGCGACGCCGAGCTCGGTGTACGGCACCATCCCCGTGAGCACGGCGCCCACGATCATGTAGATGACCGTGCAGATGGCGAGCCCGCCCAGGATCCCGATGGGCAGGCTACGCTGCGGGTTCTTCGTCTCCTCGGCGGCCGTCGAGATCGCGTCGAACCCGATGTACGCGAAGAATACGATCGCCGCCCCCTGATGCACGCCGCGGAAGCCGTTCGGAGCGAACGGATGATAGTTCGCCGCGTTGAGGTGAGTGAGGCCCGCGACGATGAACAGACCGAGCACCAGGAGCTTGATCGTGACCATGACGTTGTTTACCGTGGCGCTCTCGCGAACACCGAGCAGCAGCAGCCACGTGATCGCCGCGACGATCAGGAAGGCGGGCACATTGACGAGGATCGGGATGCCGGCGACGTGGGGCGCGGTCTGGAGCAGGCCATGGACCGCGGCGTCGGGGGCGAGGAGCGCCGTCCGGTATCCCGTCGTGAGCCAAACCGGCAGGTGAACGTCGAAGCTCCGGAGCAGCGACGTGAAATAGTCCGCCCAGGAAATGGCCACGGCGACGTTGCCGACGGCGTACTCGAGGATCAGATCCCATCCAATCACCCAGGCGACCAGCTCTCCGAGGGTCGCGTAGGAATAGGCATACGCGCTTCCCGCCTGGGGAATCATCGCCGCGAGCTCGGCGTAGCACAGACCGGCGAGCGCGCAGCACACACCGAGCAACAGGAATGACAGGACGAGCGCGGGTCCGGCACCGCTGCGTACGAGATGTCCGGCGGCATCGTATTGCCCTGCTGCCGCCGTCCCGATTGCCCCGAAGATCCCGGCGCCGATCACGGCGCCGATGCCGAGCATGATGAGATCGCCGGCGCCGAGCGCCCGCTTGAGAGCGTACGGACTCTCGCCCTCGACGAGCAGCTCGGCGATCGGCTTGCGGCGAAAGAGCTGCCGCGCGCTAGACAAACAGCGGCGCCAGCACCAGCGTGACCGTGCTCAGGAGCTTGATGAGCACATGCAGCGATGGACCGGCCGTGTCCTTGAACGGGTCACCCACCGTGTCGCCCACCACGCCCGCCTTGTGCGCCGGACTGCCTTTCCCGCCGTACTCCCCGGTCTCGATGAACTTCTTGGCGTTGTCCCAGGCCCCACCGCCGTTGTTCAGCAGCGTCGCCATGAGAATGCCTCCGATCGTGCCGACCATCAGGAACGACGCGACCGTCTCGGCGCCGACGTGAAACAGCACCTTGAAGACCAGGCCCACCACGATCGGCATGCCGACGGCGAGCAGACCGGGAGCCACCATCGCCTTGAGCGCGCCAACCGTCACGATGTCCACCGCCCGGCCGTAGTCGGGACGCGACGTCCCCTTGAGGATGCCGGGATCGGCCTGGAACTGGCGCCGCACCTCCTGAATGACGCTGACCGCGGCCTTGGTCACGGCGCTGATCGCGAGCGCCGAGAACCAGAACACCAGCATGGCGCCCAGCAGACCGCCCACGAACACTTCGGGCTTCGAGATGTCGACGGAGGCGAGCGGCGAGCCCAGGGCCGCAACTTCGTCCAGGTACGCGGAGAACAGCAGGAACGCAGCCAGCGCCGCCGAGCCGATGGCGTACCCTTTGGTGAGCGCCTTGGTGGTGTTGCCGACGGCGTCGAGCCGATCGGTGCGCCGGCGGATGTCCTCGGGTTGGTGCGACATCTCGATGATGCCGCCGGCGTTGTCGGTGATGGGGCCGAAGGTGTCCATCGCGAGGATATAGGCCGCGGTGCCGAGCATGCCCATGGTCGCCACCGCGGTGCCGAACAGCCCCGAGTGGGCGAGGCCGCTCGAGGCGCCGAGCTTGTACGAGGCGATGATGGCGGCCGAGATGGTGAACGTCGGCAACGCGGTGCACTCGAGCGCCACGGCGAATCCCGCGATGATGTTGGTCGCCGGCCCGGTCACCGAAGCCGCCGCGATCGACTTCACGGGGCGGTAGCGGTATTCCGTGTAGTACTGGGTGATGTAGACGAAGGCGATGGAGGTGACGATGCCGATCACGCCGCACAGGGCGAAGTGCCACCAGGCGGCGGGATGGGCGGTCGGATTGAGGAGCCAGTAGGTCCCCCCCACGAACCCGGCCGCCGCGAGCACCGCGGTCCACATGTAGCCGCGGTTGAGTGCGTGCATCGGGTCTTCGTCCTCGCGAGCCTTCACGAGCAGCACGCCGATGATCGACGCCACCAGCCCGAACGCCCGCGCCACGAGGGGGAAGAGCATCAGACCCACCACCTGCGCCGCGTTGAACACGCCGGGGTTCGCGAGCGCCAGGCCCGACCCCAGAATCATGGCGCCGATATTCTCCGCGGCCGTGGACTCGAACAGGTCGGCGCCGCGCCCGGCGCAGTCGCCCACGTTGTCGCCCACCAGATCGGCGATCACGGCGGGGTTGCGGGGGTCGTCCTCCGGGATCCCCGCCTCGACCTTGCCGACCAGGTCGGCGCCGACGTCGGCGGCCTTCGTGTAAATGCCACCGCCCAGCTGTGCGAACAGCGCGACGAACGATGCGCCGAAGCCATAGCCCACGATCATGAGAGGAATCTTGGTCGGCTCGAAGTGCAGCGCCTCGAGCACGGTGTAGAGCAGGCCGACGCCGAACAGGCTCATGGCGACCACGAACAACCCGCTCACCGCGCCGCCCCGCAGCGCGATCTGCAGCGCCTTGTTGAGGCTCGAGCGCGCCGCGCTCGCAGTGCGGATGTTCGACCGCACGGCGACGTACATGCCGACGATGCCGGCTATCCCTGAGCAGAGGGCGCCGAACAGGAACGACAGGGTCGTGGTGAGCGCCAGCGTCGCGGCGGCGGGTTCGCCAGCGTGCGGTTTGCGGAAAAAGGCGTACAGCACGTAGATGAGCACGCCGAGCGCGACGCTCAGGAGACCGATCGTGCGGTACTGCCGCCGCAGGAACGCTTCGGCGCCTTCCTGGATCGCGTCGGAGATCTTGCGCATGTCGGCGGTGCCGGTGTCCTGCCGCAGCACGTAGCGCCGCAGGCCCCAGGCGACGACCAGGGCGAGGACCGAGAGGCCCAGGACGAGAGCAATGAGCATAATGAGTTGTGACTCCTTGGAGCCCGCCCAAGGGCGGGTCAGTTGCCGATTCGCAGAGGGACGGTGACGACATCCGCCAGGGTGCGCCCGCCCCGGGTGTGCGCCGGGTAGAACTGGTACGCCATCATGCGCCGTTCGAACTCCCGGTTGTACGCCGCGTCGGCGATCGGGGGGTCGACTTCCACGCGTGTGACGCGTCCGTCGGCCGCCACCCAGAACGACACCCGCAGGGTGCGGCCGGCCACTGATCCGGGCACCTGCGCCAGCGGCGGAAGAATCGCCGTCCGCGGCGCGGCGTGAAGAATGTAACCGCCTTCGTCGCCCGTTCCAGGCCCCGCCCCCGCCCCCGCCCCGCTTGCCGGGCCACCACCCGCCCGCGCTCCCTCAGCACCACCCGTGCCACCGGACACCGGCACCACGGGAAGCGGCAGGGTCGCGCGTGGGAGGTCGACGGGTGGCAGCTCGATGGCGATGCGGCGTAGCCCGGACAGATCGACAAGCGGCACGTGGGGCGCGAGAGCGACATCGACCGACGCCGGCGTCGCCCGTGGCAGAACGAAGAAGTTCACGGCGTCGGACGCGGGCGTCGCCGTGACCCGGCCGGTCAGCTCACGCCCCCCGGCGAGGAGGACGCCGATGATGCCCACGTGGACCAGGACGGCGAAGGCCGCGCCCGGCGCCACGCCCCGGGAGGGGAGGGGCAGGCGCAGCCCGGGGAGTGGGGGGCGGGCGTTGGAAGGTGCGTTCACGATGCCTGGGGTATACCCCGAAACGAATGTAGGGGCGCAGCATGCAGCGCCCCTACCGATCCCCCGCCCACACGGGCGGGCCTATTTCTTGGCTTGCTCGGGCGGCGTGAAGCCGATCACCTGGACGCCCGCGCCGTGCGCGATGTCCATCGCCTGCATCACGTCGACGTACTTGCGCGTCGGCGCCGCCTTGATGAACAGCAGCTTGGCCGGCCGCGGGTCGTAGATCTGATGGAACGCCTGGTCCAGCTGACTCACGCTGTACGGCTGGCCGTTGATCGCGTACGAGCCGTCGGCCTTGAGCTCGAGGACGATCTGGCTCGACTGCTGCTGCTTCTGCTTGCTCTGCTGCTCGGGCGGGACCTGAACGTCGAACGCCTTGCGCGACAGGGGCTGCGTGATCATGAAAATGATCAACAGCACGAGCAGCACGTCGATCAGCGGAGTGACATTGATGTCGGAGCTGAGGCCCTCGCCCCCGCCGGAGGATCCCATCGCCATCGGTCAGCTCCCTTCTTTCTTCTTCGTGAGCGTCTGTTTCTGCTCGGTGATGGCGCCGACCACACGCACACCAGCCCGCCGGGCGAGTTCGATGGCCTGCTGTACGCGACCGAACTCGATGTTCTGGTCGGCTTTCAGAAACAGGATCTTGTCCTTGGTGCGGCTCTCATAGATCGACTGCAGTCGCTCGGGCAGCTGGTCGTCCGGGATCTGCCTCGGTCCCGGTCCCAAGTCCAGCCAGAACTTGCCGTCCTTGTCGATCCCGAGCTTGACCTCGTCCGTCCCTTCCGGACGGTTCTCCGGGTTCTGCGAGCGGGGGATGGTGGCCTGGAACCCGGCGGCGATCAGGGGTGTGACGATCATGAAGATGATCAGCAGTACCAGCATCACGTCGATGAGCGGCGTGACGTTGATGTCGGCCTTGACGGCCGCGCGGGCGCTAGTGGCTGACAGGGCCACTGGTCTGCGACGCCTTCTGCGTCTGGAATTCCTTGGTGAAGATCGAGCGGCCGAACTCCGACCCGACGCTCTTGATCAGGTAGTCGATCAGCTCTTTCGAGGTGTAGGTCATTTCGACGGAGAGGAAGTCGATCTTGGTGGTGAAGTAGTTGTAGAGCCATACCGCCGGAATGGCGACGATGAGTCCGAACGCCGTGGTGATCAGGGCCTCGGCGATACCGGCCGACACCGAGGCAAGCGAGCCGCCGCCGCCCGACGCCGCCATGCCGGTGAACGCGTTCACGATCCCCATCACCGTGCCTAGCAGTCCGACGAACGGCGCCGTGGAGCCGGTGGTGGCCAGGATGCCGAGGCCGCGCTTGAGCTCGGCCGCCACGATGAGAATCTCGCGCTCCACGGCGCGCTCCACCGAGTTGATGTCGGCCGCGGTGATCGTGGCGCGATCGCGCAGCAGCGGCTTCACCTCGGAGAGGGCCTCGCCGACCACGCGCGCCACGTGACTCCGGTTCTGCTTCTCGGCGAGCTTGATCGCGCCGTCGAGCTGCTCCTCCTGGAGGAAGCGCGAGAACTCAGGCGCGAATTTCCGCGTCTGCCGCTCCGACCGTATGATCTGGACCAGTTTCTGGACGGCGTTCGCCCACGAGATGACGGACATGACCGCCAAGACGACGACGATGAATTTCGCGAACGGACCCATCGTCACGAACAGGTCGTAAAGCGAGAGACTCATGTGCGCAGGCTCCTTTGGGCGCTACTGTTTCAGGCGGAAGTCGATGGGGATCTGCACCAGCACCCGGACGGCGCGGCCGTGCACGCGCGCCGGGCGGAACAAACACTTGAGCACGTAGTTTTTCGCGGACTGATCGAACCCGGGGTTCGGGCTCTGCAACACCTTCACAGAGTTCGCCTCGGCGCGACCCAAGGTGTCGACGATCGCCTGCACCAGCACCCGGCCGGTGATCTGCGCCTGTTTGAGCAGCTCGGGGAACACGATGGTCGGCCCCGACAGCACCGCCGGCTTCTCTTCGACGATCGCTTCCATGAACACTTCATTGCCCGTGGGCACGATCCCGGTCGCGACCCCGCCCTCCACGCCCGTACCGGAGTAGTCCTTCGGATCGAAGTGCTCCTGCAGGTTCACGGGAGGAATGTTGGTGGGGATCACATCCGGCGCGACCACAGTCTGGAATCCCTTCAGCGGGACGTCGAGCTGGACCGGCTGCTGCTCGGGTGGCTTCTCCTGCTTCGGTTGGTCGACGAACACGAGCGCCGTGTCGACCTTGACGGAGTTGTCGGTCTGGCCGGCGTTCAAGGTCGCGTACACGGCCGCCGCGATAACGACGGTGTGCGCCACCAAGGACACGGCGTTCAGGCCGAACGTCCGTTTGCGGTTCTTGGTGCGCTTGGACTCGATCAGATGGTCGAACACAAGTAGTCGCCCTCCGGCGTGATCGGTGTCTCCATATGAAATATTGGCCACGTCGCGTTGGACGCTAGGGGAGCGGGCATTACAAAACGATGACAGCCGGGTGAACATTGATGCGCCCCTGCCTCAGCACCCCCGGCGTCCGCCGCGGCGCGCTCCGCCCGGCCGAGCGGGCTAGGACTTTGCAGCGGGCGCTTCCCACGGCAGGGTGACGATGAACGTGGTGCCGCGTCCCGGGCGGCTCACGACGTCGATCCGCCCGCCGTGCGCTTCGGCGATCCACTTGCAAATGGCGAGCCCCAGGCCCGCCCCCGGCCGTTCGCCGGTGCGAGTGCGTGCCGAGTCGGCGCGCCAGAACCGGTCGAAGATGTGGGGCAGGTCGCCGGGTGCGATGCCGATTCCGGTGTCGGCGACGCTGAGGGTGAGTTTGCCGTTGGCGGGCCCGAGCTGCAGGCGCACGCTCCCGCCCGCCGGCGTGTACTTCACGGCGTTGGTGAGAAGATTGAGGATCAGCTGGCGAATCCGGGTCGCGTCGACCGACACCACCACCGGGTCGGCGGGCGTCGTCACTTCCATCTGCACCCCCGCCTCCTCGGCGAGCAGCTCACCCGTCTCGCGCGCCTCCTCGACGATCCCGCGCAGATCGACGGGCTCGCGGTGCAGCGGCGCGATCCCCTCGTCCGCGCGCGCCAGCGTGAGCAGCGCCTCCACGAGCTCGGTCATGCGCTTGATCTCCTGCAGGGTCTCCTCCAGCGTCGCGAGGGTGTCCTGCGGGAGGTTGGGCGTGGTGATGGCGCGCTCCACACCGGCGCGCAGCACGGTCAGCGGCGTCTTGAGCTCGTGACTGGCGTCGGCGGTAAAGCGTCTCAAAGCGGCGAAGCTCCGTTCCAGCCGGGTCATCATCTGGTTCAGCGTTTCGGCGAGGCGGCCGAGCTCGTCCTTCACCAGCGGCTCGGCCAGCCGGCGATGCAGGCTCCGCCCGTCCGTGATCTCGCGCACCTCGGTGATGATCTGGTCCACCGGGCCGAGCGCGCGGCGTGAGATCCAGGAGCCCATGAGCAGGGCCACGGCGACGCCAAAGGGCAGGACGAGCGCGAAGGTAGAGAGCAGCTGATCGGGACCCAGCTCGGCCGAGCGGACGTTCGCCCCGGCGAGGATGGCGCCGAACTGGGGACCCGCGTCGGTGAGGTAGCGGACCGCGTAGCGAATCGTGGGGCCGTCGGGCTCGATGCGGAAGCTCCCGGGAGGCTGGCCGGACCCGGGGGCGGTCGCGATGCGGCGCAACTGCTCCACCTGCTGGAACGTGAGCGCCCGGGCATCCGACGACGCGAACAGCAGACTGCCGTCGCGCGCGGTGACGATCAGGATCTCGGGCACCGCTTCGAGCAGCGCGGCGACGTCGGGGATGAGCACCGGCCGCCCGGCGGTGTCCGCCCGCACCAGCACGCCGCGGGCCCGGTAGCTCTCCGCCAGGATGCCCGCGGTGAGCGACGCCTCCGAGCGCATCCGTTGGTCCAGGTCCTGGTAGGAGGCGCTGCGCCGGTCCAGGTAGAGCACGGCGGCGAACGCGGCGAGGGTGAGCGCGAGGGCCGCCGAGTACCAGGCGGTGAGGCGACCGCGGATCGTCTGCATGTCAGGCCTTCACGACGTAGCCCACGCCACGCACTGTGTGAATCAGCTTCGGCTCGCGCGCGTGGTCGATCTTCTTGCGCAGCCGCGTGATCACGACATCCACGATGTTGGTGCCGGGATCGAAGTGATAGTCCCAGGCGTACTCCGTGATGAGCGTCCGCGACATGACGCGTCCGTGGTGGCGCATCAGATACTCGAGCACCGCGTATTCCTTGGGCGTGAGGTCGATGAGCCGGCCACCGCGCCGCACTTCGCGGCTCCCGGTGTCGAGTGTCAGGTCCGCGATCCGCAGCACCGGGGGCGCGATCGCTTTGGGACGCCGGCCCAGCGCCTCCACTCGGGCGAGCAACTCTTCCAGGGAAAAGGGCTTCGTCACGTAATCGTCGGCGCCCATCTTGAGCGCCTGGACCTTGAAGTCCACCGCGTCCTGCGCGGTGAGCACCAGCACCGGGATCCCCTCGCCCCGATCACGCAGCGTGCGCAGCACCTCGAGCCCGGACAGCGCGGGCAACCGCAGATCGAGCACCAGCATGTCGTAGTGCCCGCCCGTCGAGAGGCGGAGCCCCTCGGCACCGTCGCCCACCAGGTCCGCGGTGAACCCGGCTTCGGTCAGGCCGCGCTTGACGTATTGGCCGACGGTCTTGTCGTCCTCGACGACGAGAATCTTCAGCCGATGGGGAGATATACCCTGAAGTTCGAACCGACGCCCACCTGCGATTCGACGTCGATCCGCCCCCGGTGCTCGGCGATGATGCCGTAGCAGATGGAAAGACCCAGGCCGGTGCCGCGTCCCTGGGGTTTGGTGGTGAAGAAAGGCTCGAAGATTTTGGGGAGGTCCTCCCGCTTGATCCCCGTGCCCGTGTCGATGAACTCGAGCAGGATCTCGTCGCCACGGTCCGGGTTGATCCGGCTCCGCACGGTGAGCGTGCCGCGCGAGTCCATCGCGTCCAGCGCGTTGAGCATGAGCGCCATGAAGCTCTGGATCAAGCGCTCGTGGTCGGCGAGCACCGCCGGCAGGCCCGTCGCCAGCTCGCGCACCACGGTCAACCGTTTGAACCGCGCGTGGTGCTTGAGGAGGAACAGCGTGCGCTCCACCACGCCGTTCACGTCCGTGGGCTTCTTGTCACCGCCCTTGGGGCGCGAGAAGTCCAACAGGCTCTCTACGATGCGACGGCAGCGCTGGACCTCGGTGTCGATGATCTTCAGGTACTCGTCGTAGCCGTGGCGGTCCGGCGGCGCCAGGTCCGCCGTCCGGAGAGCCAGCGCCTCGCAGCAGGCGAGGATCGTCGCCAGGGGGTTGTTGATCTCGTGCATCACGCCGGCCGCGAGTTGGCCCACCGCGGCGAGCTTCTCCGTCTCCGTGAGACGCTGCTGGGCCTGACGCCACTCGGTGATGTCCTCGCCGATGGTAATGACGTGCGAGATGACGCCGCCGTCCTGATGCATCGGAATCTTGGTGATGCGGTAATGGCGCGCCTCGCCCGTCGCCTGCGACTCCATTTCGACCTGCTGCAGCTCGCCGGTGTCGAAGACGCGGTCGAACTCCCGTTTCAGGAGGTCGCGCGGCTGGCGGTCGAGCACGTCGAAGATCTCGCGCCCCACGGCGTCCTCGCGCGACACGCCCTGCGTCCCCGTCTCGCGCTTGCGGTTCCAGGCGCGGATCCGATAGGTGCGGTCGATCACGTACAGCCCGACGGGGAGGGAGTCGACGATCTGGGCGGCGAAGCTGCGCTGCGCCTCCATCTCGTGGGTGCGCAGCGCCACCTCGGAGGCGAGGTCCTGGGACAGCTCCGTCGCGGCGATCATGGGGGCGAGAATACGGGCCACTACGACCACCACGTCGTGCGCGATTCCTTCGTAGCGACCAGTGGGGATGACGACCTCGAGCGCTCCGAGGGGCTCGTCGTCGTGGATCAGCGGCAGCCGCACGACCGAGCCGCCCGGGACACCCTCGCGCTGCGGCCCGTGCCGCACCCACTCGGCCACCGGCTGCGGGTAGCCCGGCACGTCCTCCTCGTCCCCGGACGTGGTGACCGATGCGAAGCGCGAGCCGTCGGGTGTGCGGAGCCAGAGGCGGCAGCGGCGCAGGTTGAGCCCGCGCCGCAGCGCACTCACCACGCCGTGCAGGGCCTCGCCGGACGCGAGGCCCGCCTGCAGCACCGACGCTACTTCCGCGATGACCCGGATACCGGGGTGCTCGGTATCGAGGGAAGGGACCGCCATCGGCGCTAAACTAGGGATGGCGCTCCCGCCGCGCCAGCGGCACGTCGAAGCGCACGCCCAAGAACGGCCGGACGAGGGTAGCGGTGCCGAAAAATGCCGTGGGGCCGAACACGAGCCCGAAACCGCCGACCCGCAGGCCGGGGAGGACGGAGACCGCACCCCACGGCGACCCGATCCCGAGCGGCGAGTGCGCGCCGGCGTAGCCCGTCGTCTCGACGGTGACGTCGAGTCCCACGCGGCTCGGCGCCGTGTCCGACCCGAACTCGGCGACGGTCAGGGCGCGGGTCCGCGCGCCGAGGGTGGCGCCGAAGACAAACCCCTGCGAGCCGCCGATGATCGCCCGCTGGTCGATGAATTCGCCGAGGCGCGCACCGAGCGACACCGCCGCAATCGGTCCGGAGGGCAGCCCGCGCCCGTAGCCGACGTCGAAGCCTTGGATTTGCCAACCGCTGCCGACCGTGTAGGCGAGCCCGAGCGTCAACAGCCCGCCGCGCGTCTCCTGCGCGACCAGCGGCGTAGACAAACCGGCGAGGGCCGCCAACATTGTGACCATGGACCGACGCACGTTCGTTCTCCTCACCGGCGGGGTTTCCAGCGGCCTGATCGCCCCGCCCTCGACCGCCCTCCACCGCCCTCGACCGTCCGGGGTGGCGGGGACGGGGAGGTTACGCTTCGAGCTGGACGAGCGCCGCCGCTGGTCACTGTGGTACTACGGGGACGGCGCTCCCGTTCCGCTCATCCGCGACGCGGAAATGGTGACCTGGCTCGCCGACCGCCCCCTCGGCCTCGCCGACTTGGAAGATAGCACGGTCGGCAGCCGTCGCCCCCCCGGCGGCGACGCCGTCGTGGTGCGCGGCCGTGCCGCCGGCGTGTGGGTGGAGGCGGAGTTTCTCACGGCGGGCGCGGCCGAGGCCCCGCAGGCCGTCGTCACCGTCACCGTGTTCCCCGATCGCTACCTCCCCAGCGTGAAAGGAATACGCTTCTTCCAGCTCCCCGAGTCCGGCGTGCTGGGCGGACCCGGCCCGCTGGTCGCCCTCGTGAACGGGTATCAGTCTCTCGACCCGTGCCGGGTGGTAGCCGTGGGTGGGGCGGAGGCATCGGGTCTGACGAGTCACGGGGCGCTCGGACTCACACGCGGGGGCCGAGGCCTGGCGATCGCCTTTGATGCCGGGGAGCCCGGCGAGGCCCGCGTCCAGCTGGGACCGCAGGGGCTCGAGGCGGCAAGCGAATGGTTCCCGACACGACCGCTCCGGCCCGAGGGGGACGCCTCCCGCATGCGACTGGCGTTCGATCCCCAGGGCGACGGCCTGACCGCGCTGCGCGCCTTGTTCATCCCCTCCTCGCCGGTCGATCAGGACCGGCTGGCACAGGCGGTGGCACCCGCGGGCTGGTGCTCGCGGCAAGAGCTGGCGGGCGGCGTCAATGAAACGGACGTGGTGGCGAACACGGAATTCTGCGCCGCCAGCTTCGACCGCAGGTTCTTCCGTTACATCGAGCTCGACGACGGATATCAGCGGGCGGCCGGCGCGTGGGACACCAACGACAAGTTTCCCCACGGACACGCCTGGCTGACCGATCAGATCCACGCGAAGGGGTTCAAGGCCGGTCTGTGGCTGGCGCCGTTCGCTGTCGCGGAGCGGTCGGGCGTCCCCGCCGAGCACCCCGACTGGCTGCTGCGCGACGCCAGCGGCCCCGTGGCGTGCGACACGCGCGAGTCGTGGGGCGGCCAGATCTACGCGCTCGACGGCGCGCATCCCAAGGTCCAGCAATGGCTGTTCGACCTGGCCCGCCGCGTCGTGCGCGACTGGGGCTACGATTATCTCAGAATCGACGCGCTCCGCTGGGCCACGCTGGGGACGGGTCATTACGGCGGCCTGACGCACGCGGAAGCGTACCGCGGCGGGCTGGGCGCGATTCGCGACGGACTCGGCACCGAGGCGTTCGTGGTGGGGAGCGCCGCGCCGCTGCAGCACGCCGTCGGACTCGTGAACGGGATGCGGATCGCTCCGGACGTTGCCGCCAGCTGGGGCGGGCTCCAGCCTGCGGCGCGCGCGGCGGGGCTGCGCAGCTTCTACCAGCGCTCGGCCTGGCTCAACGATCCCGACTGCCTCGTGGTGCGGCCCCCGCTCACACCGGCCGAAGCGCGGGCGTGGGCGTCCCTCGTCGCGGTGACGGGCGGGCTCACCCTCTTCTCGGACAACCTCCCGAAGCTCCCACCCGAGCGACTCGCCCTGCTGCAACGCACGCTCCCGGTCGCGCCGGTGGGGGCCCGCCCGATCGATGCCGCCGTGGTGGAGCGCGACGTCGCGCCGGCGATCGTCGCCGGCGACGACGTGGTCCCGCTCAAGGGGCCCTGGCGCTTCCGAACCGGAGACGACGCCGCGTACCGCACCCGTGACTTCGACGAAGCGGCGTGGGAGACGATCCCGGTGCCCCAGCGCTGGAACGAGGCGGGGCATCGGGACTACACCGGGTTTGGCTGGTACCGGACGCGATTCTCGCTCCCGCCACTCGTCCCCGCGCGGCCAGTGTACCTCGAGCTCGGGAAGATCGCCGATGCCGACGAGGCGTTCTTGAACGGCGTGAGAGTGGGCGGGACCGGAGACTTGCCACCCGGCGACCGCGCGGTGTCGCAGGCGTACCGCCGCTATCGCATCGCCTCCGACACCCTGAACTGGGGCGGGGACAATGTGCTCGCCGTGCGGGTGTTCGGCGGCACGGGAGGGAGTGGCGGCCTCTGGAGCGTACACCGGGATGCGCCGCCGCGCGCCTGGGTGGTCGAGGGTGCGCCGCGCTGGTGGACCGTGGTGCTGGTGAATTGGGACGACGAGCCGCTCCCCACGTCGCTCTCCCTCGGCGCGCTCGGCATCGCGGGCGCGCGGTTCACCGCCTATGACGTGTGGCGCGACGCACCACTCGCCGATCTCAAAGACACGGTCACGGTCACGCTCGAGGCGCGCAGCACCCTCACACTCGGGGTGCGGCCCGCCGCGGCGCGCCCGCTGGTGATCGGGACGACGCGACACGTCGTGCAGGGTGCCGTCGACATCACGGAGGAGACGTGGGATGCCGCGGCGCGTACGCTCGCCGCGAAGTCGGTAAATCTCGACGCTCGTGCCTATGCCGTCACCGTCGCCGTCCCGAAAGGGCTGCGGCCCGGGACGTGCAAGGCCGACGTGCCTTGCACGGTAAGGAGCCTGGAAACGGGACACGCGGTGATTGAATGGGCCGCCGGGGGAGACGGACGGGACATCAAGTGGGAGTTGAGCTTCCGATCAACCCCGACAACGAGGAAACGCAAAGACTAGACGCGCAACTGAATCCCGCGCATGAAGTACTTGTGTGCGACCCAGTACAGGACCATCATCGGGACCACCGCCGCCGTCGCCGCCGCCATTTGATACGGCCAGTTCAGGTCGTACGCGCCGTGCAGGCGCGCGATACCCACTTCCAACACCTGCATGTCGGCGGAGGACGTGGCGACGAGCGGCCAGAAGAAGCTCTTCCACTGGTCGGCGAGCGCCAGCACGCCCAGCGTGGCGAGCGCCGGCCCGGACTGCGGCAGGACCACGCGCCGGAAGACCGTCCATTCCCCCGCACCTTCCAGCCGCGCGGCGTCTTCGAGATCCCGTGGAATGGCGAGAAAGAACTGCCGCAAGAGGAAGATCCCGCTGACGGATACCAGCTCCGTCGAGATCAATCCCTGGTAGGTGTCCGCCCAGCCGAGCGCGCTGATGAGCAGGAAGCGGGGGACGAGGAGCAGGACGACCGGAAGCATGAGCGCCGAAAGATACAAGGTGAACACGCGGTCGCGTCCGGGGAATCGCAGCCGTGCGAAGGCGTAGGCGGCAGTGGTACTGGTGAGCACCTGCCCCAGAGCCACGGCGACCGAGAAGATCGCGCTGTTGAGGAAGAACCGGCCGAACGGCGCGGCAGCGAGCGCGGCGGCGAAGTTTTCGGGATGCACGCGGCGCAGCGTGTCCCCCTCTCCCAGCAGCGCCGTGGCGACCATATAAAGGAATGGTGCAACCATGAGGAGGGCCATCGGGAGGCCGAGTGCGTAAGCAGGCCAATCCCTTCGCTTCACTCGTCGCGCTTTCGGCCTACGCATGCTCTACTCGCCGGTCGAGGAGCTTCAGCTGGGCCCGTGTAGCCGCAAGCAGGAGCACGAAGAGCAGGACAGAGAGTACGCTGGCATCGCCGAACTGGAGCTGCTCCCAGGCGGTCCGGTAAATCCGATACACCGCCACGTCCGTGGCGCTGACGGGACCTCCCCCCGTGAGAACCGCGACCAGAGCGAACACCTGGCACGCGCCGAGGATCCCGGTCACCAGCACGAACAGGATCACCGGCCGGAGCAGCGGGAGCGTCACGCGCCGGAACCGCTGCCACGCGTTCGCGCCGTCCACGCGGGCGGCATCGACGTACGCCCGAGGGATACTCTCGAGCCCGGCGTGAAACACGGCCATCTGATACCCGAGCTGCGTCCACACGGAGACGATCATCACCGCGATGAGCGCGATTGCGGGATCGCCCACCCAGTCCACCCGTCCCAATCCTGCGCGCGTGAGCAGCTGCCCAAACGGGTGCCCAAGCAGGTGCCCAAGCAGGTGATTGACGAGCCCGACGTCCGGCTGATACATCCACCGCCACACGAGGGCGACCGCCACCACCGACGAGACGGCGGGCAGGAAGAACAGCGTCCGCGCGAGCCTCGCGCCCCGCGATCGGCCGCGGAGCAGCAGCGCGAGAGCGAGCGCCAACGCCACGGAGACCGGGACGTAGCAGGCGTAGAGCAGCGTACGCCCGAGCGCCGCCCAGACGAGGGGGTTCCCCAGCGCCTGCGCGTAACCGGCCAGCCCGATGAGCGGCCGGGCCGGCTCGACGGGGCTGAACCGGTGCACGGACAGGTACAGGGCGAACAGCAGCGGGCCCACCGTGAAGGCGACGAGGTGCAGCGCCGACGGTGCCAGAAAGCCCCACGCCGCCACGGTCTCGCGCCGCTGCCGCGGCGATGCGGCGAGGCTCCAGCCGGCCAGGAGCGCACCCAGCGGACCGAGCGCGGCCAGGCCGAGCACGACCGCGAGCCAGGGCGCCGTGCCGGCTTCCAGGGGGCGGGCCCTCAGCTCGACCCAGCGTCCGGGCCCCAGCCGCACGGCAACCACGGCGCGCACGAGACCGGCGACATCGCGTCGCACGACGCCCGACCCGAGCGAGTCCGCCGGCGCCAGCTCGGCGCCGCGAGCGATGGGCGCGAGGCTGGCGGGCGCGGCGCGAGTCTCGGGGACTCGGGCCATTGCCTCCTGCATGAGCAGCCGTGCATCGGAGAGCCACTGATCCGTGGCCCCGCGGCCGGCCAGGCGAACGTCGGCAAACATCGCCACGCCGAACAGGCCGGCGGCCGCGCCGTAGCGCCCCAGCGCCTGGCGCCACGGCTCGCCCGTCACCCCCATCGCGCGCACCGCCTGCACGCCGGCCGCTACAAACAGCAGCAACGCGGCGAAGGACCACGGCGACACGGGCCAGCCTGCCCCTTGCGGCTGGGCCGCGACCGCGCCCACGACATCCCAGCCGTCACGATCGAGCAGGGGCGCGAGCATCGCCTCCCCCGTCCAGCGCACGGCGACCTCGCGACGCAGCTGCTCGAGCACCGCGGGGAGAAGCGGGGGCGCCGTGGCGTGCACCAGGGGTGCGGTGCGGTCGTAGATCTCGAAGTCGACCGCGAGTCCCGGAAGCCCGGCGAGCGCCCGCGCGCGGATCAAGAGCTGCGGCAGGTCGTACCCGCCGCCACTCCGCGCCATGGGTGTGACGATCGCCAGGTACCCGGCGGCGGCGGACGCGTCGCGCGCGGCGAGCCCCCGGTCCCACCGAGCGCGCACCCGGCGCGCGGCAGTGAGCGGGAGCAGGGTGGCCGCCGCGAGGGCGACGAGTGCCGCCCACCGGCCGCGCGCGCGCGCTGTCATCGCGTGGCGCCCAGCAGCCGGTCCAGCTCGCGCGCCGTGGCACCCGCCGCACGCACCGGGTCCTCATGGGTGCTCACGACGCGGTCCATGAGATCGGCGAGCCGTTCGGCAACGTCGCGCCACGGCCCGACGCGCGCGCTCCAGGACGGCCGCCCCCGCGCGGCGGCGCGCAGAAACGCCGCGTCCCACCCGAGCGCATCCGCCGTCGCCACGGCCCGCGCCGCCGCCGCGACGGCCGGCAGCTCCAGCCCGGTCTCTCCCCGTGCCGCGGCGGCGGCGGAATCCGTGAGCTCGGCTGCGAGCTCCACGGCGGCCTTGCGCCGCAGCGTCATAGCCGGGACGGCGTAGCCCGACACGTACAGCACGGTGGCGGACGGGACGCCCTCGCGGTGCGGGATCGCCACGAATCCCACGTGCAGCCGGCCGGCCGCGACGATCGCACGCAGGCCGGGAATCGCCCAGTGACCCGTCGTCATGAACGCGAGCCGGCCGCTCGCGAACAGACGGGCGATGGCCCCGGGCGCGTCACGGGCGTCGCGGATTCGCGGCCCTAGCTCCTCGCTCGTGGCCAAACCGGCATACCAGCGCAGCGCCTCGACCGTGGCCCGCGAGTCGAGACACCCCGATGCGCGCCGACCATCCGCGCACAACACGTCGCCGCCGCCCGACCAGATCCACGGCAGCCAGAGGGCCAGGCGCCCGTCGAAGGCGCTGCCCCACTGATCGATCGACCCATCGCCGTCCGTGTCCCGGGTGAGCCGTTTCGCGACACGGAGAAAGTCGTCCCACGTCCAGTCGTCCGTCGGGTAGGGGACCGCGGCACGATCCAGCAGGTCCTTATTGTAGGCGATCACCACGGGCGTATAGCCCCGCGGGAGCCCGTAGATCCCGGCCCCGCGGCGGAACACGGCGAGGAGCGCCGGGTCGTAACGCGCCGGGTCGACACCGATTCGTGCGAGGTACGGAACGAGGTCGAGGGCTACCCCCCGGTCCACGACTCGCGGCACGTCCTCGGCGTCGAGCAGGAACACGTCGGGAGGATCATCGCCGGCGAGCGACGTGAGCAGCACGCGGTGGTACTCGTCCCGCGCCGCGATCGACTGCCGCACGAGCTCGAGGCCGGGATGGCGGGCGAGATAGGGTGTCACCAGCCGCTCCTGGAGCTCGGCCGCGCCGGCGCCCGAATCGATGCGATCGGCCAGCGCGAGCGCGCCCCGTCCTCCGTCTTCTCGACTGCCGCCGCACGCCCAGCACGCGAGACACAGCGCGACGACGCGCCTCACACGAGTCGGGCTCCCGCCGCGTCGAACAAATGGAGGTGCTGCCGGTCGAGCGTGACCCCGACGCGGTCGCCGGGTCGGAAGTCCGGGAAGCCGCCGACCCGCGCGACGACGCGCTGGCCGCCCGCGTCGACGTGTATGAGCGTGTCGGCGCCCAACGGCTCGATCACGCGCACCTCCGCCGTCGCCGTCCCCTGGTCGGGCGCGCACAGGCGTACATGCTCGGGGCGCACCCCCAGATGGATCTCGCCCTCGTAGTGCTCCAGCGGGACGGCAATCGACCAGGCGCCGCAGTCGACCACTCCCCCGCTCCGCCCCGTTCCCCGCCCCCGGCCCTTCAGCACGTTCATCCCGGGGTTGCCGATGAAGCGCGCGACGAACACGTCGGCGGGCTGCCCGTACACCTCGGCGGGCGTACCCAGCTGCCGCAGCCGCCCGGCATCGAGCACCGCAATGCGCTGCCCCATCATCATCGCCTCGACCTGGTCGTGCGTGACGTACACGACGGTGACGCCCAGGGCGTGGTGCAGCTCGAGCAGCTCGGCGCGCAGCTCGCCGCGCAAGGTTGGATCGAGACTGGAAAGCGGCTCGTCGTAGAGAAAGACCCGGGGCTCGCGCACGATCGCCCGGCCCAGTGCCACGCGCTGCCGTTCTCCGCCCGAGAGCTCCGCGGGCCGGCGCTCGAGCGAGGCTGTGAGCCCGAGCCGCTCGGCGGCCTGCTCGACCCGCCGCGCGGTCTCGGCCGCCGGGACCCCGCGCACCTCGAGGCCGAAGGCGATGTTGCCCCGCACCGAGAGGTGGGGGTAGAGGGCGTGGCCCTGAAACACCATCGCCACGTCGCGCTCACCTGGAGAGCGATGCGTGACGTCGTGGTCTCCGATGAGGATCTCGCCCGCGCTCGGCTCCTCGAGCCCGGCGATGCAGCGGAGCACGGTCGTCTTGCCGCAGGCCGACGGCCCGAGCAACACGAAGAACTCGCCGTCGCGCACGTCGAGGGACAGGTCCGCGACCGCCTGCGTGCCGCCCGTGTCGTACGTCTTGGTGAGACGGCGGAGCGTGACGGACGCCATGCGACCCTAGTGCCGGCTCGGCCCGCCGCTCACAGCGACTCGATCTGACGCAGCAGCTCGGCGTCGTGGCGCCTGGCGCCGAGCTCGGCCTCGACGTGCTGCCAGCGCAGGATTCCCTGCTTGTCGATCAGGAAGTAGGCGCGCGTCGAGAAGAAGCGGTCCGCGAGCAGCGTTCCATAGGCCCGGCTCACGTCCCGCTTGAAATCACTCAGGAGATCCTGACGCAGCGCGTATTTCGCCTTGTACTCCTTGAGCGTGGGCACCGAGTCCACACTGATTGGCAGCACCACCGTGTCCGCGCGCTCGAAGGCCCCGTAATCCTCGCTGAACGCACAATTCTCCGCCGTGCAGGTGCTCGTAAACGCGAGCGGGAAGAATGCGAGCAGCACGTGGCGCCGGCCACGGAAGCTCGAGAGCGTGACGTCCGTCCCGGCCGTGGACGGGAGCGTGAGGTCGGGGGCGGCGGCGCCCACACGGGGGCCGCCCGCGGAGGCGGTGACGGTCACAGCGCGTGCTCCTTGGCTTCGAGTCGGGGGCGCGGAACGGATCGCGGCCCTCCGGGGTTAGCACAGTACACAATGTCATCGCGCAAGACTCGGTGGGCAACCCGCGGGCGTGCCGGTTTGAAATCGGCGCGCGGGCCGTGCATGTTTCCCGCGGCCCGCCACCCCGCAGCGAAAGGAGTGGCCGACCTATGGCACAGAGCGTAAAGGATCGCACGACCGGTCAGACCGCCAAGGAGCGGACCATGGCGCATTCCCTGCCGCCACTGCCGTACGATTTCGCGGCGCTCGAACCCCACATCGACGCCCAGACGATGCAGATCCACCACGGAAAACATCACCAGGCGTACGTCAACAACCTCAATGCCGCGCTCGACAAGCACCCCGAGCTGCACAAGAAGACGCTGGACGATTTGCTGCGCGGGATCAACGGCATCCCCGAGGACATCCGCATGGCAGTGCGCAACAACGGCGGCGGCCATCACAACCACTCGCTATTCTGGACGATCATGGCACCGGCCGGCAAGGGCGGCGGCGGCGAGCCGAGCGGCGCCCTGGCCGATGCGATCAAGAAGACCTTCGGCGACTTCGCCAAGTTCAAGGAGCAGCTGGCGACCGCCGCGACCACGCGGTTCGGCAGCGGCTGGGCTTGGCTCGCCCTCGCGGGCGGCAAGCTCGAGCTGTTCAGCACGGCGAATCAGGACAGCCCGCTGATGGACGGCAAGATTCCGGTGCTCGGGCTCGATGTGTGGGAGCACGCGTACTACCTCAAGTACCAGAACCGGCGGCCCGACTACGTGGCGGCGTGGTGGAACGTGGTGAACTGGTCTGAGGTGGGAAAAAGATACGAGGCGGCCAGAAAGTAGGACCAGCAACGGCTAGACGCACACACGCACAAGGGTGAACAGTACGAGGGGTCAGGAAGGCGTTCCTGGCCCCTCGTCGTCACTCGTCGAGCGCCTCGGTGAACACGTCGGCTGTCCCATCCTCCGCGTAGCGCACCGTGACGCGCCAGGGACGACAGCAGACCTGACAATCCTCTACGTACTCCTGCACCGACCCGCCCCCGGGGTCGAGCGCGAGCTCGTTCGCCTCGCCGCAGTGGGGGCACACCACCAGCACCTCGCTCTCGGCCGTGCCGTCGCCGAGCGGGAAGTCGTCCTCGTCGAGCGGATCGTCCGGCGGCTCCGGGAGAAGCGTCACCGCGCGCCGTACACCGACGTCGTACCGTTCTTGTCGAACGTCAGGATGTAATACCGCGCCGGTGTGTCCGACTCCATCCCCGGCGACCCCGCGGGCATGCCGGCGACGCCGACCCCCGCGATTCCGGGGCGCTCCTTGAGCAGGCGCTGGATCACGTCGGCGGGGACGTGCCCTTCGACGACGTAGCCGTCCACGACGGCCGTGTGGCACGCCGTCAGTTTATGGGGCACACCGTAGTGCTCCATCACACCGGCGAGGCTGGACGTGTCGTGCACCGTCACGCGGAATCCCGCGGCCTGCACGTGCTCCACCCACTTCTTGCAGCAGCCGCAGGTCGGGCTCTTGTATACGGCGACTTCTGGTCCGGGCGCCGGCGCCGCGATGGCGAAGCCGGCAACGGTCGCGGCGAGCACCAGAGCGCCCCAGGGGCGTCGACGAGTCATGCGACTCCTTCCGTGGCGCGGGAAAGCGTGTCCAACATCGCCTCGTGCAGCGCGCCGTTCGAGGTCACGAGGCTGCCCGCATAGATAGAGCGCTCACCGCCGAGGCTGGTGGCGCGGCCGCCCGCCTCCTCCACGATCACCTGCAGCGCGGCGATGTCCCAGGGATGCATCACGGGATCGATCGCGACTTCTCCAGCTCCTTCCGCCACCAGCATGTGCTGATAGAAGTCTCCGAACCCCCGTGTGTGGCCGATGCGGCCGACGAGCTGCGCGAAGCCGGGCGGCGGGCCACCCTCTCCGAGACCGAGATTGCCGTGGAACAGCAGGGCTTCGGCGAACGAGCGCGTGCCCGATACCCGCAGCCGCCGCGTGTCGCGAAAGGCGCCGGCGCCGCGGGCGGCGCGCCAGCGCGCACGCAGCGCGGGAGCGCTGGCGACGCCCGCCACGACCTCCCCCTCCGTTTCGATTGCCATGAGCGTCGCGAACACGGGAATCCCCCGCACGAAGTTACGCGTGCCGTCGATGGGATCGATGATCAGTCGGGTGCCGGCGGCGCCGGCCACCTCACCCTGCTCCTCGCCCAGCAGGCCCAGCGCCGGCTGCCGCTGTCGCACGAGCGCCCGCGCCATCGTCTCGATCGCCTGGTCGGCTTCGGTCACCGGACTCGAGTCGGGCTTCTCGTCGACCCGCAGTCGCTTGGCGCCGAAAAACGTGAGCGCGATCTCGTCCGCGCGATCGGCGATGTCGCCGAGCAGTGGGAGCCAATCGACGGGCGGGGGCGGCACCGGGTCAGGGGCGATGGAGCTTCGCCGCCTCGAAGCGCTGCAGGAACTGCCCGTACCCCTCCGCCTCGAGTCGCTCGAGCGGAATGAACCGCAGCGCCGCGGAGTTCATGCAGTAGCGCAACCCGGTCGGGGGCGGTCCGTCGTCGAACACGTGGCCGAGGTGCGAGTCCGCATGCGCGGAGCGGACTTCGGTGCGCACCATGAACAGGGACCGATCCGTCTTCTCGCGAATGTTGCCGGGCGCGAGCGGCTGCGTGAAGCTCGGCCAGCCGGTTCCGGAATCGTACTTGTCGAGCGAGCTGAACAGCGGCTCGCCCGAGACTACGTCCACGTAGATCCCGGGCTGGTGGTTGTCCCAGTACTCGTTGTTGAACGCCCGCTCGGTGGCGTCGTGCTGCGTCACCTCGTATTGCAGCGGCGTGAGCGCGCGTCGCAGCTCGCTGTCGGCCGCTTTCTTGAAATCCATGGGATTCCATCCTCTCGATCGCGCCGGGGCGGCAGCCGTTTGCGCGTGTGCGGCGGCGGCACTCAACAGGATCAGCGCCAGCCACCCGCGCGCGGCGCCACTCGTCCTCGGCAGCATGGTCGTCACCCCCGTGAACGTGGAGCGGATGGGATTCGAACCCACGACCCCCTGGTTGCAAACCAGGTGCTCTCCCAGCTGAGCTACCGCCCCGCGACTTACAAACTAGCCGGGGATTGAGCAGAAAGTGAGCAGGTGGCTAGACAGACGCCTAGACGTCGAGACGGCTAGCGGTCTGGAGGATCGAGTGTATAGGTCTGCCTACGAACTGAGACCTCACGCCCGCTGGACGTCTAGCCGTCTAGCCGTCTGCCTAGCCGTCTGGCCGCTCCGTTACTACCCTACGCCATGCACCGAGCGCACGCAGTGCTGGTCTGCGGCTGGCTGGCGGCATGTCACTCGGGTCCTTCCCCCCTCCGTCTCGGCACGACCTACACCGTCCAACAATCCGGCGTCCTTTCCGTGCTCGAGTCGCTCTGGACGGGCCCGCGCTTCACGACCGTCGTCGCGCCCTCGGGGCAGATCCTGCGTGCCGCCGCGAGCGGCGATCTCGACGTGGTGATCACGCACGCCCCGGCGCTGGAGCAGCGTCTGCTGGTCGAACCCGGGCACGCCCTGCTCCGCTGCCCGCTCGTCGCGAGCCGGTTTGCCATCGTCGGACCCGCGGCTGATCCCGCTCGAGTGGCCACGGCGCCGGCGGCGGCGGCGGCATTCCGTCGGATCGCCGCGGTGGGCGGTCCGTTCGTGTCGCGCGGCGACTCGTCCGGAACGCATGTCAAGGAGCTGGCCTTGTGGCAGGCGGCGGGTATGACGCCCGTGTCACGCTGGCGTATCGAGTCGGGGGCCGACCAGGCAGCCACGCTCCACCTCGCCGACGAGCGCGACGCGTATGCCCTCGCCGATCTGCCCACGTATGCCACGCTCCGGGGCTTGAGCCTGCGGATCCTGTTCGTGGCCGACACGGCGCTCACCAATCCCTACACGCTGTACGTCGTGCGCCATCCCGGCGCCCCAGCGGCGGCAGGCGCGTTCGCTCGATGGGTGACGCAGGCAGGCCGGGCCGCAATCGCTGGACTGCGTCTCCCCGACGGCACACCGGCCTTCGCTGCCCTAGCTGGCGGGTGCGCGGGGAGCGCTACCGGGCAATGGTGACGGCCCGGCTTCCGGGCGGCAGATCGGCAAACGAGGCGTCCGCCACGTCCAGGATCGCGGCCGTGTAGGCGCTCGCCCGGCTCCTGCCCGGTACGGCGAGCCGCAGCAAGACTCCGTCCGACAGATTCCCCGTGACGATGGCACGCCACTGGGTAACGGACAGCCGTTCCGTGAACAGCCGATAGCTCGAGCCGGCGGGCGCCAGCACGCTGTCGATCCGTGCGCTCGTGTCGGCTCCGGCGATCTCCACGAGGATCGCCCGATCCGTCGACCCCGCGTTGGTGAGCTGCGCGGAGAGGGTCAGCGACGTGGGGGCGGCGGGCGGTTCGCTGCATGCGCCGGCGGTGATGCCGCAAGCCACGCCGAACGTCGTCAGGTACCGGTTCATGGTCGTGCCCTCGTGGCCGCCACCGGTGCGGTCACGGGCGCCACCTGCCCGGTGCGCCCGAGCCAGCGCAAAAAGTCACCGATGTCGAAGGTGTCGTTGTGATTGCCCTGGAAATCGAGGTAGCGCTTCTGATCGTCATTCGCGAGCGCCGGGCCCTGGAACTCGAGACTCAGGACCTGCTGCAGCGTGAGGGACGGCTCCACGACGTGGAGGGTCATCCCCCGCCCCGCGGTCTGCGTCCCGTCGATCACACGGACCTGGAAAGTGTAGGTGCCTGTATCGGTCGGCCACCCGCTCAACACGCCGCCAGGCGACAACGCCACCCCCGGAGGCGGCGTCCCAGACACGACGCTCCACTGGTAGTTGCCGCCGCCACACGCAGCGGTCAGGACCGTGTTATAGGAGTATCCCCACTTGCCACCGGGGAGCTGCGGCGCTGTCGTTACGGCCAGCGTCTGCGCTCCCGTGTTCAACACGAAGCGTACCGCCCCGTTGAGCACCACCTGGCTGATCGTGTCCAGGCTGAAACCCGGGCAGCCCGTCGCGTTGAGACCGTCGCTCGGCAGCGTGGCGATCGAGAGCGTCGCGTTCCCGGTCGTCCCGGGATAGAGATCGCCCGCATCGCCGCGATTCGAGCAGCCGACCGCCGGGGCCCCCGGATAGCAGCGACGCGCGGGGTCCGCGTCGAGGTTGCCGAACGCATCCGCCTGGATCGCCTCGAGGCCGTGAATCGGGCCCGTGTTCACGCTATTCCCGGGCCGCGCGATCTGCAGTGAATCCACGTGCCAGACGATCAACCCGCCGCTGCACGACGCGGGCGGATTCGCGGAGGCGAACCAGACCCGGCAGTGATAGCGAATCATCGCGCTGTCCGACAGCACACCCTGGCGGTTTTCCAGCAGGAAGTATTCACCGCGCGGGTTCGATCCGGTGACGGGGACGAACAGGGCGGTGTCAACGGGCAGCTTCGCCGGGCCGAAGGTGTACGCCCCGGCGGTGGTGAGCGGCGTGACGATCACCCAGCCCAGCTCGTTGAGGGACCACACATCCATGCGCGAGGGACTGAACGGTGACGTGTAGTTCCCGCTCCCCATCAAGCTGAACTCGCCGACGCCCTCGCTCGCCCCGTCGGTGTCGTATAGATCGGGGAGCCCGAATCCGTGTCCGGTCTCGTGGGCCACCGTGCCGATCGGCATGATCGCGGTCGTGTCGCAGCCGCTCGCGCCGCCCACGCCGCTCTCCAGGATGTAGTCGGCCACCCTTACGTTCACCGTCTGCCCGTTCACCACGGTGGTCGAGTGCGTGGCATAGTACGGCGGCTGCAGGAAGAAGCGGTGCGCCCACAGATGATTGTTCCCGAGGGGGCCGCACGCGCCGTCGAGCGCCGGTTGAATGAACGCCACCAAGTCGACGAAACCGTCGCCGTCGCCATCGTACTGCGTCCAGTCGATCAGGCTGTCGACCTTACCCAGCGCTTCGGCGAGGGCCCTCTGCATCCGCGCCTGCGCGCTGGGCGAGAACAGGCCGTTGCAGTCCGTCGAGCCGGTATACGGGTTTCCGGTGCAGGTGCCCGGGACCCCGGTGTAGGTCACTTCGTTGGAGTCGAGCGCGGCGTAGCCGTACGTCTGACCCTGCACGGTGAGCAGGCCGTTGGACAGCTCCGTGTAGTAGGACCTGTACGTATAGGGCCGGCCGGCGGACGCGCCGGTGGGTGATGGCGCGAACAGGACGTCGTCGAACTGGCTGGTGGGACGGACCTGGCTCGGCGGAGTGTTCTTGAACGTGAACAGGATGGCCGGCACGCGCAGCACGCCGGATACGGCGGGCGCGGCCCCGAGCGGCGCGCCCAGCGACAGCGGGGCGCGGCTCCCGCTCACGAGCGGGGCATTCAGCGCCGGAAAATTCCGCTGTCGCAGCAGTTGATGGCGGGCGCTCCGCACGGCGCGCACCTGTTTGCGCCACACCCCGTCCTTGCGGAAGTCGAACCCGCGAATCTCGCGACGTACGCGTGGTGGGTCCTGCTGGGCCCGGCTGGCGGCGGGCAGGCACACGACGGCGACCACTGCCAAAAACTGCGAGCGACGAGGCCTCACGAGAGAACTCCCGGGTCCTTGAAAAAACGATGGACGCGACGTTCCACTCTACAGCGCGGCCGAGTGGGCGGCTGTGCGACGCCTCACCCCGCGCCTGGCGAGTACTACACCGAGCAGCATGAATCCGATCACGCCCCCGACGACCTTTCCCTCGTACAGCAACGCGTGGGCCTCGTCGGCGGGAGGCACAAAGCCGAGCACGATGGACAAGAGGACCGCGGCGAGACCGACTACTCCCACCACCCCGGTACCGAGCGTCCGGTCGCGACGCAGCCGCAGATACGTCGCGAACAGGTAGAGATACGGAATGAAAAACAGGACGAGCGTCGTCTGCGTGAGCACCAAGTAGGCGCTCCTGACGCTCGAGCCCACCAGGCTCGCGATGACGAAGACGGTCGCGATCGCGCCCTGCATCAGCAATCCAACGTACGGCGTTTGCCACCGCGGATGGATCCGGCCGAACGCCGGGGGCAGCACCCCGTCCACGCCGGCGACGTAGGGCAGCCGGGCCGAGCCCGCGAGCCACGCCCCGACGCCCCCAAGATTGCCGAGCACCAGGAGGATCGCCACCGCGCCCGCCACCGGCGCGAGCCACGCCACGCCGAGCCGCTCCACGAGAGCGGCGGTCGCCTGGGGCATGCCGTTGGTGATGCTTACGGTGTCCGCAGGCAGGGCGACGAGCATCGCGGCGGTGCCGAGCACGTACATCGCCACGATCGCAAATCCGGAGAGGAGAACGCCGCGGCGCAGCGTCGGCGCGGCGTCGTGAATCTCGTCGCCCAGCGTGGGGGCGAGCTCGAGTCCCGCGAAGGCGAACGTCATGGTCGCGAACAGGTTGATCGACGGGAGGTCGAATCGCGCGGGGACGAGCGCGCGCGCGGTGACCGGCGTCGCGCTGCCGCGCGTGACGACGGACCAGACCGCCAGCAGCACGAAGATGAGCGCCGGGAGCCAGGTGCCGTAGCCTCCCAGGTTCTGCAGCCGCTTCCCGACGCGCAGGCCGACCACGTTCACGCCCACGGCGAGCCACAGTCCCGCGAGCGACAGCGCCGCGACGAACCGGGTGTCGTCGCCCAGTCGCACGAAGCGCGGGCCGGCGGCGTAGGCGGCGATCGCCGCCGTGGCGACGAGCAGCGAAGGAAAGTAAAACAGGTTGTTCACCCAATATCCCCACCCCGCCACGAAGGCGTGCAGCGGCCCGAATGCCCGTCGCACCCAGCGGTAGATACCGCCCGCCGCGGGATCGATGTCGGCCAGCTCCCGTACCGCGACGGCCGAGGGCAGGAAGAACACGACCATGGCGAGGAGCCACAGTCCCAGACTGGCGAGCCCGAACTGGCTCGCGGCGGTGGTGAGCCAGCGCAGCCCCACGATGGCGCTGATGTTGAAGAGCACCACGTCGCGCAACCGCATCACCCGGGGGAGCTGCTGGCTCATGTCACGGCCCGGTGGGGTGCACGCGCGCCGCCAGCCAGCCGATTCCCGTGCCGAGCGCCGCCCCACCCGCGACGTCCGTCGGGAAGTGCTGGCCGGCGGAAACGCGCAGCATGGCAACGCCGAGCGACGCCGCATACAGCAATACGGCGTTGCGGGTGCGGTGGGGCAACCGCTCCCGCCCTGCCATCGCGACATACGCCGCCGCCGCCGAAAAAGCGAGGGCCGCGTGCGAAGAGGGGAAGGAGCGCCGGTTCTCGCGGTCGGAGGCCGCCGCGGCTGCCTCGGCCGTGTAGAGCACCGGCCGGCTGCGGTGCGCCAGCACCTTGAGCCATTGCGACGCCGCCAACGTCCACGTGAGCGCGTTGGCGTACACCGCCGCATGGCCCCGCACTTGGGCGGGCGTGGCACCTGCGAGAGACGCGAGTCCCGAGGAGACGACCACGCTCGCGAGCAGCACGCTGCTCGCGGTCGCGGCGGACCCGGAGAACGTGTGCAGCGCCACGTGATCGATGCCGGGGAGCGAGGCGGGATCACACGGCAGCGCGCACGGCGGCGGGCCGTGGGGGAGCCCCGCAGCGTCGGGGATGACGGACAACCCGCCGGCAGCCACGACCGACGCCGCATCCCACCAGGCGACGCGATACGAAGTCTGCGCCGCCGCCGGTCGCGCGGCGACGGTGCACAAAGTGAT